>CAZYOU010000240.1:0-1054 GCA_964649315.1 uncultured Stakelama sp. | reverse complement strand
CGCTTCATCAGCGCATCGATATCGGCTTCATACCATTGGTTGAGCGTACCCGCCGCCGCCGCCGCAATCGCAATCGCGAGGATCGCGGTAAAGGCAATCACCGGGGGCAGGCTGACCGGGGCGACCAGCATCCCGCACAGCCCCGTGAAGACAACCGAACGCATCACCCGCGGCTTGGTAAGCGCAAGGAAATCCCGCCAGTCGGCTGGGATCGGATGGGCAATGGTGGTCGTCGTCATGTCAATTTCCTCCCCTCCCGCACGGGCGGGAGGGGGTTCAGCACATCAGTGCTTGGGGGCGTCCTCGATCACGGGCAGCGTTTCGAACTGGTGGAAGGGTGGTGGGCTCGACAGCGTCCACTCCAGCGTCGTCGCACCTTCGCCCCATGGGTTGTCACCCGCCGGCTTGCCCGACCGCAGCGACATGAACACGTTGACGAAGAACACGATCATGCTCGTTGCCATGATCATGTACCCGACCGTCGCGACATAGTTATAGGTCGCATATTCGCCGGTATAGTCCGGGATACGGCGCGGCATGCCCTGCAGACCCAGGAAGTGCATCGGGAAGAACAGCACGTTCACGCCGAGGAAGAACGTCCAGAAGTGGAGCTGGCCAAGTGGCTCGCTCAGCATCTTGCCCGACATTTTGGGGAACCAGTAGGTGAAGCCAGCGAACAGGCTGAACACCGCGCCGAGCGACAGCACATAGTGGAAGTGCGCGACGACGTAATAAGTGTCCTGCATGTAATCGTCGATGCCGCCATTGGCGAGCACGACGCCGGTCACGCCGCCGACCGTGAACATGAAGATGAAGCCGATCGACCACATCATCGGTGTCTTGTAGCTCATCGAGCCACCCCACATCGTCGCGATCCAGCTGAAGATCTTGATGCCCGTGGGCACGGCGATGATCATCGTGGCGGCAGTGAAATACATCTTCACGTTCACGCTGAGGCCGGTGGTGAACATGTGGTGCGCCCACACGACGAAGCCAACCACGCCGATCGCGACCATGGCATAGGCCATGCCGAGATAGCCGAAGATCGGCTTTT
>CAZYOU010000239.1:0-1096 GCA_964649315.1 uncultured Stakelama sp. | reverse complement strand
GACATTCGATGTCGACAGCTCGAGCGTGAAGCCCGAATTCCGCACGACGCTCGATAACGTGTCGGCGACTTTGGTGCAGTATGAAAGCAGCTATATCGACGTCTATGGCCATACCGATTCAACCGGTAGCGACGCCTATAACCAGACGCTGTCCGAACGCCGCGCACAGTCGGTCTCTAGCTATCTGTCGACCCGTGGTGTCCAGCCCGCGCGACTGGCCACGCGCGGCTTCGGCGAGACGCAGCCGGTTGCATCGAACACCACCGAAGATGGCCGCGCGCAGAACCGCCGGGTTGAAATCCGGATCGTCCCGGTGACGCAGGCCGATGTGAACGGTTGATCCGGAACCTCTGTCCCCTCCCGCAAGCGGGAGGGGATGGCGTTTTCAGAACAACCCCTCGATTTCGCCATTCGCATCAAACCCGATTGTCTCGGCGGCTGGCGCCCTGGGCAATCCCGGCATGGTCATGATCTCGCCGCAGATCGCGACGACGAACCCCGCGCCAGCGCTCAGTCTAACCTCGCGCACCGGCAGCACATGCCCCGCTGGTGCACCCAGCAGGGCCGGATCGGCCGAAAAGCTGTACTGGGTCTTGGCCATGCACACCGGAAGGTGGCCGTATCCGGCCTCTTCCCACCGCGCGAGCTGCGCGAGGATCGCGGGCGATGCGGCAACTGATTCAGCCCGGTAGATGCGGGTGGCAACAGCGGTGATCTTGTCGATCAGCGGCAAATCGTCGGCATAGAGCGGTTCGAACCGCGCGGTATCGGCCTGCGCCAGCGCCGCTACCGTGCGCGCCAGGTCTTGCGCCCCTGCCCCGCCCTCGGCCCAATGCCGGCAGACATGCGCCGCGCAACCCTGTGCCGCCGCAGCCTCGTGCAGCACGGCGATCTCCGCATCGGTATCACTGGTGAAGTGGTTGATCGCCACCACCACCGGTACGCCGAACTGGCGCACGTTCTCGATATGCCGGATGAGGTTGACGCTGCCGCGCCGCACCGCCTCGATATCTTCCGTCCCCAGATCGGCCTTGGCGACCCCGCCGTTCATCTTCAGCGCGCGGGCCGAGTACCAGTTCAAGACCGACATCGACAA
>CAZYOU010000238.1:0-1097 GCA_964649315.1 uncultured Stakelama sp. | reverse complement strand
CCATGCGGCGCCCTTGGGCTGGGAGCACATCAGCCTCACCGGCGATTACCTCTGGGGTGATATGAAATTTCCGGAAGATGGATTCCGTCCATTACGCACACAAAACCGCCAGTCAGAAGCTTAGCGTACGTTTACGACCAGATTCTGCGATGCCCCCTTCCCGTTGGGTTCGACGAGCCGGGTACTCCTGCAGGACCGATCAGGCCTCTACGCGGGCCTGGTGCCGACTGCGGCCGTCTTTGCAGATTTGGGCTCGGCGGAGCGGGCCATCTCCGAGTTGGCTATCCTCCAGAATGTCGTGCTGTCACCTGAAATGTCGATCGCTTCAATCATGGAAGCATTCGACGTGAGTGGAGCCGACGATCTAGCCGTTGTCGATGAAGATCGACGGATTTTGGGTATGCTGACCGAAAAATACGTTCGCAAACGCTATGCTGACGAGATCGATCGTTCGCAGCGCGACCTTTATGGCGAAAACTGACTGCCTGTCGATATCAGGGCTTCAGCCAGAAGCGCAGAATCATCGATACTGCACCGAGCGCAACAACGCTCCCGGTCCAGATCAGCGCCATCCATCCCAGCCGCTTCCAAAAGGGCGTATACTTCATCAGTGATAGCCGTGCGTGCCAACTTTGCCACGAAAGACCCAATAGGCCCATCCAGTATAGGCAAGGATGACCGGCATGATGATCGCGGTCCCTACCAACATGAATATCTGGCTCCGCTCGGGCGCGGCGGCATCCCATATGGTGATGCTGTCGGGCACGATGTAAGGAAATAGGCTGATGCCAAGTCCTGCAAATCCTAACGCGAACAGGGCCAGCGCAAGCAGAAACGGTGCAGCGGTGGCACCGCCGCGCAGTTTGCGGAAAAACAGGACAGCGACGATCGCGGTAAGCAGCGGCACCTGCGCCGTCGCCAGCACGCCGGGCATGTCGAACCAGCGCTTCCAATATTCGAACTGCAGGAACGGGGTGGCGGCGCTGACGGCCGCCATCGCGACCAGCGTGCCTGCCCCCGCCCACAGCGCCAGTCGGCGGGCATGCGCCTCTGCGCTACCTTCGACTTTCCAGATCAGCCAGGCAGCGCCGAGCAGC
>CAZYOU010000237.1:0-1101 GCA_964649315.1 uncultured Stakelama sp. | reverse complement strand
GCAGCCGCGCGTTGATCTCGTCGCGCTTCGACAGCAGCTCGTCGAGGTCCATCGATCCCATCACGGTGCGCAAGTTGGTGGTGGCGAGCTGCATGATCGCGACGAACAGATCGCTCACCTCATAAGCGGCCTTGGCAGCGTCGAGCACCTGAAAGAACACCACCCCGTCCACCGCGACCATCGCGTTATCCTTGGTGATGATTTCCTGCTGCGGCACATCGAGCACCTGCTCCATCATGTTGATGCGCTGGCCGACGCCGTAGAAAAACGCGGGATAGAAGTTCAGGCCAGGCCGCGCGACCGCGGTGAAGCGCCCGAAATGCTCGATCGTATATTGATAGCCCTGACGGACCATTTTCACGCTCGCCAGCAGGTATCCGATCACGAGTACCAGCAGGCCACCGATCAGCCCCAACATCACTTCCATTACCAAAAACTCCTGTGCGCCGTGTGTGAACGGCTCGTTGGTCAGTCTCGACAGCCAATCTTACCACCATTCCAGCGCGCTTACAGCGGAATGCGACTGGCTCTTCCGACAGACCGGCAGGATCGAAAGGTGATAAAAGTGATGACCAGTTGAAAAAAATCGGGACGGTTTTTCCTAAAGGATGGCGCAGATTGATATGGTTGAATTTCGGCGATGCAGATCATGATCCGTCGCAAATGATTTCCAACATTACAACGTGTTCGTTAGTCGGTTGGTATGGTGTCGACCAGTCGGCTCGCGTGAAGACGGTGATTGCACAACGTCGAGTCTAGCGCCGTGGGGAAGCTTTGGTTACATGGGCCGCCACGTCCTCCCCAACCTTCAGGAACGGGCACCCATGGAAATTCGCCTCGGCCTCACTTTCGATGACGTTCTGCTGTACCCGGCAGAAAGCGATATCGTGCCCAGCATGGCTGACCCGCGCACCCAGCTGACGCGCAGCATTTCGCTCAACATCCCGATGCTGTCATCGGCGATGGATACGGTGACCGAAGCCGATATGGCGATCGTGATGGCGCAGTTGGGCGGCATCGGGGTGCTGCACCGCAACCTCTCGATCGAGCAGCAGGTCGCCGCCGTGCGCCAGGTGAAGCGGTTTGAATCGGGTATGGTCG
>CAZYOU010000236.1:0-1139 GCA_964649315.1 uncultured Stakelama sp. | reverse complement strand
ATGGACCCGCGCGCTGCCGAAAAGGCGGAAGCGGCCAAGGGGCTGTACGAGGCAATGGATGCGGCCGCGCACTGGTTCACCGAACAACTGATGGGCATCGCGGGCGGTGAAGTCCGCGCAGTGCTGGAGAAGCGCGGGATCAAGGCGGAGACCGCCAAAGCGTTCGGGCTTGGCTTTTCCCCCGATTCCCGCGGCAAGCTGAAGGCGCAGCTAAAGGATTATGGCGATCCGCTGCTGGTCGAGGCGGGGTTGCTGATCAAGGTCGAGGATAAGGAACCCTATGACCGGTTCCGTGGAAGGCTAATGATCCCGATCCGCGACCCCCGCGGGCGGGTGATTGCATTCGGTGGCCGCGTGATCGGAGACGGCGAGCCGAAATATCTGAACTCGCCAGACACACCCCTCTTCGACAAGGGGCGGACGCTCTACAATCTCGATCGGGCGGCGGCGGCGAGCCGGAAGTCAGGCCGGGTGATTGTCGTCGAAGGCTATATGGACGTGATCGCGCTGGCACAGGCAGGGTTCGGCGAGGCAGTGGCCCCGCTCGGCACCGCGCTGACCGAGGCGCAGCTTGAACGACTCTGGCGATTGAGCGAGGTGCCGATTCTGTGCTTCGACGGCGATAATGCCGGGCAGAAGGCAGCGATCCGCGCCGCCCACCGTGCGCTGCCGATGCTCGCGCCGGGCCGCAGCCTTGCCTTTGTCACGCTGCCGCCGGGACAGGACCCCGACGATCTGGTGCGCGCCAAGGGGCCACAGGCGTTCGAAGCGCTGCTCGGCGAGATGCAGCCGCTCGTCGATCGGCTATGGGCGGACGAACTCGCCAGCGGCCCGCTCGGCACGCCCGAGGAACGCGCGGGACTGAAAAAGCGGCTCGCCGATCTGGCACAGACGATTGCCGATCCATCAGTGCGGCAGGAATATCTGGCGGATTTCCGGCGGCGCTTCGATGCGCATTTTGCGCCACCGCCGCGTGTATGGAATGCGCCGCGCGCTTCCGGCAATGCTGCGAGGGGCGGCAAGTGGCGCCCTGCCCCGCCGACCGGCGGCGATCACCCGCAGGCGCAGGGCGTGAAGGCAAGCGGGATCGATCCCGTGCTTGCCAAGGCCGTGCTTGCCGGGCTGATCCGCCACCCGGC
>CAZYOU010000235.1:0-1172 GCA_964649315.1 uncultured Stakelama sp. | reverse complement strand
CAGCCGGGCTGGGCCGCAACCAATCCCCAGCGCCGGGCGCGGGTGATGTTCGAATTCAAACGGCTGGTCGAGGCCAATATCGATGAGCTTGCCCGGCTGCTGTCGGCCGAACATGGCAAGGTGGTCGCGGATGCGCGCGGCGATGTGCAGCGTGGGCTCGACGTCATCGAATTCGCGTGCGGGGTGCCGCATCTGTTGAAGGGCGAATATACCCAAGGGGCAGGACCTGGCATCGATGTCTATTCGATGCGGTTGCCGCTGGGCATCGGCGCGGGGATCACCCCGTTCAATTTCCCCGCGATGATCCCGATGTGGATGTTCGGCGTCGCAATTGCGTGCGGTAATGCCTTTATTCTGAAGCCATCGGAGCGTGATCCGTCGGTGCCGGTGCGGCTGGCGCAGTTGATGGAAGAAGCCGGTGCGCCCGCGGGCATTCTGCAGGTGGTCCACGGCGACAAGGAAATGGTCGACGCGATCCTCGATCACCCAGCGATCAGCGCGGTCAGCTTTGTCGGATCGTCGGATATCGCGCATTATGTCTACCGTCAGGGCGTCGCCGCGGGCAAGCGCGTACAGGCGATGGGCGGGGCGAAGAACCACGGTGTGGTGATGCCCGATGCCGATCTCGACCAGGTCGTCGCGGAACTGTCGGGCGCTGCTTTCGGCTCGGCTGGCGAACGCTGCATGGCGCTCCCTGTGGTGGTGCCGGTCGGCGACAAGACGGCCGAAGCGCTGCGCGAAAAGCTCTTACCCGCCATCGCCAAGCTGCGGATTGGCGTATCGAGCGACAAGGATGCCGATTACGGCCCCGTCGTGAACGCCGCGCACCGCACGCGGGTGGAAAACTGGATCCAGACGGGCGTCGACGAGGGCGCGGAGCTGGTTGTCGATGGGCGCGGGTTCGTGCTGCAGGGGCATGAAAAGGGCTTTTTCATCGGCCCCAGCCTGTTCGATCACGTCAAGCCGACGATGGAAAGCTACAAGGAGGAAATCTTCGGCCCCGTGCTCCAGATTGTGCGGGCGGCCGATTTCGAGGAAGCGGTTTCGCTTCCCTCGCAGCACCAATATGGCAACGGCGTCGCGATCTTCACGCGCAACGGCCACGCCGCGCGTGAATTCGCGGCGCGCGTGAATGTCGGCATGGTCGGCATCAATGTGCCGATCCCGGTGCC
>CAZYOU010000234.1:0-1195 GCA_964649315.1 uncultured Stakelama sp. | reverse complement strand
GTTCTCTTCCAGCCACTCGGCCAGCTTGTCCGCCATCAGGCTTTCGAGCGGCTGGCGCACTTCGGAACTGACCAGCTTGTCCTTGGTCTGCGAGCTGAACTTCGGATCCGGCAGTTTCACCGAGACGATCGCGGTCAGCCCCTCGCGCATATCGTCACCGGTCAGCGTCACCTTCTCCTTCTTCAGAAGGCCCGACTTTTCGGCATAGTTGTTGAGCGTGCGCGTCATCGCCGCGCGGAAGGCGGCCAGATGCGTGCCGCCGTCGCGCTGCGGGATGTTGTTGGTGAAGCACAGGACGTTTTCGTAGTAGCTGTCGTTCCATTCGAGCGCGACGTCGATCGTCACGTCATCGCGGGTGCCGTTGATCGCCACCGGCTCCGGCATCAGCGGCACTTTGTTGCGATCGAGATATTTCACGAACGCGGCGATCCCGCCCTCGTAATAAAGCTCGACCGTCTTCACCTCCTCATGCCGCGCATCGGACAGGAATAGGCGGACGCCCGAATTGAGGAAGGCGAGCTCGCGGTAGCGATGCTCGAGCTTGTCGAAATCGAACTCGGTGATCTTGAAGGTGGCGGGCGAGGGGAAGAACGTGACTTTCGTGCCCTTGCGGCCCGGTGCTGGGCCGACGACCTTGAGCGGTGCCACCGCATCGCCGAAAGCGAAGCGCATATAATGCTCGGTCTCGTCGCGCCAGATCGTGAGGTCGAGCCACTCGCTGAGCGCGTTGACCACCGACACCCCGACGCCGTGCAACCCGCCCGACACCTTGTACGCGTTATCGTCTGAGGTGTTCTCAAACTTACCCCCGGCGTGGAGCTGGGTCATGATCACTTCGGCGGCGGAGACGCCTTCCTCGGTATGGATGCCGGTCGGAATACCCCGGCCATTATCCTGCACCGACACTGACCCATCGGGGTTCAGTGTGATGTCAATCCGGTCGCAATGTCCGGCCAGCGCCTCGTCGATCGCATTGTCGGACACTTCGAACACCATGTGGTGCAGACCCGATCCGTCATCGGTATCGCCGATATACATGCCGGGTCGCTTGCGGACCGCATCAAGGCCTTTGAGCACCTTGATCGAATCGGCGCCGTAGTCATTGGCGTTGGGAACGTTGGGGGGGGTGTTCGTGTCTTCAGCCATGGAACAGCATATAGGGTCCACGCCTGAAAAACGGAAGTAAAATGGGATT
>CAZYOU010000233.1:0-1221 GCA_964649315.1 uncultured Stakelama sp. | reverse complement strand
ATCTAACTTCTTGTTGGAGCGGGGCGACGGTGGAAAACCACCCCGCGGCCGACGGGGCGCGCGGTCATGATCGTCGCGTTGCTCAACCAGAAAGGCGGCGTCGGCAAAACGACGCTCGCCCTCCATCTCGCCGGCGAATGGGCCAACCGCGATCAACGCGTCATGCTCATCGATGCCGATCCGCAGGGTTCCGCACTCGACTGGTCCGAAGCTCGCGCCCGTGAAGGCCTGCCTCGCCGGTTCACCGTCATCGGACTGGCGCGCGACACCTTGCACCGCGAAGCGCCCGAACTGGCGCGCGGCGCCGATCATGTGGTGATCGATGGTCCCCCGCGGGTCGCCGGCCTCATGCGCTCGGCCCTGCTCGCCGCCGATCTCGTCCTCATCCCGGTTCAGCCGTCGCCCTTCGACGGATGGGCGTCAGCCGAGATGTTGGCACTGCTCCGCGAAGCACGCCTGTTCCGCCCGTCGCTTGTCGCCCGGTTCGTGCTCAACCGCTGTGGCGCGCGCACCATTATCGCACGCGAGACCGCCAAGGCGCTCGCCGAACACGATCCGCCGGTGCTGGCGAGCGCGATAGGCCAACGCGTCGGCTTCGCGGATGCCGCGCAATCCGGCCGCCTGATCTCGGAGCTCGATGGCCAGCGTGCCGGCACGCGCGAGATCGCAGCGCTCGTCGCCGAAGTTGGAAGGCTCGCACCATGACCAGGCGCAGCTTCGCCGCGCGGCCCGGCGACCCGGACACCTGGATCAAGGCCGCCGACGATCCGCGCGGCCGCAGGGCTGACGCCATCGCCTATACGGCGCGCCTCACGATCGACGTCACGCCGGACCTGCGCGGTCGGATCAAGGTCACTGCGTTCCAGCGCGGCCAGACTGTGGCGGACATGCTGCGCGATCTCCTCGCGGACGCGTTTCCTGCCGAGGGGGACGCGCCATGAGCGCAACGGCAATTCATGGCGCAGCGGGCGTTCGGACGTCATCACCTCCGGGCGCGCTCACCGAGGTTGAACTGGTCTGGCGCGAGAAGCAGATCGAACACTGGATCCGCTTCGGCCATGCGATCCATGAACAGATCCTCGACCGGCGGCGCCGCATCCTCAGCTTCCCCGCCGGGGCCGCCTTCGCGTTCGTCCGGTGGGCATCGAACGGATACGGCACCGTCATCTCGCGCATCGACATCCTGCGCGCCGTCAGCGCGAGCGAAGGCTATCAGACGCT
>CAZYOU010000232.1:0-1251 GCA_964649315.1 uncultured Stakelama sp. | reverse complement strand
GGAAGAACTGGCGTTGGACCGTTATCGCGATGGCGCGGCGGACTATCTGGAAGTCGTGACCGCACAAACTGCCGCCCTGGCTGCGCAACAGGCCTTCATCACTGTGCAGACAGCGCGGCAGCGGGCAGCGATCACCCTTGTTCGCGCGCTTGGCGGCGGGACGGACAGGGTCGAACCAGCCGGTGGCTGATACGGATACGGATCCGGCTGAGGCTAGCCGGGCTGCAGCGCGACGAGATCGATCAGTGCGGACATCCCGCCATGGCCGCTGCCTTCACGAATATCCGCATCGTAGCTTCGCAGGGAAATGATATCCCACCCGGCGAAGGCGTCGCGCAGCATGCTTTCGGTATAGAGGTTGTCCTCCACTTTCGGCCCGCCGGTGCCATATTCCAGCTGTTCCGGGCGATAGCCTTCCAGCAGCAGAATGCCGCCGGGCCGCAAAGTTCTGGCAAAGCCGGCGAACATCTTGGCCCGCAATATGGGATCGGCAAATTGCACGAAGATCGCCACGACCGCGTCAAATGCAGCCTCCGGCCAGTCGTAGGCGGCCAGATCAACCTGCTCCAGCGTCAAGGAAACTCCACGCTGTTGCGCCAGCCTGCGCGCCTTCGCGATTCCGGCGGCGGATATGTCGGTTGCGGTAACATCCAGGCCCTGTTGGGCCAGATAGACCCCATTGCGCCCTTCCCCATCGGCCACCGCCAGCACCCGCCCGCCTCGCGTCAAACGGCCCGCTTCACGGCGCACAAATGCATTGGGCTCGGTTCCAAAGACATAGTCTTCCGAAGCGAAGCGACTGTCCCAGAATGCGGCTGAATCCATACGATCAGTCATGCGCTGCCTTCCATGCTCCCATCGAACCAAGATAGATGTCGAGCTTTTCAAAACCGCGGCTGGCCAGCCACCCTGCGGCGACCGTCGCGCGCATGCCGCTGGCGCACATCAGGGTGTAATGGCGCTTCTTGTCCAGTTCCTGCCAACGGTCGTTAAGCTGGCCGACATAGATATGGTGCGATCCGTCGATGGCAGATTTGGCCCGTTCGTCTGCATCGCGCACATCCAGCAATGTCCACCCTTCAACACCACCTAAACGGTTTTCCACTTCGTCCGTATCGATCATGGGCGTCTGATGCATCATTAAGCCTTTCGCCGAGGCAGGCACCATGCAGACATAGCCACCCACAACATTATCCAGCGCGAAACGCACCAGAGGTTCAAGCGCGGCGGCGAGTTGAAATTCAACTGAAG
>CAZYOU010000231.1:0-1260 GCA_964649315.1 uncultured Stakelama sp. | reverse complement strand
CGCTGCCTCGCCTGATCGCCCGACCGAGCCTCGCGATGGGTATCGTCGCGGGCGGGCTGCTGCTCTCGGGTATCGGCTATGCGGGCTTCAAGGACCAGTTCCTGCCCGATTTCCGTGAAACCGATTTCCTGATGCACTTCGTCGAAAAGCCCGGCACCTCGATCGAGGCAATGGACCGCATCAGCATCCGCGCCTCGAAAGAATTGCGCGCGATACCGGGGGTGCGCAATTTTGGCGCGCATATCGGCCGCGCCGAGGCTGCCGACGAAGTCGTTGGGCCGAACTTCACCGAATTCTGGATAAGCTTGGACGAGAAGGCCGACTACGATGCCAGCGTCGCGAAGATCAAGGCGGCGATCGACGGCTATCCCGGCCTCTACCGCGATGTGCTGACCTATTTGCGCGAACGCATCAAGGAAGTGTTGTCGGGCGCAGGCGCAACCATCGTCGTGCGCATCTTTGGCCCCGATCAGGAGGAGCTGCGTGCTGCCGCCGAACGCGTGCGCGCGCGGGTTGCTGGCATCGCAGGCGTCGCCGATCTCAAGGTCGAGCAACAAGTGCTGGTCCCGCAAATTCAGATCCGCCCGCGCCCTGCCGATCTCGTTACTTTTGGATTGTCGCCGGGCGAAGTGCGGCGGCAGGCACAGACGCTGGTAGCGGGGCAGAAGCTGGGCGAGATCTACCGCGACCAAAAGGCGTTCGATGTCGCCTTGTGGGGGGAACCCGCAGTGCGCAGCGATCAGCATGCGCTTGCCGACATGATGATCCAGACGCCCGCCGGTGCGCCGGTGCGGTTGCGTGACGTTGCCGATGTGCTGGTCGTGCCCGCGCCCAACGAGATTAAGCGCGAGAACAGCCAGCGCCGGATCGACGTGACGCTCAATGTGAGGGGCGCCGATCTCGGCTCGGTCGCGCGCGCGGTCGACGTGGCGGTGGCGCAGGTGCCGTTTGCGACCGGATACCATCCGCAAGTGCTCGGCGAATATGCAGCACTTCAGGAATCGCGGCAGCGGCTGTGGACGATTGGCATTGCATGCCTGGTCGGTATCTTGCTGCTGGTTTGGCTGGAATTCCGCTCAACCCGGATCACCGCGCTTGTCGGCGTCAGCCTGCCGTTCGTGCTGGTCGGCGGCGTCGTCGGCGTGGCACTGACCGGGGGCGTGTTGTCGCTCGGGTCGTTGGTCGGCTTCGTCACGGTGATCGGAATCGCGGCGCGCAACGGCATCATGCTGTTGTCGCATTACGACCACCTCCGCCGGT
>CAZYOU010000230.1:0-1263 GCA_964649315.1 uncultured Stakelama sp. | reverse complement strand
ACGCAAAAGGGCCGCGCCCGTTGCCGAACGCGACCCCCTGCTGTCCGCCCGGACGGGCGTGACCTTAGTAGCGGTAGTGGTCTGGCTTGAACGGTCCTTCGACCGGCACGCCGATATACCCTGCCTGCTTTTCCGAGAGCTTGGTGAGCTTCACACCGAGCTTTTCGAGATGAAGCGCCGCGACTTTCTCATCGAGGTGCTTCGGCAAGACGTAAACGTCATTCTCATACTGTTCGGGATTGGTGAACAGTTCGATCTGCGCCAGCGTCTGGTTCGTGAAGCTCGCTGACATAACAAACGACGGATGGCCCGTTGCGTTCCCAAGATTCACCAAACGACCCTTGGAAAGGATAATAATTTGCTTGCCGTCCGGAAATTCGACCAGATCAACCTGCGGCTTTACCTCGGTCCACTTGTAATTGCTGAGCGCTGCAATCTGAATTTCCGAGTCGAAGTGCCCGATATTGCAGACAATTGACATCGGCTTCATCGCCTTCATGTGATCGGCGGTGATCACATCGGCGTTACCGGTTGCCGTCACGAAGATATCTGACCGCGTAACGGCTTCTTCCATCGTCACGACTTCAAACCCCTCCATCGCCGCCTGCAATGCGCAGATCGGATCGATTTCGGTCACGAGAACGCGGGCGCCGCCGTTGCGGAGCGACTGGGCCGAACCCTTGCCGACGTCACCGAAGCCGGCGACGGTCGCGACCTTGCCGGCGAGCATCACATCGGTGCCGCGACGGATCGCGTCGACCAGCGATTCCTTGCAGCCGTACAGATTGTCGAACTTCGACTTGGTGACGCTGTCGTTCACGTTGATCGCGGGGAAAGGCAGCTCGCCCTTCTTGGCGATGGCATAGAGGCGGTGAACGCCGGTCGTGGTTTCTTCCGACACGCCCTTGATATTCTTGACGGTCTCAGTGAGGTAACCGGGCTTCTTGGCGATGAATTCCTTCACCGCGCGCTGCATTTCGACTTCTTCTTCATTCTCGGGCTCGGGAAAGCTGTGACCGGCTTCGAGCTTGGCGCCCCACAATGCGAACATCGTCGCATCGCCGCCATCGTCGAGGATCATGTTGCAGGTCTGGCCCGTGCCATCGTCCCAGTTGAAGATGTCGCCGACATAATTCCAATATTCGGCCAGGCTTTCGCCCTTCACGGCGAACACGGGCACGCCCGTCGCAGCAATCGCGGCGGCGGCATGGTCCTGCGTCGAATAGATGTTGCACGTGGCCCAGCGGACGGTCGCGCCCAGCG
>CAZYOU010000229.1:0-1269 GCA_964649315.1 uncultured Stakelama sp. | reverse complement strand
TTGCAAAGGCGCTGGCCCCCATGAACATCCATGAATATCAAGCCAAGGAGCTGCTCGCCAAATTCGGCGTGCCCGTGCCCGCCGGTTTTGCCGCGATGAGCGTCGACGAAGCCGTGGCTGCCACAGCCAAGCTTCCCGGGCCGCTTTATGTCGTGAAGGCGCAAATTCACGCCGGTGGCCGCGGCAAGGGCAAGTTCGTCGAGCTGCCCCCCGAAGCCAAGGGCGGCGTCCGCCTCGCCCGCAGCGCCGATGAAGTCCGCGCGGCAGCGACGGACATGCTCGGCAACACGCTGGTCACGATCCAGACCGGCGATCAGGGCAAGCAGGTCAACCGGCTCTATGTCACTGACGGCGTTGATATCGCCAAGGAATTCTACCTGGCGCTCCTCGTCAACCGCGCCAGCGGGCGGATCGGCATGGTCGTCTCGACCGAAGGCGGGATGGACATCGAAACCGTCGCGCACGACACGCCGGAGAAAATCCACACGATCGACGTCGATCCCGCGACCGGCTTCATGCCGCATCACGGCCGCGCGGTTGCCGATGCGCTCGGGCTGAAGGGTGATCTCGCCAAACAGGCCGCCAATGTCGCGTCGAAGCTCTATGACGCCTTCCTCGGCACCGATGCCGCGCAGATCGAAATCAACCCGCTCGCCGTCACCACGGACAACCGCCTGCTGGTGCTCGATGCCAAGGTCGGCTTCGATGCCAATGCGCTGTTCCGCCACAAGGACTTGATGGAACTGCGCGACGAGACCGAGGAAGACCCCGCCGAACTCGAAGCCAGCAAATACGACCTCGCTTATATCAAGCTCGACGGCGATATCGGCTGCATGGTCAATGGCGCTGGTCTCGCCATGGCAACGATGGACATCATCAAGCTGAACGGCATGTTCCCCGCCAATTTCCTCGACGTGGGCGGCGGCGCCAACCGCGAAAAGGTGACGGCCGCGTTCAAGATCATCCTCGCAGATCCGAACGTGAAGGGCATTCTCGTCAACATTTTCGGCGGCATCATGAAGTGCGATGTCATCGCCGAGGGGATCGTCGCGGCGGCAAAGGAAGTGAACCTGTCGGTGCCTCTGGTCGTTCGGTTGGAAGGCACCAATGTGCAGGCGGGCAAGGATATCCTCGCCAATTCGGGGCTCGCGATCGTCCCCGCCAATGATCTGGGCGATGCCGCACGGAAAATCGTCGCCGAGGTGAAGGCGGCGGCGTAAGTTCAGCCCTTCTCCCGGCGGGAGAAGGATACGCAGGCTTGGCAGCTTG
>CAZYOU010000228.1:0-1315 GCA_964649315.1 uncultured Stakelama sp. | reverse complement strand
TGCGTTTCCAGGCCGCGACCAACCAGCTCGAAAAGCCGAGCCGGGTGCGCGAAGTCCGTCGCGGCATCGCCCGTATCAAGACGCTGCAGTCAGAGCGTTCGCGCTCGACTGCCAAGTAAGGAATTTAGACATGCCGAAGCGCGTGCTGACGGGGCTGATCGTCTCCGACAAGGGCGACAAGACGGTGGTGGTGAATGTCGAGCGCAAGGTGAAGCACCCGCTCTACGGCAAGATCATCCGTCGTTCGAAGAAGTATCACGCCCATGACGAGGCGAACGAGTTCAAGGCCGGCGAAACGGTGCGCATCGAAGAGATCGCGCCGATCAGCAAGCTGAAGACGTGGAAGGTGCTGGACCGGGTCAACACCCACGCCACGCCTGACCGGGTCGATGTGGACGCGTAAGCGTTAAACAATAGAGGCGGGGACCGGTCAGCAATCGGCCCCAGAAGAAGAAGGAAACGGATCGATGATCCAGATGCAGTCCAATCTCGAGGTCGCTGACAACAGCGGCGCGAAGCGGGTGCAGTGCATCAAGGTGCTGGGCGGCTCGAAGCGTCGCACAGCCGGTGTGGGCGACATCATCGTCGTCAGCATCAAGGAAGCACAGCCCCGTGGCAAGGTGAAGAAGGGCGACGTGCACCGCGCCGTCATCGTGCGCACGGCGAAGGACATTCGCCGCGCCGATGGATCGGTGATCCGTTTCGACACCAACGCCGCCGTGCTCGTCAACAAGAACGAAGAGCCGATCGGCACGCGTATTTTTGGCCCGGTGGTGCGTGAGCTCCGCGGCAAGAAGCACATGAAGATCATCTCGCTCGCGCCGGAGGTGCTGTAATGGCTGCCGCGAAGATCAAGAAGGGCGACACGGTTGTCATTCTGTCCGGCAAGGACAAGGGCAAGACGGGTGAAGTCACCCGCGCCTTCCCGAAGGATGGCAAGGTTGTCGTGGCCGGCGTGAACATCGCCACCCGCCACAAGAAGCCGAGCCAGGCAAACCCGCAGGGCGGCCTGGAGAAGCTGGAAGCGCCAATGCACGTGTCGAAGGTCGCGATTGCCGACCCCAAGACCGGCAAGCCGACGCGCGTCCGCTTTGAAGAAAAGGACGGCAAGAAGGTCCGTGTGGCCGTGAAGTCCGGGGAGACGATCAGTGGCTGATGCTTATGTGCCGCGGATGAAGTCGCGCTACGACGACGTTATCGTGAAGGCGATGACCGAGAAGTTCGGCTACAAGAACGCGATGGAAGTCCCGAAGATCGAAAAGATCGTGCTCAACATGGGCGTGGGCGAAGCGACGCAGGACAAGAAGAAGGTCGA
>CAZYOU010000227.1:0-1347 GCA_964649315.1 uncultured Stakelama sp. | reverse complement strand
CTTGCGTGGTCGAGGAAGCGATGAGCATCCCGTTCCGCGAGCTGATCGAAAAGCATTGCGGCGGCATTCGCGGCGGGTGGGATAATCTGCTCGCGGTGATCCCCGGTGGGTCGTCGGTGCCGTTGGTACCCGCGGCGGAAATCATGGACGCGCCGATGGACTTTGATGGGCTGAAGGCGCTCGGCTCGGGCCTTGGCACCGCTGCCGTTATCGTCATGGATAAATCGACCGATATCGTCCGCGCGATCAGCCGCCTGAGTTACTTCTACAAGCACGAGAGCTGCGGCCAGTGCACCCCGTGCCGCGAAGGCACCGGATGGATGTGGCGCGTGATGGAGCGGATGCGCACCGGCGACGCGGATATCAGCGAGATCGATACGCTGTATCAGGTCACCAAGCAGGTCGAAGGCCACACCATCTGCGCGCTGGGTGATGCCGCCGCCTGGCCGATCCAGGGCCTGATCAAGCATTTCCGCCCCGAAATGGAACGTCGCATCGCCGAAAAGCGCGGCGATGCGGGTGAACCGATGTTAGCGGCGGCCGAATGACCGACGAACGCGCCGATCTGATGCTGGACATCCTCAAGAAGATCCAATCGGATCTTTCGCTGGTACGTCGTGAGCAAACGTCGCAAAGCACCCGGCTATTGGCGATGGAAGATCATCAGCGCGGCATGATCACATCGCTGATGGGTGTCGTGACGTCCATTCACGGCTTGGAAGTCGATGTCGCTCATCTGAAGGACCGGGTCGATCGGATCGAAAAGCGGCTTGGCCTGATGGATACTGAGCACTGATATGCCAAAACTGAAAGTCGACGGGATTGAGATTGAGGTGCCCCAGGGCGCCACCGTGCTGCAGGCCTGTGAGCTTGCCGGCAAGGAGATCCCGCGTTTCTGCTATCACGAACGCCTCAGCATCGCGGGTAACTGCCGCATGTGCCTGGTCGAGGTGAAACCGGGACCGCCCAAGCCCCAGGCGTCGTGCGCGCTGCCGGCTGCCGAGAACCAGGAGATTTTCACCAACTCGCCGATGGTGAAGAATGCCCGTGAAGGGGTGATGGAGTTCCTCCTCATCAACCATCCGCTCGATTGCCCGATTTGCGATCAGGGCGGTGAGTGCGATTTGCAGGATCAGTCGGTTGCTTATGGTCGCGGCTCGTCGCGTTATGACGAGAACAAGCGCGCGGTGACCGAGAAATATATGGGCCCGATCGTCAAGACGGTGATGACGCGCTGCATTCAGTGCACGCGCTGCGTCCGCTTTGCCGAGGAAGTCGCGGGCGTCGAGGAAATCGGCGCGATCGGGCGTGGCGAGAATATGCAGATCACCAGCTATCTCGAACATG
>CAZYOU010000226.1:0-1353 GCA_964649315.1 uncultured Stakelama sp. | reverse complement strand
GAACCACGATTATCGCGGGGAATGGGCATGACGGTTGAGGAAACGCGCTTCATTACCGAGATGCTGCAAGGCATCCGATCCGAGCTGCGTGATTTGCGGGAAGAGCAGCTCAATCAGGGCATGCGGCTGACGGCGGTCGAGCATCGATTGCTTGGGATCGATACCCATATGGCCGCACTTCAGCACGGGGTGGATAGCGTTAAAACCGACATGCGCCGCGTGAAGCAGCGTCTCGAACTCGTAGAGGAATGACTCCATGAACATTCTGATCGCCATTGGATTTGCGCTGCTCGCGGTATTCCTGCTGGTCGCCATCCTGAAACTCGCCTTCGGGCTGATCGTCCTCGCGCTGGTGATCGGCACGGGCGTGGCCGCCTATTTCGTCACCGAAAAGCTGATCGGACAGGGGCGATGAGTCCCGTGAAAGCCGGCGTGCCAATCATCGGCGTCATTTTTCTGGCGTTGGCGGTGTTCAAGTTCATCAATGGCGACGCTTGGGTCGTCTGGGCCATTCTGGGCTTTCTGTTCGGCGGGTTCGGCATTTTCTCGAGCCGCTCGGGAGGGAACAAGGCGTGAGTCTCGCCGACAAGGATCGTATCTTCACCAACGTCTATGGTTTCCAGTCGTGGCGGCTGGAGGCGGCGCTGAAGCGTGGCGATTGGGACAATACCCGGGCGTTGCTGGCGCTGGGGCCAGACACGATCATCGATCAGATCAAGGCGAGCGGCTTGCGCGGGCGCGGCGGGGCGGGGTTCCCGACCGGCACCAAATGGAGCTTCATGCCCAAGGAGCCCAAGCCCGATCGCCCGAACTTCCTGGTGATCAACGCCGATGAGAGCGAGCCGGGCAGCTGCAAAGACCGCGAGATCATCCGTCACGATCCGCACAAGCTGATCGAGGGCGCGCTGGTCGCGGGTTTCGCGATGCGCGCGCGGGCTGCGTACATCTACATCCGCGGCGAATATATCCGTGAGGCCGAGACGCTGTTTGCGGCGATCGCCGAGGCGTATGACAAGGGGCTGATCGGCAAGAATGCCTGCGGCTCCGGCTATGATTTCGACGTGTTCTGCCACCGCGGTGCTGGCGCCTATATCTGTGGCGAAGAAACCGCGATGCTCGAAAGCCTGGAGGGCAAGAAGGGCCAGCCGCGCCTGAAACCGCCTTTCCCGGCAGGCGCGGGACTTTATGGTTGCCCGACGACGGTCAACAATGTCGAATCGATCGCGGTCGCGCCCACGATCCTGCGGCGTTCACCCGAATGGTTTTCCAGCTTCGGGCGGGAGAATAACAAGGGCACGAAGCTGTTCCAGATCAGCGGCCATGTGAACCGCCCTTGCGTGGTCGAGGAAGCGA
>CAZYOU010000225.1:0-1368 GCA_964649315.1 uncultured Stakelama sp. | reverse complement strand
TCGGTCGGCTTGAACACGCGGCCATATTTGTCGTGGTAGCAATCCTGCACCTCGATATCGGCCTGGGTGAAGAAGCGGAAAATCTGCGTCAGCAAATTGCGCTCATGATCCGAAATCTTCTGCGCCCAGTCGCGGCAATCCTCGCCCAGCGGCACTTCCTCTGGCATCCAGTGGATCTGCTGCTGGCGCTTCCAGAACTCATAGGCCCAGGGATATTCGAAGGGCTTATAGGCTTTGCGGGCTTCGAGAAGAGACATGGGCTTGGCTTTCCTACAGATAAACGAGACGAAACGGATCAGAGCAATCGGTACAGGCTGAACAGAGTGTAAGCGGCGCCCAGCGCGATCAGGCCAAAGCCCATCGTGCGGCGGCCGGTGCGGTCAGCGGGTTCTTCGGTCTTGCCCGAGGACAAGCCCTTGGGCGAGCCGGCGACGAAGCCCACCACCCAGCCGATATAGACGATGTTGAGGCCGATGATGACGCCGAACAGATCAAATGCATTGGTCAAACTATTTACTCCAGGTCCAAAGGGCATAGGCAAAGCCGCCGAGTATCAGGGCGAGCGCCGCGAGCATCGTGCCGACGATGCGCTTGGCATAACGACCCTGTTCGGTAGCCCCCGAACGGGTAACGACGAATACGGTCAAAAGACCCGAGATGCTGGCGACCAGCGCCATGATGACGGGTGGCGTGAAAAGGGCGAGGGTGCGGGTCATGCGCGTTCCCGCCGCACGACGACCCGGTCGACATAGACCTTGCGGCTGCCGCGGGCGCCAACACCCAGAAACACGATGCCGATGAAATAGCCGAAATCATACCAGCCGCCATTGTTCGGTACCGCGTAAATCGCGACGTCGGGCATGAAGATCGACAGGATCGCCGCGACCGGGAAGATGAACCCGTGCCACAGCCCGAGCAGGAAACCGGGCGCATCGGGCGCGACCGCGCTGCTCGCTTGCTGGGCGCAGGCGGCGAGCGCGAGCATCAGCGGCAACAGCAGAACAGGTGCGGGCAGAGGGCGGGTGGGCGTGCGATCCATGATCAGTTCCTCAAACGGGTGGGGCATGCATCGAAACGCATGGCCGCGCGTTCAGGGGGCATCATCAAGGAGCAGGCATCATGGCGCACGACCACCCGATCAAGGACCGTATCAAGGACCATATGACCGTTATCGGCGCGGACGGCGTGCCGGTCGGCACGGTCGACGGCATCAAGGGCGAGCGCATCAAGCTCACCAAGACGCATAGCGGGCCGCATGGCGACCATCATCATTACATCCCGCTTGCGCTCGTCGCCGATGTCGAAGGCGACACCGTGCGGCTGAGCGCCAACGCCGATGTCGCGGTGACGTTCGAAGAGGAAAAATGA
>CAZYOU010000224.1:0-1369 GCA_964649315.1 uncultured Stakelama sp. | reverse complement strand
ACGACCTGCTTGCCGAGGTGCATCTTTCGGCTGCGCCCGGAGGTCAGATAAACCGAACGGACGGGCACTTGCGTCGTCAAGCCAAGGGCGTTCGCGGCAGCGGCGCCGTTCGAGACGATGATCTCTCCCTTTTGGCTCGCAAGGGCCTCGACAGCCTGTTCGACCGAAGGCGTGCGCGTACCGAACCGGCTGGTGATGGGCCGCAAATAGACGCCACGGCCCGCGCGAATGAGCTGTCCGCGCTCGGCCAAACGCGACAATGCCTGATCTACCGCCGCCCGATTTCCGAGATGCAACAACCCTTTGGCAGACAACGGCACACCTTCGGGCAAGCCCGTTGCATGCATCAAAATCTGTTCGGTCAGGCGAGTCATGTCATTCTCCTGTTAGAAACATACGCAATTTTCTGACAGTTTTCAAGGAAGTCGTGTGGGCGAGGCCGATACGGGGAAGGTCTTCCCCTGCGTCCGAGCCACGGTCTCGGCCGACCCCTTCTGCGGGGAGCCCCCGCAACACCCCCTTTAGAGTGAGAGGGCGGAAGGGATTTCCGTGACGGGTAAAGTGCCGAGAGAGAGGCTTTCGGCGCCCGTCATGGAGTTTTTCCCATGAACATGCAGGTACTCGATGCGCGCCGCGATCTCAGCGGCGGCTACAAGGTGGATGTCACGCGCGGCGAGCGCGTCGGCCGGGTGTCATCGGAGTGGTTCTCGCGGCCCGACGATGAGCGCTTCCTGTCACTCGGCGAGCTGGCCCGCTCGGTGCGCGATCGGTCCGAGCGCAGCCGGACCCGCGTGGTGGAAACCGCGCTGATCCATGTCGAGGCAAGCCGCACAGATCCCGAGCGGCTGTCGCTGATCCTGCCCGGCGCCGAGGCGCCTGTGGCTCCTACACACTGGAGCTTCGGCCAGTTGGCGAGCCAGGTCGGCGCTCCCGCTGCCTATCTGCGCAATCTTCCGGCGGCGCTCGCCGGCATCAATCTGCAATACGGCCTGACCTCGAACCGCGCCGAGCAGATCAAAACGCTGGAAATCGAGAACGGCCGCGTTGAACTGCGCGCCGTCACCGGCCCGGACTATGGCCGCATCTACGACCACGAACTGATCGAGGCTGTGCAACGCATCGCCGGCAACGGCACGGGAGACACGCGCTGGAAGGTGCCGGGCGTGCTCGACTGGTCGACCGGGATCTACAATCCCCGCGTCGACATCTCGAAGGACACGACGACGCTCTACGCCAGCGATCGCGACGTGTTCGTGTTCCTCGTCGATGATATGAACCCCATCGAGGCCGGTCGCCTGCCGGACGGCTCACCCGACCTGTTCTTCCGCGGCTTCTACGCCTGGAACTCGGAGGTCGGCGCCAAGACGCT
>CAZYOU010000223.1:0-1377 GCA_964649315.1 uncultured Stakelama sp. | reverse complement strand
TGTCGGGCAGCTGTGCAACGGCGTCCATATCCATGCCGAGGGGCCGGGGTATGATCACGCCGCCTTCCAGCCGTGGCGGGTGCAGGCGCTGGGTTTCAAAGCGATCCGTGCGCTCTACCCGGATTACGACCTGTGGCGCGATTTTCCGTACGAATATGAATTCGGCAAGCTGGCGATCGACGTGATCAACGGCGGGCCAGGCTTGCGGGAATGGGTGGACGATGCGGCGGCTGGGCCGGGCGATCTGGACTCGATGACCACGCCCGATGAGGCGGCCTGGGCACAGGCGCGCGAACCCTATCTTATTTATTGAAGCGGCGGAGCATCGTGGATTTACCTTAACCCGTTTGTCCCGAGCGCAGTCGAGGGACGGGCCACAAACGCTACGCAGGGTGTCTCGACTTCGCTCGACACGAACGGGTGGGGTGATGATTCAGCCTCCTATGGACTTACCAGTCAGCGCGGTCCTCAGGGTAGCTCATCGCAAGGGTTAGGCTGGCGCCGGTTGCCGGAATACTGATCTTGTTCACTTCGAACGTCGGTGGGCCGCGCAGCTTTTCGGCGTTGGTCAGCGCGGTGCCCTCGGCAAAGCGGCCAGTGGGTCCCATTGTCATCTTTTCGTCGTCATTGGTATCGTGGAGCACCGATACCACGTAATCGCCCGCCGCGACGTCTTTGATCGTGACCGTCACGTCGTCCGTCCCGGTAACCTTGGCCGTGCCGAAAAATGGGGGCTGGGCACGAAACAAAGTCGCCTGATCATAGACTGCAACGATCAGGCTGCCACCCTTTGCCTTTATCCCGGTGACCTTGACCGTCAGGTCGCCGGCCCAGGCTGGGGCTGCGACAAGCGATGCGATGACCGCGATGGCTGGAAAAAGGATCCGCATTTCTGCCTCCAGAAAGTGTATTACATTAATACCACAGATACTGCGGCATTGCTAAGCAAATCACCGCTTCCGCGTCAGTTCCCGCATCGCATCGTCCAGCCCGGCCAGTGTCAGCGGGTACATCCGGTCGGTCAGCAGTTCCTTGATGATCCGCACGCTCTGCGAATAGCCCCATTGCTCCTCGGGCACTGGGTTCAGCCAGACCGCCGCCGGATAGGTCGTCGTCATCCGGTGCAGCCAGACCGCGCCCGATTCCTCGTTGAAATGCTCCACCGAGCCGCCGGGATGGGTGATTTCATAGGGGCTCATCGATGCGTCGCCGACGAACACCAGTTTGTAATCATGGCCGAATTTGTGAAGCACATCCCACATCGGCGTGCGCTCGCTAAACCGCCTACGGTTGTCCTTCCATACGCCCTCATAGGGGCAATTATGGAAGTAGAAGAATTCGAGGTTCTTGAACTCGGTCGTCGCCGCCGAAAACAGC
>CAZYOU010000222.1:0-1386 GCA_964649315.1 uncultured Stakelama sp. | reverse complement strand
CTGGACTGGAGCTGCGTGTCATCGATTGTGGGGCGGGCATCGCGGCGGAGGAGGTTGAGCGTGTGCGTCGCAGGTTCGACCGTGGCCCTCGCGCCACGTCGGGCGGCACCGGGCTGGGCCTGTCGATCGTCGAGGCCGCAATCGCTCCAGCGCAGGGCGTTCTGGAATTTCGTCTGGATGATGCCGGCTTTGCCGCCGTGCTGCGCTTTCCATCAAATCGCGTCAGGATATCGAGCAATGGTGCCAGCTGACGTTCCCCCCGATCAAGGAGATGTATCTCCGCGAACGGCATTCAACCGCCGCGACTTTGTCATGCTGAGCGGATTTGCCGCAGTGGGATGGCTCGGAAGCTGGGCACTTCGCGAAACTGCGCCTTTGGCTCAGGACATGTCTTCAAATGGCAGAGCTCAAACCGCCGCAGACCAGCGGACGGGTCGGTCGGCTGGAAACCCGGATGGGTCGGTGACCGTCGTTGCGTTCAATGATTTCCTCTGTCCGATCTGCAAGGTGACCGCGCACATACTTGCAGCCGCAGTGAAGCAGGACGGTGACGTGCGGATCGAGTATCGCGATCTGGCGTTCTTCGGGCCAATGGCGGAGCGTGCCGCCCTGGTCGGCCTCGCTATGGACCGACAGAGTCTTTATCCCGCCTATCACGACCGCACGATGGCAATGCACATACCGCTGAACGAGACAGCGCTGCGCGACATCGGACACGATATAGGCGCGGATTGGGAGCAGGCCACGAAGGATCTGAAAGACCGGCGCCAGGCATTTCTAAACCGTTTGCATCAGGACGCCAATCTTGCCTTCGGTCTCGGTATCCGCGGCACACCTGCGTTCCTCGTCGAAAGCCTCCTCGCCATTGGCCGTAAGACTGAAGATGAATTTTTGGCGATCTTTGCCGAGGCTCGGGATAAGGCTCGCATCGCTGAATGACTGACCAGCTAACGCCGGTACGGTCATTGCACTATTCGTTCGCGGTCTCGCGAAGCGCAATATCGCGCTGGACGCGCGTCATTTCGCCTATAGGAATCGTCCGTGAGCTTCCCCGACAATCGATAGGCCGCGTTGTTGTTAGCGTCTGGGCTCCAGACAACGTGGTTAGAACACCCTATCGGCCGCTAGTAAGTCTGTGAAAGCCGGTTTGTTAGACGATCGACTTCACGAGGTATTGCCATCGCTATCCGATTTTGGCCATAAGTCGACCGGCCGCTCCTTGCTCAGCTGCTAGATTGCGATTGTATGCAAGTGGCATTCGCGGCGACTTCCATCGCAAAGCATCCATGATACCCGCGAGATCCTCGCCACTCGCAAACAAATCCTGGTTCAGCCCGATCCGCGTTGAATGCGCGCTGATCCCTTTAAGCAACCGCGCCAGATCCT
>CAZYOU010000221.1:0-1427 GCA_964649315.1 uncultured Stakelama sp. | reverse complement strand
CGGCGGATCGCGCCGATGACGGGCGATGTGCCCAATATCGAGGCGATCGGGAACCTGCTCTACACGCGTTATCTCTATATATTTGAGGGTGCCGGGCTGGTGCTGCTCGTCGCGATGATCGGCGCGATCGTGCTGACCAATCGCAAACGCGGCGGCGTGAAGCCGCAGAATATCGCGCGCCAAGTCGCCCGCCGTCCACGCGATGCCACCCGCAATGTCGATGCGCCCGTCGGCCAGGGGGTCGAGCTGTGATCGGCCTTGTCCATTACCTGGTCGTTGCCGCGATCCTGTTCACGATGGGGGTGCTCGGCATCTTCCTCAACCGCAAGAATATCATCGTCATCCTGATGGCGATCGAGCTGATCCTGCTCGCGGTGAACATCAATTTCGTCGCCTTTTCGGCCTATCTCGGCGACCTGGTGGGGCAGGTGTTCGCGATGTTCGTGCTGACCGTCGCGGCGGGCGAAGCCGCAATCGGGCTGGCGATCCTGGTCATCTATTTCCGCGGTCGGGGCACCATTTCGGTCGAAGACGTCAACCGGATGAAGGGGTGACCGTTCAGTGATCCAGCTGATCGTCTTCCTGCCGCTGCTCGCGGCCATTGTCGCTGGCCTCGGCAACCGCGCGATCGGCAATGTGCCCGCCAAGGTGATCACCACCGGCGCGCTGTTCGCCTCGGCGGCGCTCAGCTGGCCGATATTCCTCGACTTTTTCGCCGGTACCGCGAGCCCGAGCGTTACCCCGGTGTTCGACTGGATCAGGTCAGGTAGCCTCGACATCGCTTGGTCGCTGCGCGTCGATGCGCTGACGAGCGTCATGCTCGTCGTCATCACTTCAGTCTCTGCGCTCGTCCACCTCTATAGCTGGGGCTATATGGAGGAGGACCCGGATCAGCCGCGCTTCTTCGCTTATCTCTCGCTGTTCACCTTTGCGATGCTGATGCTGGTGACCGCCGACAACCTCGTTCAGATGTTTTTCGGCTGGGAAGGGGTGGGTCTCGCCTCGTACCTGCTGATCGGGTTCTGGTTCAGGAAACCGAGCGCGAGTGCGGCTGCGATCAAGGCGTTCGTCGTCAACCGCGTTGGCGATCTGGGCTTCATGCTCGGTATTTTCGGCACCTATCTGGTGTTCAACACGGTCCAGATCGACGAAATCCTGCGGCTCGCGCCCGGGATGGCGGGGTCGACGATCGGATTTCTGTGGTTCCGTGCCGAGACGATGACGGTGCTGTGCCTGTTGCTGTTCGTCGGTGCGATGGGCAAATCCGCTCAGCTCGGCCTGCACACCTGGCTGCCTGACGCGATGGAGGGGCCAACCCCCGTTTCGGCGCTGATCCATGCCGCGACGATGGTGACCGCAGGCGTGTTCATGGTCTGCCGCTTGTCGCCGATGTTCGAGCAGAGTCCTGTCGCGCTGACTGTGGTGAC
>CAZYOU010000220.1:0-1481 GCA_964649315.1 uncultured Stakelama sp. | reverse complement strand
GGAACTGGGCAACTGCCCATTTTCAACCACCAATGTCGAAAATGCGTGCCCCTGCGTCCTCAATAGCCGGGCTCGGCCCATTCTCCAAGCGGAATTATGTGACATTTCATGTGCACATCAGCGCGCAATAATGGCACGCGGACGCCCGGCAAGATCGCGCTGCAACGATGCCGTCAACCCAGCCGCTTCGACCATCGCTGACACCGCTTCGGCCTGGGTATGGCCGATCTCCAGCACGGCAAGGCCGCCCGGTTTCAGCAGGGACGGCAGTTGCGGCATGATGATCCGGTAATCATCGAGCCCGTCAGCGCCGGCGAATAACGCTTCATGGGGTTCATAGGCAGCGACATCGCGGGGGAGGTGTTCGCTGGCACCAATATAGGGCGGGTTGCACAGCACCAGATCGAAGCGCTGCGCGACGCCCGATGCCCAGTCACCGGGCATGAAGGTGGCACGATCGGCAAGCCCAAGCCGATCGGCATTGGCCTTTGCCATGGCCAGCGCCGCCGCGGATTGATCAATCCCGAGCCCCGTCGCGTCTGGCCACTGCGCCAGCGCCGCGAGCAACAAGGTGCCCGGCCCTGTGCCCAGATCGAGGATCATGGACGGACCAGCGGCCCCGAAATGATCGATCGCCGCCTCGATCAGCGTCTCGCTGTCGGCACGCGGAACCAGCGCACCGGGGCCGACGACAAGATCGATCGTCCAAAAGGCGCGGGTGCCGGTGATGTACGCGATCGGCTCATGCGCTAAGCGGCGGGCGAGCAGTGCAGCGAAGGTGCCGGGCGCTGGTGCATCGAGGTGGCGAAGTAGGAGGTCCTCACGGGTGATGCCCAGCGCGTGCGCCATCAGGAGCTCAGCGTCGAGGCGAGGGGTGTCGCTGGTTTCGGCGAGCGCAAGAGCCGCCTCAGCCAACACCTGCCGACAGGTAAGCTCCCAAACCATCATTCGTCACCCCGGACTTGTTCCGGGGTCCACCGTGCCCCACCCACCGCAGCGCGATTTGTCGGGTGGGCCCCGGAACAAGTCCGAGGTGACGGGTTAGCGGAGCGGCAGACGCCGGAGCAAAGACGCGTCGTCCGACCGGGTACAGCGCCCCGCCGGCCGCGCTTGGGCGAGTCTTGCCGACGCAGGCGGCAAGCCGCCCTACGCTTCAAGGCTCGCCAGCCGCTCCGCTTCATCCTCGGCGATCAGCGCGCCGAGCAGCTCGTCCATATCGCCCTGCAGGATTTCCGGGAGCCGGTGGAGCGTCAGGTTGATGCGGTGATCAGTGACGCGCCCCTGCGGGTAATTATAGGTGCGGATGCGTTCCGACCGATCGCCCGAGCCGACCATCGATTTGCGCGCGCCGGCGCGTTCGGCGTGGAGCCGCTCGCGTTCGGCCTCGTACAGGCGCGTCCGCAACACCTTCATCGCCTTGGCCTTATTCTTGTGCTGCGATTTTTCGTCCTGCTGGATCACCGTCAGCCCGGTCGGGATAT
>CAZYOU010000219.1:0-1485 GCA_964649315.1 uncultured Stakelama sp. | reverse complement strand
TGAAGCGCCTGGGCATCGGCGGCGACTGGGATCATCCGTACCTGACGATGGATTTTCAGGCTGAGGCGACGATCGTCACCGAGCTGATGAAGTTCGCGGAAAGCGGTCAGCTGTATCGCGGGGCGAAGCCGGTGATGTGGTCGCCGGTCGAAAAGACGGCGCTTGCCGAGGCCGAGGTTGAGTATGAGGACATCGTCTCGACGCAGATCGACGTGGCGTTCGAGATCGTCGACGCGCCGAACAGTCCTGAGATTCAGCAGTTGCTGGATTCTGGTGCGACGGTTCGTGCTGTGATTTGGACCACGACGCCTTGGACCATACCGGTCAATCAGGCGCTCGCCTACGGGCCTGATATCGAATATTGGGTTTGTGACGACGTAACCTGGACCGCAGATAAGCCGGTTTACAACCTTTTTGCCTCCAACCTGCTTAAACCGGTACTCGAAAGATTCAGCGGTCAGACTTGGCCTCCCGCCGAGGACAGCCGACTATTCTGGATGATGCAAGCTGCGTTGGATGAGCCATGGACCATCAAGGGCTCCGACCTCGAAGGTGCCACCGCACTCCACCCAATGGCCAAATTCTTCCGTAAACCCCGCGAAGGCGGGGGTCCAGCTTCTTCTTCTGACGGTGGAGAAGGCAGCTGGACCCCGGGTCAAACCCGGGGTGACGGGGAGGGTGGAGCTGACGGTGGACTGAGTATTGATCCCAATTCCCCCCTCGCCGAATTCTTCGTGCGGCCACGCCCGTTCCTGCCCGGCGATTTCGTCACCACCGATGCGGGCACGGGCCTTGTCCATATGTCCCCCGACCACGGCGAGGACGATTTCCTGTTGTGCAAGGCGCATGGCATCGAGCCCGTCTTCGCGGTCGATGCCGCGGGGATGTACCGCGAGGATTGGGCGTGGCTCGGCGGGCAGGGGTCGGTCATCAACAAGAAGTTCGTCGCTGCCGATGGCCCGATCTGTTCGGACCTGCGCGTGAGCGGCGCGCTGCTCGCGGCGAGTGACGATTTCAAGCACAGCTATCCGCATAGTTGGCGCTCCAAGGCCAAGGTGATCTTTCGCTGCACACCGCAATGGTTTGTGCCGATGGATAAGGTGCTTGGCGGTGCTTCGACTTCGCTCAGCACAAACGGGCTGGGGGAGATTGCAACCCATCCGCCGCTCGCCCTGAGCGAAGTCGAAGGGCAGGTTATCGGCAGCGACACCCTTCGCAACCGCGCCCTCGCGGCGATCGAAGCGACCCGCTGGCTCCCTGCCAAGGGCCAGAACCGCATTACCGCGATGGTCGCGGGCCGCCCCGATTGGGTGCTGTCGCGCCAGCGCGCCTGGGGTGTGCCGATCACCTTGTTCGTCGATCGCAAGACCGGGCAGTATCTGTGTGACCCCGCCGTCAACGCCCGCATCATCGCGGCGGTCCACGACAACGGCGTCGATGCCTGGACCGACGAGGCGGCGCAGACGCTCCTCGGCCCCGACTACA
>CAZYOU010000218.1:0-1578 GCA_964649315.1 uncultured Stakelama sp. | reverse complement strand
AGCGCCGCCAGGAGAGATAATCGAGCATGTCGCAAGCAACCCGGATTTTACTCGCGCTGGTGGCCGGGCTGGCATTGGGCATCATTGCCGCAGGTCAGGGTTTCGCGGCGATCGGTATCGTGATTGCTGAACCGATCGGCACCGCCTGGCTGAACGGCTTGCAGATGACGATCGTGCCGCTGGTCGTCTCGCTGCTGGTGATCGGCATTGCGGCCACGGCCGATGCGGCGCGCGCCGGGCAATTGGCGACGCGGGCGATGATCACCTTCATGGTGCTGCTCTGGTCCGGGGCGATCATGGCCGCGTTCGTCACGCCGGCGCTGCTCGAGTTGTGGCCGATCGATTCCGCTGCTGGCGCCGCGCTGAAGGCATCGCTGCCCGATGTGAAGGCGATCGGCGACGTGCCGCCGTTCGGTGATTTTCTCGCGGCAATTGTGCCGAGCAACCCGGTATCAGCCGCCGCCAATAGTGCATTTCTGCCGCTGATCGTGTTCACGCTGGCCTTTGCCTTTGCGATCACCCGCCTGCCCAAACCGCCGCGCGAATTGCTCGTCGCGTTTTTTGCCGCATTGGCCGATGCAATGATCGTGGTGATCGGCTGGGTGCTGTGGCTCGGGCCGATCGGTGTGTTTGCGCTGGCGTTTCTGGTGGGGGCAAAAGCGGGCAGCGAGGCATTCGGCGCGCTGCTCCATTATGTGCTGATCGTCACCAGCGTCGGCACGGTGCTGTGGATCGCCTCCTTCTTCCTCGGCGCGATTGGCGGCAAGGTATCGATCGTGAAATTCGCCCGCGCGACGGCATCGGCACAGGCGGTGGCGATCAGCACCCAGTCGTCGCTCGCCTCGCTGCCGGCAATGCTGCGCGGCGCGGAACAGATCGGCGTCCACACCCAGCATTCGGGCATCATCCTGCCGCTGGCGGTCGCGGTGTTCCGCGCGACCGGCCCGGCGATGAACCTGGCGGTGGCGATCTATATCGCGGTGCTGTTTGGCGTCGAACTGACCTGGCAGAATCTGGCGGCGGGCGTGGCGGTGGCGTCGATCACCACGCTGGGCGCGGTCAGCCTGCCGGGGTCGATTACCTTTGTCAGCTCGATCGCGCCAATCGCCGCGGCGATGGGCGTGCCGATCGCCCCGCTCGGGCTGCTCGTCGCGATCGAGACGTTTCCCGATATTATGCGGACATTGGGCAATGTGACGATGGACCTTGCCGTCACCGCCACGCTTTCCGCCCGGGGCGCGCCTGCGCCGATAACGCCTGAAGACCTGCTGATCGAAGGACAGACCACATGAAGCAACGCTCTCTTGGCCCCGATCTGTCGGTATCCGCGCTCGGGCTTGGCCTGATGCCAATGGCAGGCGTCGGCCCGGCGATGTACGGCGCAGCCACCGAGGCGGAGAGCATCGCGACGATCCACCGCGCGATCGACATGGGCGTCACCTTTTTCGATACCGCCGAAATCTATGGCCCGCTGCTGAACGAGGAACTGCTGGGCCGCGCCATCAAGGGGAAACGTGACGGGCTGGTGATCGCCACCAAATTCGGCTTCCGGTTCGAGGATGGGCGGATGACCGGGGT
>CAZYOU010000217.1:0-1580 GCA_964649315.1 uncultured Stakelama sp. | reverse complement strand
ATCGTCGCCGAACCGGCTCCACGGGGAAAGCCGCGCATCCTCCCAGGATGGCGACGACTGCGTGAGTGGGTGGGGGTGCTGGTTCATTCGACTGGCGGCAGCTGTGGCAGTGACATCCTCGAAACTGCTTCGAGCATCGCCTCGCAGAACCGGGGCAGGATATCGCGCTCGAGGATTTCCAGCTTGGGTGCATAAAGCAGCCGCCAGCGTTCGGGAGCCATGGCGGCACGCGCGTCGGTGAGCGCTGCCCGCGTCGCCAGCAGGCGAACCAGCACGTCCTCGTTGAGCGGGATCACGGCATTGGGGCAGGTGAAGCATCCGAGCCAGGCCGTACACAGCTCGCCCTTGCGCTGTCCCTCGGCAACGCCGGCAAGGGGATCGCTACAGATAAATCCGGCTGCGGTCGCGTGGCGCAGATCGGGAAGCACCTCCATCCCGGGCGGGGATTCGGCATCGCCCCGGACCATTTCCACAAACCGGGCTTGCAACCTGCCGATTGCCAGCGCTTGCGCCTTTCGGACGCGGGGCCGGTCCACATAGCGCTGTGTCGTGTCTGGAGTAGCATGGTTGGCCAGCACCTGCGTCTTCAGGATGTCATGCCCGAGCCGCTCGTGCGCTAGTGTGAGCCCCGATGCGCGCAGCGCCGCCAGCGTCAGTTTGAGCGGCTTGCCATCGTCGCCCAGCAGGCCATGGCGCTCCACAAACCGCCGGGTAAGTTTCGTGGCCAGATAGCCGGGGATCACACCGACTCTGCGAGACCCGTGTATTCTCCCGGTGAGGAAGAGATAATTCTGGTCGCGGCGTGGCGTATGCGGCAACAGCCTTTCGGTCATAGCCAGAACCTGATCGATCAGCACGGGCACCGAGGAGCCTTTGTCGCGCAGGAAGCTGCGGCGCTGTTCGCGTCCGGCGCGCCCCTTGCGCCAACTGACGAGAACCCGGCCTTCAAGCAGCAGATGCTCGCTCAGGCAGTCGCGCCGCATCAGCCTGAGGGCCTCGGCATTTGCAAAGGTTTGCGCGCCGATGGCGATCATATAGGCAACGATCGTATCCGGCAGCGCAAACAGCCGCCCCGCGATTTCGCCCATGCCACCGTGGCGGATCATGGCGAAGTGGAGATGCCAGAGGCCCGCGCCCTTTCTCAACATGTCGCCGACTTTGGGTGGCACGCCGCCGAACCGACCGTCGATCACCGCGAGCATGACCCCGATATCGTCGAGATCGAGCTTGGCGAGGTCGGGTTCGGAGACAATGGCCTTGCGATCGACCCGAGCCAGCGCAGCGCGGCCTTCCTCGAACAGTGCCCAGGCTGTTTCGATGTCCCGATGGGCCGGCGTGAGCACGCGTTCCATTTCATCGCGGCTCAGTGCCTCACGCTGGCGCGCTTCCGCATTCTTGCGGGGGAACGGATTGAACGGGATTTCGAGTTCGGGGTGAACCAGGTCGGGCCGGTTGAGCTTGAGCCAGGCCATGTGCTGCTTGATGATCGACCAGACAGTATACCGTGACCCCTTGCTCCAGGGCCTCGTGCCGAGCCAAACGATAAACGCATGGAGAATGCCGCTATCGACGTCGCGCGT
>CAZYOU010000216.1:0-1672 GCA_964649315.1 uncultured Stakelama sp. | reverse complement strand
TTCCGCCACGCGTTCAAGGCCGGCATCTCGTTCGGCAAGGACGACATGATCATTCCGGACGCGAAGATCGGCCTGGTCGACGATGCGCGTGCGCAGGTGAAGGATTATGAGCAGCAGTACCAGGACGGCCTGATCACGCAGCAGGAAAAGTACAATAAGGTGATCGACGCCTGGAGCCGTTGCGGTGACCAGGTGGCGAACGCCATGATGGACGAGATCAAGGCGGTGAAGAAGTTCGAGGACGGCCCCAACAAGGGTCGCGAGAAGCCGATCAACTCGATCTACATGATGGCCCACTCCGGTGCCCGCGGTTCGCAGGCGCAGATCAAGCAGCTGGCGGGTATGCGCGGGCTGATGGCCAAGCCGTCGGGCGAAATCATCGAAACGCCGATCATCTCGAACTTTAAGGAAGGCCTGACCGTCCTTGAGTACTTCAACTCCACCCACGGCGCCCGCAAGGGTCTCGCGGATACGGCGTTGAAGACCGCGAACTCGGGCTATCTCACCCGTCGTCTGGTCGACGTGTCGCAGGATTGCGTCATCGTCGAACTCGATTGCGGCACCGAACGGGCGCTGGAAATGCGTGCGATCGTGCAGGGCGGCTCGACCATTGCGTCGCTCGGCGAGCGTATCCTGGGCCGCACCACGGCGGAGGACATCATCGATCCGAAGACCAACGAGGTCGTCATCCCGTCGGGCACGTTGCTCGACGAGCCGATGATCGCGCAGATCGAGGCACTGGGCACCCAGTCGTGCAAGATCCGTTCGCCGCTGGTCTGCGAAACCAAGATCGGCGTCTGTGGCAAATGCTATGGCCGCGATCTGGCCCGCGGGACGCCGGTCAACATCGGTGAGGCGGTTGGCGTTATTGCCGCCCAGTCGATCGGTGAGCCCGGCACCCAGCTGACGATGCGGACCTTCCACATCGGCGGCGCGGCGCAGCTCAACGAGCAGTCGAACCTCGAAGCCGTGGCCGATGGCCGGATGGAATATCGCGACCTGCGGATCATTGAGGATCAGCGTGGCCGCCGCGTGGTGCTGAGCCGCTCGGGCGAACTCGCGATCATCGATGCCGAGGGCCGCGAGCGCGCGGTGCACCGCATTCCGTACGGTGCGTATGTTCTGTTCCCCGATGGTCATCAGCTGACCAAGGGCGATCGGATGGCCGAATGGGATCCGTTCACCATGCCGGTGATCACCGAAAACCCCGGTGTGGTGAAGTATGTCGATCTGATCGACGGCAAGACGCTGACCGAACAGGCCGACGAAGCGACGGGCATCACCCAGCGTGTCGTGACCGAATATCGCGCCGCGACGAAGTCGAAGGAGGATCTGCGTCCGCGCCTGACCCTCACCGGTGCCAGCGCCGAGGAAGCGGGCCGGTACATGCTCGTGGCCGGGGCAACGCTGTCGGTCGAGGATGGCGCCACCGTCTCGGGTGGTGACGTGCTTGCCCGTGTGTCACGCGAAAGCGCCAAGACGCGCGACATCACCGGTGGTCTGCCGCGGGTGGCCGAGCTGTTCGAAGCGCGCAAGCCCAAGGAAAACGCGATCATCGCCAAGGTTTCCGGCCGGGTCGTGTTCGGCAAGGATTACAAGGCCAAGCGCAAGATCGGCATTCAGCCCGAGGATGGCGGCGAGGTCGTGGAATATCTGGTGCCGAAGTCGAAGG
>CAZYOU010000215.1:0-1767 GCA_964649315.1 uncultured Stakelama sp. | reverse complement strand
ATTTTGAGGGCGATGCACGCCTGCTCGATATGCTCGGAGATGAAATCCGAGCCGTAGCACATTGGGAACCGGTCTCTCGAAGAGCCGGATTGCCTTGATGAAGGCAAGGGCGCGTAGCGCCTGCAGGCTTCATCAAGGCGGCCATTACCGGCCAGCAGGTCTCTAAAGTGAAGTTGTCGACTCAACCCTTTGGAGACTGACCGACCATGACCAAGCGCATTTCTACTCCCGCCGACGCCGTGCTGGTAGCCATCGATATGTCCAAGCACCGCCAAGAAGTGCTGATCGAACGACCGGAAGGCGGCCGGCGGCGGCGGATGACTGTGATGGCAACCAAGGCGGACTATGATCGCCTCGCCGCGGACCTCGGAGAGATTGGGCGGCCGATCGTCGTCGGCTTCGAAGCGACGGGCAACTACCACCGCACTCTGGCGCATCGCCTCCTTGCTGCCGGTTTTGAGCTGCGCCTGATCTCGTCCGTTGCCTTGGCCCGAACGCGCGAGGCCCTGCACAATGGCTGGGACAAGAACGATTCCAAAGACGCGCAAGTGATCCTGCATATGCTGAGGATCGGTGCCACCCAGCGCTACGTCGACCCGCTTGCCGCCGGCATCAACGATCTGCAGGAGATGTCGAAGACACACGAGACTATTTCCAAGGCAAAGACCCAGACCTGGCACCGGATCCTCACGCACTACCTTCCGCTGTACTTCCCGGAGATCGAGCGGTTCGCCGGCAACAGCCGGTCCGACTGGTTCCTGGCCTTGCTCGAGCGGTTTCCCACCCCGGTGAGCATGACAGCGCTCGGCCAGGAGGCATTCACGCGCGAGGCCTGGTCGCTGGTCGGCCGCAAGGTCTCCAAGGCTCGCTTAATCAACGATATTTACGAGACCGCTTGCGCATCGGTCGCACTACCGGTCGACGAGGATTCCGTCGCGATCGCCATGTTCCGCATGGTCATCGCACAAGCGCGCAGCCTGATCCGGCAGCGCGACGAGATTGAACGAACCGCCCATGCCCTGCTCGCCGACAACCGCGATTATCAGCTCCTGCGCATGATCCCCGGGATCGGGCCAATCAACGCGCTGACCATCCTCGCGGAGGCTGGCGATCTTCGGCGGTTCGCCCACCATCGCCAGTTCCTCAAGTTCTGCGGACTTGATCTTGCCACCTGCCAGTCCGGCACCTTCCGCGGGCGGACCAAGCTCTCGAAGTACGGTAACGCCCGGTTACGCCGCACCTTCTGGATGGCGACCCAAGTCGCCATCCGCCAGCGCGACAACAGTTTCCGCGACAAGCTTGGCCGCTATGTTGCCGGCCATGGCAACGACCCCGATCGCCGCCGTAAGGCGATGACTGCACTCACCGCCAAGATGGCGCGCGTCGCGCACGCCGTCATCAAGACGGGAGCCGAGTACCGTCCGTTCGTCGAACGGGCGGACACCAGATGGAAGGACCCCTCTCTGTTGTGCCGTGAGGGCGCTGCGGCGACCCTGTAGATAATGTTCGGGCCTTCCATCTGGCATCCGCATCTCATTTTAAGGACGGTGAGGACCACGACCGGCACGGCCGCTGGATCCTGTGTTTGCTATGGCCGAGAGCGCATTCCTTGACGATGGAAGCCATCTGGATCAGAACGCAATCCGCGCCGATCGCAATCGGCGCAACGAGACCTGCTGGCCGTTTTCCGCCGCTGCTTCCCGACCTAGGACGTTATCGGACCGGATATGTTCAGGCGGCCCATGCTCGATGAACAGGTCGGCCAAC
>CAZYOU010000214.1:0-1772 GCA_964649315.1 uncultured Stakelama sp. | reverse complement strand
AGCCATGGAACAGCATATAGGGTCCACGCCTGAAAAACGGAAGTAAAATGGGATTATGACAAATTCGCGTTTGCATATAATTAGGCGTCGAACTATATAGTTCGACATCTAATAGAATGGATTGTCCAATGCCGCTTTCCAGACGATCGATCATCCTCGGTGCAGGCGGGGTTGGGCTTGCGCTCATCGGCGGGGGTGTCGCATGGCGCGTGATGCGGCAGCCGACCACCGCGATTGCACCCTGGCGGCTCGATCCGACCCCGCCAGCCGATGTTCGCCTCGACGCCTTTCGTCATGCGATCCTCGCGCCCAATCCGCATAACCGCCAGCCCTGGCTGATCGAGCTTGTCCGGCAGGATCTGGCGTTGCTCCGCTGCGATCTCGACAAGCGGCTTCCCGAGACCGATCCGTTCGACCGGCAGATCACGATCGGTTTCGGCACCTTCATCGAAGTCGCGCGCATCGCAGCGGCCGAGCGGGGCTATGCGATCGACGTCACGCCGTTCCCGGCGGGCGAGCCCCAGCCGCGGTTGAATCAGAACCCAGTGGCGCAGCTGGTTTTCCGGAAAGAGGCCGGCATCGCCCGCGATCCGCTCTATTCTGCGATCACGCACCGGCACACCAACCGCGCGCTGTTCGCGCCTACCCCACCGACACCCGGGCAACTGCAGGTGGTCGCGCGGGAGAATGTCGTAACGAGCGCCGATCCCGCCCTGCTCGCACACATGCGCCCGCTCGCCGTGCGCGCGATGACGATCGAGACGGTCACGCATCGGACCTTCATGGAAAGTGTCGATCTGATGCGGATCGGCGCCGACGAAATGAACGCTAACCCCGATGGCCTCCCGATCGGTGGCCCTGCCGTCGAGGCGTTGCAGGCGGTGGGCATGCTCAATCAGAAACTGATCGCCGATCCGAGCACCGGTGCTTTCAATATGGGGCTGAAACAGGTGCAGGACAGCTGCGGATCGATCCCCGCGCTCATCTGGATTACCACAGCCGGTAACAGTCGCGCTGAACAGCTTGAGGCCGGGCGGCGCTACGTCCGCGCCCAGCTGCGCGCGACGACATTGGGGCTGGCGATGCAACCGCTGAGCCAGGCGTTGCAGGAATATCCCGAAATGGCGGCCGACTATGTCCGCGTGCATCGGCTGTTGGGGGCAAGCGGCACCGAGCGGGTGCAGATGCTCGCGCGGATCGGCACTGCGCCGCCCGCCTTGCCTGCGCCGCGCTGGCCGCTAGACAACCATCTAGTATGACCTTAACGCCGCCGACTGACCCGCTCGCCTTCGAGTTTTTGAACGAAATCGGCATTATCGATCAGCTTTCAGGCACGATTTTGGAGCGGGCATTGCCGGCGGGGATGACGCGGGCGCAGTTCACGGTGCTCAACCACTTTGTGCGGCTTGGGCATTTGGAGCGTTCACCGGCGCAGCTCGCCAGCGCCTTTCAGGTCACGCGCCCGACGATGACGAGCACACTCGCGCGCATGTCGCGGGACGGTCTGGTGATAATCCGCGACGATCCCGCGGACGGGCGCGCCAAGCTGGTGTCACTGACCGACAAAGGACGCGCAGCGCGCGAGGCGGCGCTGGGCGCGATTGCCAGGCTGCTGCCACAGTTGGAGGCGGTGATCGACCTGCAGGAACTGGTGCTGGTGGTACCGGTACTCCGCCGCGTGCGGATCGCGCTGGATGAAGCGCGGGAATGACGGCAGGTTCAAGTCAACAAACACCCCGCCCGTTCGTGTCGAGCGAAGTCGAGACACCCCG
>CAZYOU010000213.1:0-1797 GCA_964649315.1 uncultured Stakelama sp. | reverse complement strand
CGGTTGCTGTTCATCCTTTACGCAGAGGATCGCAATCTGCTGCCGGACGAGCGCGGGCCCTATGCTCGCTACAGCCTCACCCGGATGCGCCTGGAAATCGCGGACGCGCGTGAGCACGGCATCGCGCCCGCTGCGCGCAGCACGGAATATTGGGGGCGGCTCGAGACGATCTTCGGTGCGATTGCCGAGGGTGACGACGAGCTTGGCATACCGCCATACAATGGCGGCTTGTTCGATCCGGCGAACGCACCGCTGCTCGCTCGGGTGCGGCTGCCGGATGCCGTGACGGGCGAGGTGATTTTCCTGTTGTCGCACAGGCCCGCCGCGCCGCCCGCCCATCCACGCCCGCGCTACATCAACTACCGCGACCTATCGGTGCAGCAGCTCGGCTCGATCTACGAATCGATCCTCGAATATGCTGTCGAGGCGGACGGCGAGGGCGGTGTGCGGCCGCGGGCGGACAACAGCGCCCGGCATCGTTCGGGTTCCTATTATACCCCGGAAGATCTCGTCGGGCTGATCATCGAGCGTGCGGTTGGCCAGCTGGTTGATGAAGTGACCAGCGCCTTCGCCAACGCCGTTGCCGCTGGCACCACCGGCGATGCGCTTGCGGCGCTCGATCCCGCGACGCGCATGCTCAATTTGAAGATCGTCGATCCAGCGATGGGCTCCGGACACTTCCTCGTCAGCCTGGTCGACTGGCTGTCGGACAAGGTCTTCAAGGCAACCGAAGACGCAGCCATCGCTGCAGGCGGCGGCTATGCGTCGCCACTGGTGGAGCGCATCGCCGCACTCCGCGCCGATATCCTCGCGCGGGCGACCGAGCATGGGTGGCCGATCGTCGCCGAGCAGCTCGACGATCCGCACATCGTCCGGCGCATGGTGCTCAAGCGCTGCATCTACGGCGTCGATCTCAATCCCATGGCAGTCGAGCTCGCCAAGGTCGCGCTTTGGTTGCACAGCTTCACGGTCGGGGCGCCGCTGTCGTTCCTCGATCACCATCTGCGTTGCGGCAACAGCGTGCTGGGCGCCTGGGTGCGGCCGACCAGCCTGTGGCTCGCCAATCGCGGGTCGCTGATGGTCAACCGGCATCTCGCCATGATCGACAATGTCGCCGCCGCGATGGCGCAGATCGAAACGATCCCGGACAATGACATTGCCGAGGTCGAGCAATCCAAGGCGCTGTTCGGCACGGTGGCTGAAGCCAGCGCGCCGATCGACGCGCTGCTGAGCATGGTAGAGGCGGACACGTTGATGGGCGTGTTCGACGACGCCCCGGCGCGCATCCGCGAATCGGCCGAGCAGATTGCAACCGTCGGGCGCGCGACCGTTGCGCAGATGGCCGAGGGCGATGACGAAGAGCGCGCCGTGAAGGCCAAGGCGCTCGCCAAGGTCGAGAAGGCGCTGGCCAAGGCGGCGGAAGCCGAGCGCCGTTATGCGCGAGCCGAAGCCTTCAAGATGGTCCTGGAGGGGAGCTTCGGTGACCCTGCGATGATCGCAACCGGTGCTATCGAGATTGCCGACCCGGCGCTGCGCGACGGGGCCGTCGAGCCTTCGGCGCAAGCCAGCCTGCTGCCCTCGGCCCGTCCTGACGATCGTCGTCGATTGATGGCGGATGCTTTGGTGCGCGAGGCGAGGGGGCTGGCGGAGGAACACCGGTTCTTGAATTGGGAAATTGCCTTTCCCGGCGTCTGGCGTGACCTCGCGTCGCAGGGGCGCAGCGGCGGATTCGACGCGGTCATCGGCAACCCGCCCTATGTGAGGCAGGAGGCGATCAGCCCGATTAAGCCCGCGCTG
>CAZYOU010000212.1:0-1798 GCA_964649315.1 uncultured Stakelama sp. | reverse complement strand
ATTGTTGCCATGCGAAGCGGCGCACATAGGGGTTTGCGCGCGTTTTGAACAGGGCGCTTCCCGTCGCCGTATCCCCGGGCTGGACGAGACGACGCAGGTTATGATCGCCTTCGGCGTCGCGCTCGGTTTCATCGTGCCGGCGATGGGCGGGAACTACCTGTTCGCCCGGTTGTCGCTGAAGCGGTTCGCGATCGATGCGGGCTATTGGGTGGTCATTTATACCGTGAAAGGGCTGGGGCTGGCGTTGATCGGGATGTGAGCGCGCTGTTGTGTTCCCGCGAAGGCGGGAACCCAGACTGGACCCCCGCCTTCGCGGGGGTACAAGGGGCCGATGTTTGATCTGATTCCGCACCCGGACACGCCTTGCTCGGCGATCACATCGATCACGGTTGAACTTGAACGGCCGACAGCGACGATGCTTATGCTGAGATATCAGGCCACAGGCGCGCTGGCGAACATCGTGGTCCCTGATGAAGTCGAGCCCGGCTTTCAGGATGGGTTATGGCGCGAAACCTGTTTTGAAGCGTTTATTGGTCGGGCCGGCCGGCCGGACTATGTAGAGTATAACTTTTCGCCATCTGGCCGCTATGCAGCTTATAGTTTTGACGATTACCGCACTGATGTGCAGCAATTGATAAATACGACGATCAGCAATCATGTCCGTGCGTTTGGGACGACCGATTCGATTGATGGAACGACGGATTGGATCGAGCTTTGTTGGCGGATCGAGCTGAGCAGCGATTGCGACAATTATCAGATTGGCCTGTCCGCCGTTATGGCAGGCATTGACGGCACCAAATCCTACTGGGCGCTCGCGCATGCGCCGGGACCGCCCGATTTCCACAACCGGGATTGCTTTATCGCCACCCTCCCGGCACCAAGCGCACCATGAAATTCGGTATCGATCGCCTCCTCGCCGACCCCGCCTTGCGCAAGCCGCTGGAGGGCAAACGCGTGGCCCTGCTCGCGCACCCCGCGTCCGTCACCGAAGACCTTACGCACAGCCTCGACGCGCTCGTCGCCTGTGGGCTCAACGTCTCGGCGATGTTCGGGCCACAGCATGGGGTGCGGGGCGATTTGCAGGATAACATGATGGAGTCGCCCGACTTCACCGATCCGACGTACAACATCCCTGTGTTCAGCCTGTACGGCGAAGTCCGCCGCCCGACCGGTCAGTCGATGGGTACATTCGACGTGATCCTGGTCGACATGCAGGATCTCGGCACGCGCATTTATACCTTTGTGACGACGCTGTTGTACGTGCTCGAAGCCGCCGCCGAACATGGCAAATCGGTGTGGGTGCTCGATCGCCCCAATCCGATCGGCCGCCCGGTGGAGGGTCTCACCTTGCTTCCCGGCTGGGAGAGTTTCGTGGGCGCGGGGCCAATGCCGATGCGACACGGCATGACGCTGGGCGAGCTCGGCCACTGGTTCATCGCGCACTACAATCTCGACGTCGATTACCGGGTGATCGAGATGGAGGGCTGGGCGCCCGATGCCGAGCCCGGCCATGGCTGGCCGCTCGACCGGGTGTGGATCAACCCCAGCCCGAACGCGCCGAACGTCAACATGGCGCGCGGCTATCCCGGCACGGTGATGCTGGAGGGGACGACGCTGAGCGAAGGGCGCGGCACCACGCGGCCGCTGGAGCTGTTCGGCGCGCCCGATATCGACGCCAAGGCGGTGATCGCCAAGATGCAGGCGATGGCGCCCGACTGGCTGCACGGGTGTTCGTTGCGCGATATCTGGTTCCAGCCGACCTTTCACAAGCATGTCGGGCAGCTGTGCAACGGCGTCC
>CAZYOU010000211.1:0-1804 GCA_964649315.1 uncultured Stakelama sp. | reverse complement strand
AATCAAACTCGCACGCCTGGCCGATGACGATCGGGCCAGCGCCAATGACGAGGATGGAGGAGATGTCAGTGCGTTTGGGCATTGCTTACGATGCTTTCATTGCATACACTGATTGCATTGCAATCATCGGAGAATTGTCGTGGGCAGCATCACAATTCGAAATGTTGACGACGCTATCAAGCAAGGCGCGCGCCTGGCTGGCGCAAAGAATGGGCATTCGATGGAAGCGGAAATCCGTGAACTTCTCAAGCGTACCTACGGGCCGATCCGCGATGACCGCGCGACGCGTATTCAAGCAATGTCCAGCAAGGAATTTGTCGCCCATTTGGTAGCAGTTGCCAACGGGGCGGGCGAAGGCGTATTCGATCACATTCCGCGCGGTCGCATCGACCCGGATCGAGACGTTTTCGGTGCTGATTGACACCAACGTCTGGAGCGAACTGACCCGACGCAAACCAGACTCAAACGTACTGCACTGGATTGAAGAGCATTTCGGCGAGTGCGTTCTATCGGCGATCGTCCTCGCGGAAATGCGATACGGGATCGCGCTCACTGATGAGCGCGCGCGCCGCGAAGAATTGCAAACCTTCCACGACGATCTGCTCGCCAAGCTCCACCGCCCGATAGCGCCATTCGACGACGATGCCGCGTCGGCTTGGGCATCGCTGCGCGCTACACTGCAACGAACCGGCAAGCTGATCGGCGAGCGCGATATGCTCATTGCCGCCCATGCGGTTGGCTTGGGCGTGCCACTTGTTACGCGAAACGTCTCAGACATGGCTCGGACGGGCGCGGTCATCATCAACCCCTGGCAGGCATAATCGCCTGCGTGCCCGAATAATCGAACTCGCATGCCTGGCCGATAAAGATCGGACCAGCGCCAATGATGAGAATGGATTGGATGTCGGTGGGTTTGGGCATCTATTTTCCGAAAATATGTTCGATCAAGAGACTGAGCAGTTTCTTGGCTGTTTCTGCGATAGCTTGTCCCTTATAGCGCTCAATGAGAGTGCCAAGCGTTGTGACAAGGGTTTGATGTAAAAGATATGCTTTGAATACTTGTGCGCGCACTAGTTCGCGGCCTGCTTTAATTTGGCCAATCACAACCAACCTGAGTGCTCCATCACCGCTAATGGAATTCTCTCTTTCAACTGCCGTGATTAATTCAGTTGCCGCGTGATCGATATCGCGAGATTGATTATCACTTAATGTAACCAAGCGATCTGATGCGGGAACGCCAACCGTCTCAGTTCCGTCAGCCGCGCGGAGCGTATTCCATTGCTCATTGCTGAGACTACGGAGATATGCTGCCGCGTCCTCCACATAGGCTTGTCCACGACGCGCATATGCTTGCAATATCGGATAGTGTTTAGTCTGTTCGCTTAGCTCGCTGTAACCGAGGAGATCATCCTCATCTTCTGGCTTGGTTTCGATAAAGTAATACCGAAAATTGTCATAGCTTACTGTCCAAAACCCTCCCGTAAGCGGACTAAAATCAGAGTCAGAAGCAGCAAACGGCTCTAAAATTCGAAGTGCCTCGATCACATCGATGGGTTCAACATTGGAACCGACTTCACCGAATATTTGATCGCGTATTCTTTGGACAGAACCGCCGTAGGCCTCTTTTGGGTTTAGGCGAGCCTTGTCGAGCATGATTGCTGCCAGATATTGACCTAACTGGCTCACCCCATCATCCCCACAAACCGCTCAAACAGATACAAGCTGTCCTGCGGCCCCGGGCTTGCCTCGGGGTGATATTGCACGCTGAACGCCCGTCCGCCTTCCAGCTCGATCCCCGCATTGC
>CAZYOU010000210.1:0-1853 GCA_964649315.1 uncultured Stakelama sp. | reverse complement strand
AAATCACGAGACGGAGATTGGCCTCGACCATTTCCTTCTTGGCGATGCGCGCTTCGCGCTCGCCCTTCTGCACCATGTTGACGATGCGGCGGAACTCGCCCAGCGACATGCCCGTTGCCTGGCTGATTTCGCTGATTTCGATGCGCACGCGGTCAACCGCTTCGCCTTCATTAGCGACGAAAGCGGCCCATTTCTTGTCGAGCTTGGCAACGCTACCGAGGAAACCCTCGTCGAGCTCGTTGCCGATATAACGATCGAGAAAGTCCTTGCGCGGCACCTTGTGGCGCTCGGCCAGGCGCAGCATCTGCCCGCCGAGCGCGGTCAGGCGGCGGTTGAAGGCGTAGAGCTGATCGACCAGATATTCGATCTTGGCGTTGTGAAACTGGACGCTTTCGACTTCGGCGGTCAGCTCTTCGCGAAGCTTCTGGTATTTGCGTTCCTCGGCATTGGTCAGCTCGCCGCCGGCCGCCATCGCATCGAGGCGACCGGCCTGCATCTTCGAGAACTTCTTGTAGAGCGCTGTGATATTGGCGAATTTTTCCAGCGCCTGCGGCTTCAGCTGCTCCTCCATCTGGGCAAGCGAGAGGGTGTTATCCTCTTCCTCGTCGTCAGATGGGCGCGGCGTGCGCCGCTCGGTCATCGACTCTTCGTCTTCGTCGACGGCAACTTCTTCGGGCTCAGCCTCTTCTTTGAACGACGGCCCGGCATTTTTTTCGGAAATCTCACCATCGCCCTCTTCGCCGTCTTCGGTCAGCGATTCAGGGGCAGGGTCTTTGGAGAGCATCGCGTCGAGATCGATAATTTCGCGCAGCTGCATCGTGCCTTCGTTCAGCGCGGTCGACCAGTCGATGATCGCGTTGAAGGTGATCGGGCTTTCGCACAGCCCAAGGATCATCGTATCGCGCCCGGCCTCGATCCGCTTGGCGATGGCGATTTCGCCCTCGCGGCTCAGCAGCTCGACCGCGCCCATCTCGCGCAGATACATCCGAACCGGATCATCGGTGCGATCGATGACTTCCTTTTTCTTCTCGAGCGCCGGGGCATTATCCTCAGCGGCGTCGACCGACTCGACTTCCTCTTCGGCCGCCTCCTCGCCGTCATTGTCTTCGCCGGCTTCTTCATTCTCGACGATGTTGATGCCCATTTCTGACAGGGCGGTCTGGATGTCCTCGATCTGATCGGACGTCATGTCCTGCGGCAGACCCTCGTTGAGCTGATCATAGGTGATGTAGCCGCGCTTCTTGGCGCGCGCGATCAGCTTTTTGATCGATGCATCGTTCAAGTCGATCAGCGGCGCGTCACCAGATTCTGTTGTGTCGGTCACGTCCGCCATAGTCGCCTTCGCCATCAATTGCCCTCAGTATCAAGAGTACGGTCGTCTTCGTTCGCTTGGCACAGATTTGCAAGCCGCGCTTCCAATGCGTGGCGTTCCTTTACCAGCGCAACCTGTCGTTCAAAGGCCTGTTCGGAGAAACGCATCGAAAGCGCCGCCGTCGCCTCGGCCAGCGCCCCATCGACTTCGGGGCGCGCAACCAGGATCGAAATTGCCTCGTGCAAATCGGCACTTGCACGTGCCGCGTCTGCATTTTTCTGCGTGAACGTATAAGGTGTCGCATCTGCCCGGAGCAAATCTGTCGCCATCTGATCAAACCCGGATTTCGCCAATATGGTGCGCAACCGCGCGCTATCAAGCGCCTGATCCTCAAGTGCGACATCGATCACCGCTTCGAACAGCCGTCCAAGCGCGCCGCCCGCGAATCGGAGCGAGCCGAGCACCTCGACATGACGGGCGATTTCGGCCGGGTGGCGGATCAGCCCGGCAAGCACGGCCTTGGCAAGCACGGGATCGATCC
>CAZYOU010000209.1:0-1945 GCA_964649315.1 uncultured Stakelama sp. | reverse complement strand
TCCTCGATCGCGCCGTCCCATTTCCAGCTATCGGCATATTCGTCCTGCGGCTTGTGATAGCGATTGGCGACATAATCCTCTGCCGCCGCATGGCCTGCCGCCGTGCCACCCTCGACCAGATCCTCGCCGCTTTCGCCGTAGAACATCGGCACGCCAAGCTTGGCAAAGCTGAAATGATCGGAGCGGAAATAATAGCCGCGCTCGGGCGTGGGTTCGTTCACCAGCACACGCCCCTGCGCCTTCACATGAGGAACGATCATGTCCTCTAGCTCGGACTTGCCGGCCCCGACGACCACGAAATCTTTGGTCCGGCCCACAATATTCACGCCGTCCATATTCACGCCGCCAACCGTGCGCGCGAGCGGAAAGACCGGGTGTTCGGCATAATATTTCGAGCCCAGCAGCCCTGATTCCTCCGCCGTTACCGCCAGAAACACCAGTGATCGCTTGGCCGCACCGGCTTTCTGGTGCGCCTCCGCCAGCGCGATCAGCGCGGCAGTGCCGCTCGCATTGTCCAGCGCGCCGTTGCAGATATCGTCGCCCTTCACCGCATCGCAGCGGCCGAGGTGATCCCAATGCGCCGAATACATCACGACATCGTCCGGCGCGCTGGTGCCGGGCAGGATGCCGATGACGTTTTTCGATGCCTGACGGCGGATCGTGTTAGCGAAGGATACCGATGCGGTGACGCCCAGCGGCACGGCCTTGAAGCCCTTTTGTTTGGCGGCTGCCGCAAGCGCGGTGAAATCCTTGCCGGCGCTCGCAAAGATTTCCTTCGCCTTGCCCAGCTGCATCCAGCCGATCGCCGCACTTTCGTTCAGGTGATCGCCCTTTTCATCGAGTTCGAGCTGCGGCCCGGTCCAGGACGATTGTACCACCCCCCAGCCATAGGCGGCAGGCTCGGTATCGTGGACGATGATCGCCGCAGCCGCACCCTGCCGTGCGGCTTCCTCATATTTATAGGTCCAGCGGCCATAATAGGTCATTGCGCGACCTTCGAACAAACCGTCCTTGCCGGGCATTTCCCAATCGGGATCGTTGACGAGGATGACGACGGTCTTCCCCTTCACGTCAACGCCCGCATAATCGTTCCAGCCGCGTTCGGGGGCGTTGATGCCATAGCCGACGAACACGATCGGGGAGTCCTTCACCTCGATCTTGGGCACCACGCGGTACGTGGCGATCACCATGTCCTGCCGGTACGCCAGGGTAACAGGCGTCTTGCCGCCAGATATCGTCATCGGGCTGACATCGGTGGCGAGGATTTCGACCAGCGGCACATCCTGCACCCAACTGCCATTGTTGGCCGGCTTCAGCCCCGCCGCCTTGAACCGCTCGATCAGATAGGCGACCGTCTTGTCCTCCGCCGGCGTCGCGGGCGCCCGGCCCTCATAGGCATCGGACGACAACGTCTGCGTGACGGTCTTCAGCGTATCGAGCGAGATCGCAGGCTTGGTCTGCGCGCTTGCGGTGGATGCAGCGGCGAGGAGGATCGGCAAAAGGGCAGCGCGCATCGCAAAAATACTCCGGACAATTTGACTGGCGTGCTTGTGCCAAGCCGTGCGGTGCTTGTCCACAAACCAGCCCGTCACGAAAAAGGGCGGCCCCAAAGGACCGCCCTTTTTTCCTTGCCGATTCGAACCGGATCAGCGCGAGTAAAATTCCACCACCAGATTCGGTTCCATCTTCACCGGATAAGGCACTTCATCCAGCGTCGGCACGCGGGTGAAGGTGACCTTGGCGGCACCGTCTGGTGCGACATATTCGGGGATATCGCGCTCGGCGAGGCTCTGCGCTTCCATCACCAGCGCCATTTCCTGCGCCTTGGTGCCCAGGGTGACCTCGTCACCTGGGAAGCAGCGACGCGATGCGATGTTGCACTTCACGCCGTTGACCTTGATGTGGCCATGCGAAACGAGCTGGCGCGCGGCAAACACCGTCGGCG
>CAZYOU010000208.1:0-2015 GCA_964649315.1 uncultured Stakelama sp. | reverse complement strand
GTTTAGCGGCATCATCGCTCAGGCGAAGGCGGCCCTGCCCCAGGCCGCCTGAGCGCGACCTGAGCAACGCCAATAAGGGGCGCGGGTGGATTGCCACCCGCGCCCTTTTCTTTATCGGACAAGTTTCAGAGCTGAACGGGAATGCGATGAATACCGAACTCGATCAGATGCAGGCCGACATGTTGAGCGCAATCGACGCGGCGAGCGGGCTCGATGCGCTTGAAGCGGTGCGGATTCATGGGCTCGGCAAAACGGGCACGATCACCACGCTGCTCAAGTCGTTGGGCGGCATGTCACCCGAAGAACGCCAGACTACCGGCCCGCGAATCCACGCGCTGCGCGAAGCGGTGACGAGCGCGATTGCGACGCGGAAGGCCGCGCTCGAACGTGCCGATCTCGACGCGCGGCTGGCGCGCGAAACGATCGACATGACGCTACCGGCCGAACCGGCGCTGGTTGGCAGCATCCACCCGGTGAGCCAGGTGATGGACGAGCTGGCTGAGATTTTCGCCGATCTTGGCTTTGCGGTCGCGACCGGGCCGGAGATCGAGGACGACTGGCACAACTTCACCGCGCTCAACATTCCGGAAACGCACCCCGCGCGGGCGATGCACGATACTTTCTATCTGGCGGGCGAGCATGAGCGGCCAATGGTGCTCCGCACGCACACCAGCCCCGTCCAAATCCGCACGATGATGACGCAAGCGCCGCCCATCCGCATCATCGCGCCGGGGCGCACCTATCGGTCGGACAGTGACGCGACGCACACGCCGATGTTCCACCAGGTCGAAGGGCTGGTGATCGACAAGGGCATCACGCTAGGTCATCTCAAATGGACGCTCGAGACGTTCCTTAAGGCGTTCTTCGAGCGCGATGATGTCGTGCTGCGCCTGCGCCCCAGCTATTTCCCCTTCACCGAGCCATCGGCCGAAGTCGATGTCGGCTTCACGATTCAGAACGGCAAGCGCGTGATCGGCGGCAGCGGCGATTCGGAAAATGGTGGCTGGATGGAGGTGCTTGGCAGCGGGATGGTCCACCCGAAAGTGATCGCCGCGTGCGGACTCGACCCCGACGAGTGGCAGGGCTTTGCCTTTGGTTGCGGGATCGATCGGCTGGCGATGCTGAAATACGGGATGGACGATCTGCGCGCGTTTTTCGACGGCGATCTGCGCTGGATGAAGCATTACGGCTTCTCGTGCCTCGACGTGCCCACTTTGTCCGGGGGAGTAGGCGCATGAAGTTCACGCTGAGCTGGCTCAAGGAGCATCTGGAGACCGACGCGACCCTTGACGATATCGTGCTCGCGCTGACGCGGATCGGGCTTGAGGTTGAGGGCGTCGAGAATCCCGGCGCGAAGCTTGCCGCTTTTCGCGTTGCGCGGGTGCTCAGCGCCGAACGCCATCCGCAGGCCGACAAGCTGCAGGTGTTGTCGGTCGATGCCGGTGACGGACCGATGCAGGTCGTGTGCGGCGCGCCCAATGCGCGCGCCGGACTGGTCGGCGTGTTCGGATCGCCCGGCGCGACGGTGCCCGCCAATGGTATGGTGCTGAAAGTCGCGGAAATTCGCGGTGTCGTGTCGAACGGCATGATGTGTTCGAGCCGCGAGCTCGAGCTGGGCGACGAGCATGACGGCATCATCGAGCTGCCCGAAGATGCGCCGATTGGCACCGCCTATCCCGATTATGCCGGGCTGACCGATCCGGTGATCGACGTGTCTGTCACCCCCAATAAGCAGGATTGTATGGGCGTGCGCGGCATCGCGCGTGACTTGGCGGCGGCCGGCATGGGTACATTGAAGCCGTTAGCCGAGGTGCATTGCGGTGCGACGCTCGATCTCGCTGGTGACGGACCCGGCCCCGATGTGCGGACCGAGGATCCCGCTGGCTGCCCCGCTTTCTATGCGCGCACGGTCTCTGGCGTCACCAACGGCGCGTCACCGCCCTGGATGCAGGCCAAGCTGAAGGCAATCGGGCAAAAGCCGATTTCGGTGCTGGTCGACATCACCAATTTCGTGA
>CAZYOU010000207.1:0-2038 GCA_964649315.1 uncultured Stakelama sp. | reverse complement strand
GGCTGAGCATCACGATCATCGCGCCTTCAATGCCCTGCTGGTTGAACGCGAACAGCCCGATCGTCACAATCGCCATATGCGCGACGGAGGAATAGGCGATCAGCTTCTTCATGTCGGACTGCACCAGCGCCACCAGCGAGGTGTAGATCACTGCCACCGCCGACAGCGCCAGGATCAGCCAGGTTAGTTCTGCTGAAGCCTCAGGGAACATCGGCACCGAGAAGCGCAGGAACCCATATCCGCCCAGCTTCAGCAGCACGCCGGCAAGGATCACCGATCCTGCAGTTGGTGCCTGCACGTGCGCGTCCGGCAGCCAGGTGTGCACCGGCCACATCGGCATCTTCACCGCAAACGATGCGAAGAAGGCGAGCCAGAGCCAGGTCTGGGCGTAATCGGGGAAATCAGCGTTGAGCAGCGTCGGGATGTCCGTGGTGCCCGCATATTGCGCCATCCACAGCATCGCGATCAGCATCAGCACCGATCCGAGCAAGGTGTAGAGGAAGAATTTATAGCTCGCATAAATGCGGTTCGCGCCGCCCCAGATGCCGATGATCAAGTACATCGGGATCAGCCCGGCTTCGAAGAACACGTAAAACAGGAACAGATCCTGCGCCGCGAACGTGCCGATCATCAGCATTTCGGTGACGAGGAATGCCGCCATATATTCGGGCACGCGCTTCTGGATCGTCTCCCAGCTCGCACCGATACAGATCGGCATCAGGAATACGCTGAGCATGATCAGCAGCAAGGCGAACCCATCGATCCCCAGCGCCCAGCCGAACCGGCCGAACAGCGGCAATGGCGCATGCTCGACGAACTGCCATTGCGGCCCGCCAATATCGAAATTGACCCAGAGATAGGCACCAAGCGCGAAATCGATCAGCGTCGCCAGCAGCGCCAACCATCGCGCGCCGCTGGCATTCAGGAACAGGCAGAGCACCGCTGCGATCGCGGGCACCGCGATCATGATCGTCAGGATGGGAAGGCCGGTCATCGCCATCAGCTCGCAATCGCCCAGGTCACGACCGCGGTCAGCCCGATCAGCATCACGAACGCATAGGTGTAAATATAGCCGGTCTGCAGCCGCCCGGCCATCCGGCTACCCATCGCGACGACATGAGCCGCACCGTCGGGGCCGAAGCGGTTGATCGTCTGCTCGTCGCCCTGCCGCCAGAACAAGCGCCCAAGCGCAAAGGCGGGCTTCACGAACAGCAAATCGTACAGCTCATCGAAATACCATTTGTGGAGCAGGAAATCATACACGACGCTGAAGCTGCGTGCGAATTGGCCCGGCATCGATGGCCGAACGATATAGGCGAGATAGGCCCCGCCCAGCCCCAGCAACATCGCCATGCTCGCACTCAGTTTCACCAGCAGCGGCACTTCATGGATTTCGTGCATCAGATGTTCGCTGAACGCGATGCTGCCCTTCCAGAATTCTTCACCCGCCTCGGGCTCAATAAACGCGCCGTGGAATACATAGCCCGCCGCGATCGCGCCGACCGACAGCAGCAGCAACGGCAGCCGCATCGACCAGGGGCTTTCGTGCGGGTGATAGCCCGCCGTGCCGTCGCCATGATCATCGCGCGCATGATGATCGTCGTGATGCCCGTGATGGTCATGCGCGTGATCGTGATGCGCGTGCATCGCATGCTGGATATGCTCGGACTGCGCCCAGCGCGGCTTGCCATAGAAGGTCAGGTACATCAGCCGCCAAGAATAAAAGCTGGTGATGAGCGCCACGATCATCCCGACGATCGACGCGCCCGTTTGCCCCGATGCCCAGGCCCCTTCGATGATCGCGTCCTTCGAATGGAAACCGGCAAAGCCGATCGCGGGCAGCCCCTCGATCACGCCGGGAATGCCGACGCCAGTGATCGCCAGCGTGCCCATCATCATCGCCCAGAACGTGATCGGGATCGATTTGCGCAGGCCGCCATAGAAGCGCATGTCCTGCTCATGGTGCATCGCGTGGATTACGCTGCCCGCGCCGAGGAACAGCAGCGCCTTGAAGAAGGCGTGCGTGAACAGGTGGAAC
>CAZYOU010000206.1:0-2097 GCA_964649315.1 uncultured Stakelama sp. | reverse complement strand
GGGTGATATTGCACGCTGAACGCCCGTCCGCCTTCCAGCTCGATCCCCGCATTGCTGCCGTCGAACAGCGACACATGCGTTTCGCGCACGCCCTCCGGCAAACTCTCCCGCTCCACCGCGAAGCCATGGTTCATGCTGGTGATTTCGACCGCGCCGTCGCTCAGCCGCTTGACCGGGTGGTTGGCGCCGCGGTGGCCCTGGAACATCTTGGTCGTCTGCCCGCCGACCGCGAGCGCGAGGAGCTGATGGCCGAGGCAAATGCCGAACAGGGGTTTTCCCGTCGCCAGCAGCTGGCGGATCACGGGAACGGCGTATTCGCCGGTCGCGGCGGGGTCTCCGGGGCCGTTGGAGAGGAAGAAGCCGTCGGGCTCTAGCGCCATGATCTGGTCGAACGTTGCGTCAGCAGGCAGCACGGAGACGCGCGCGCCAGCGTGGACGAAGTTGCGGTAGATGTTGCGCTTGGCGCCGTAATCGATCGCGACGACATGGGGGCGTTGTGCTTGCCCTTCGACTTCGCTCAGGGCGAACGGGGGTTGGGAGTCATGCCCCTCTCCCCCGCTGGTGCTGAGCGAAGTCGAAGCACCGTCGCCATACCCAGCCCCCAGCCGCCAAATGCCGCCGTCCCACGTCCCATGCGTTTCGCGCGTCACGCTCTTGGCGAGGTCCATGCCCTCCAACCCGGGCCAGGCCTGCGCCATGGCCAGCAGCGCGGGGACATCGAACACCCCGTCCGCCGCATGCGCGATCACGCCGTTGGGGGCGCCGCCGCCGCGGATGCGTCGCGTCAACGCCCGCGTGTCGATGCCCGACAGGCCGATGCGCGCATGCTTCTTCATCCACTCGTCGAGCCGCTCAACGCTGCGGAAGTTACTCGGCTCGGTCACATCCTCGCGCACGATCATGCCGAGTGCATGGGGATCGTCCGCCTCGATATCGTCGGGGTTGGCGCCGACATTGCCGATATGGGGGAAAGTGAAGGTGATGATCTGCCCGGCAAAGCTCGGGTCGGTCATGATTTCCTGATAACCGGTCATCGCAGTGTGGAAGCACACCTCGCCGACCGCCGAACCTTCCGCGCCAAAGCCCCGGCCCCAGGCCACATCGCCGGTCGCGAGCACCAGAACACCGGTGGCGCCATCGGGCATAGGCGTGGGTTTGGCGTCGGCCATGGGTGGGGGCGCTCCTGTTAAGCTATCGATGTCGCTAAGATGCCGTCGCTAGAGGCGCGGCACGCCAGCGTCAATCTGTTAAAAAATGTCGGCGCGCGCTAAGGATAAAGATTACCGAAAAGGACCTGAAATGATTCGCGACGACATCAAGACCGCGCTCGTCACTGCCATGAAGGGCGGGGACAAGGCGGGCACCGCCACCATCCGCCTGATCCAGTCGTCGATCAAGAACCGCGATATCGAAGCCCGCACCGGCAAATCGCCCGATGACGATGATGTGCTGGTGGTGGAAGTGCTGCAGAAAATGGTGAAGCAGCGCCGCGAATCGATCGACATGTATGTGAAAGGCGGCCGTCAGGAGCTCGCCGATGCGGAAAGCGCCGAAATCGCGGTGATCGAGACATTTTTGCCCAAGCAGATGAGCGAGGCGGACACGACCGCTGCAATTCTGGCGATCAAGGCGGAGCTTGGCGCGGACGGCATGAAGGACATGGGCCGCGTGATGGCCGAACTGAAAGCGCGCCATGCGACCAGCCTCGACATGAGCAAGGCGAGCGGCCTGGTGAAGGCGGCGTTGGCGGGGTGACCCTCACCCCGCAATTCCTTGACGAACTTCGGTCGCGCACGCTGCTTTCCGCGCTCGTGGGCAAGAGCGTGAAGCTCCAGAAAGCCGGGCGCGAGTTTCGGGGTTGTTGCCCGTTTCATAACGAAAAGACACCGAGCTTTTACGTGAACGACGACAAGGCGTTTTATCACTGCTTCGGTTGCTCCGCGCACGGCGATGCGATCCGCTGGATGACCGATCAGCGCGGGTTGCCGTTTATGGATGCGGTGAAGGAACTCGCCCAGGCTGCCGGCATGGAGATGCCCGCAATGGACCCGCGCGCTGCCGAAAAGGCGGAAGCGGCCAAGGGGCTGTACGAGGCAA
>CAZYOU010000205.1:0-2105 GCA_964649315.1 uncultured Stakelama sp. | reverse complement strand
GTGCCGCCACTCCAACCGCCTAGATTCGTCTGACGAACACTGGCCATCAGCTCATTTCCTCTTCCTTACGCGGCGACTTTCGAAATGAAGTCGCTCGCCGTCGTTTTCAGCGTGCTTAGCCGGGCATCGAAGGCGTCAAAGCCAAGACCAACCCGGTCGATATCGCTAGCAACGGTTTCGGTATCTTCGCGGATCGCGGCGATCGTGTTCGACATTGAATCGGCGGCCAGCGCGGTTTCATCGACCGAAGCCGTGATGGCGGTGACGGTTTGTGCCTGCATTTCCATCGCGCGGCGGATTTTTTCGGCTGAGGACTGGACCTCGGCGACGGTCGAGCGGATCGAGGCGTTGGTTTCAACCGTGGACCGCGTGGCCGACTGGATCGCGGCGATCTTGGCGGCGATATCGTCAGTCGCGCGCGCGGTCTGATTGGCGAGGCTCTTCACTTCCTGCGCGACGACGGCGAAGCCGCGCCCGGCATCACCTGCGCGCGCCGCCTCGATCGTGGCGTTCAGCGCGAGCAAATTGGTCTGCCCGGCAATGTCGCGGATCAGACCAAGGATCGATTCGATCGATTTGGCGTGTTCGGACAATGTTTCTGACATGCCGACCGCGGCCCCCGCCTGGCCGCTCGCGCGGGTGGCGATATCGGCGGCGGCTTCGACTTCGCTGCGGGCGTCCTCGATCGCGCGGATCAGCCCGGCGGCGGTTTGAGCGGCTTCGCGCATCGCGACGGCGGATTGTTCGGCGGCAGCGGCAACTTCGGAAGTCTTGCCAAGCATCCCGCGGGTCGAATTCGACGTCCGGCCTGCCTGCGCGCGCAGATCACTGCCTTCCTGGCTGACGCTTTCGACCATTTTCGCAATACCATCGCGGAATTCACCGGCGAGCCGGTCCCGCGCGATGCCGGCGCTATGATCGCGGTAGCTGTTGTAAATGGCGACCGTAATCTCGCCTTCGAGCGCGGAAAGCCGCAGCAATGTGTCGATCAGCACGGGCATTTTCGGATCCGTCCGGTCGACACGGCGCATCATCACTTCAAGCGCGGCGCGGTCACTGGCGTTGATCATGGAGAGCAGCGCCATCGGCGATACCCCGCCGACATAGGCCGCGGCGACCGATCGTTCGATCGATTCGACCCAGTCGCGCTTGTTGGTTTCGAGGAAACGATTGCGGAGGAATACGACGCCGAGATCGATCATCTTCGCTGTTTCATGCGGTGCCCAGTCGCGCTCATCAGCGAAGCAACGCAGCCATTGCTGCCAATACGCTTCGGAAACGGCAACGATTTCGGGCTCGATGGTTTTCCACACATCGCGGCTGGCGCTGGCGAGCGATCCGTCAAAGTCGAATACCCGCAATCGCGCCGACAAATCGATGGCGGCCGCCACGGAACCTGTCTCGGGCAAGTTTTGGCTATTCAACGCAGCACCTCCAAGCCGACGCCCGACACCCGGTCGTCTCATAATCTTCAGGAGATGGCGTATCGGGATTTGGTTAAGGGCTGGTTAGGATATCGGGCTGGTTTGCGCGGTTTGGATGCTTTTCCGGCGGCTTGTGTACCGCTTTGTTGCCAGAATGGCGCTGGGAAGTGCCCTTGGCCCTTGTGCCGGGTTGCATCGCCCCCGCTCGCGGCTAATACGGCGGCACAGCAAGCAAGGATTTCGTCTTGGCAACCCAACCATCCGCCGCACACCCTTTTGCAGCGCGCCCTCGCTCTCCGCACCTGAGCATCTGGAAATGGGGGCCGCATATGCTGGTCTCGATTCTCCACCGCGCCACGGGTGATGGCATGGCAACAGTCGGCACGGTGCTGTTCGTCTGGTGGCTCGCGGCACTCGCGGGGGGCGAGGCGACCTATGCCCAGTTCATGGACGTGTTCACGGTGAAAGCGGGCGGGCTGAACCCGATCGGCTATCTATTCGGCATCGGGCTGACCTTCGCCTTCTTCCAGCATATGGCGAGCGGCATCCGTCATCTGCTGCTCGATACCGGCGCGGGCTATGAACTGAAAACCAACAAGCTGTGGGCGCAATCGACGATCCTGCTCTCGATCGTGCTGACCATTGCCTATTGGGCCTATCTGCTGGCGGGGAAATAATCAT
>CAZYOU010000204.1:0-2205 GCA_964649315.1 uncultured Stakelama sp. | reverse complement strand
ACGCCGTGATATTTGTCCGCCGCGGCTTCGGCCGGGCCATAGCCCTTGCCCTTCTTGGTGACGACATGGACCAGAATGGGCCCTTGTTCTGCATCGCGGACGTTCTCGAGCACCGGGATCAGGTGATCGAGATTATGCCCGTCGATCGGCCCGACATAGTAAAAGCCGAGCTCTTCGAACAAGGTGCCGCCCATCGCGATACCGCGGGCGAACTCGTCGGTCTTTTTGAGGCCCGCCGCGACCGGGCTCGGCAACAGCTTCGCCACCCGCTTGGCAAAATCGCGCAGGCCCAAAAACTCGCGGCTGGAGACGATGCGGCTGAGATACGCGCTCAGCCCGCCCACCGGCGGGGCGATCGACATGTCGTTGTCGTTCAAAATCACCACCAGCCGGTTGCCCGCCTGTGCTGCGTTGTTCATCGCCTCATAGGCCATGCCCGCTGACATCGCCCCGTCGCCGATCACCGCAATGCCCTTGCCCGGCGTCCCCGCAATCTTGTTCGCAATCGCAAAGCCGAGTGCTGCCGAGATCGAGGTCGACGAATGTGCCGCGCCGAACGGGTCATACTCGGACTCCGAGCGCTTGGTGAAGCCCGACAGCCCGCCGCCCATCCGCAGCGTGCGAATGCGGTCACGGCGTCCCGTCAAAATCTTGTGCGGGTAGCATTGATGCCCAACGTCCCACACCAGCCGGTCATCGGGCGTATTAAACACATAATGGATCGCCGTCGTCAGCTCGACCACGCCCAACCCAGACCCCAGATGACCCCCCGTCACCCCCACCGCCGAAATCACCTCCGCACGCAGCTCATCCGCCAACTGCGGCAACTGATCCGCCGATAACTTACGGATGTCGGATGGAAGGTTGATCTTGTCCAAAAGTGGGGTGTTGGGCACAGACATGCGGTAATGAATCCCTTGTTCAAGCGGCCTTCCTAATCGATTGGTTCGCAAAGGTGAACAGGTGGATTGCCCGAGCCTCGGGTGAGCCAGCGTCACAAAAAGGTGCCCAACCGATCATGCCTGCCACCCCTGCCTGGCCCCCGCAGTCCACACCCCGCCTGTTCGTCGACCCGCCAATCGTGCCCGGCGCGGTCCGGATTGAGGGTCCGCAGGCGCATTATCTGATCGCGGTGATGCGCTTGAAACAGGGTGACCCGGTCAAGCTGTTCGACGGCGTAAGCGGTGAGTGGCTCGGCACGGCGGCATCGATTGGCAAGCGCGACCTGACGCTGGAGGTGACCGAGCTGCTTCGTCCGCGCGAGGCTGTACCTGATCTGTGGCTATGCGCTGCGCCCCTCAAAAAAGGACGGATCGACTGGCTAATGGAAAAGGCGTGCGAGCTGGGCGTCGACCGGGTGGTCCCTGTTCTAACGCGGCGCACCGTGGTCGACCGGCTGAATCTCGATCGGTTGCGCGCCCACATGATCGAGGCCGCCGAGCAATGCGGGCGCACGGCGGTGCCGACACTCGATGAGCCGGTGAAGCTACCGGCGCTGCTGCGCGACTGGTCGGCAGAGCGCGCACTGTTCTTCGCCGACGAAGCAGGCGGCCTGCCTGCGTTCGAGGCGATGCGCGCGCAGCCCGGCGCGGCGGCGATCCTGATCGGCCCCGAAGGCGGTTTCGATGATGAAGAGCGCGCTGCGATTCGCGCGCTGCCGGGTGCGGTCGGCATCAGCCTTGGCCCCCGCATCCTGCGTGCCGATACGGCGGCTGCGGCCGCCATCAGCCTGTGGATGGCGGTTGCGGGGGATTGGCGGGCACCCCACTAGCGCTGCCCCCCGGCCAGCGCTAAAGGCGCAATCCATGAGCACGAAGACCGTTTCAAAAAGCAACGCGGCGGTCATCGAACACCGCGACCAGTTGATCGCCAGCTTCGCGAAAGGCGAAAAACCGCCCGAACGCTGGCGGATCGGTACCGAGCACGAAAAATTCGTCTACGCGCTAAACGATCACCGTGCGCCATCCTATGACGAACCCGGCGGTATCCGCGACCTGTTGATGGCCCTCACCGAATTCGGTTGGGAACCGGTGATGGAAGGCGGCAACGTCATCGCGCTGAGCGGCGCCGATGGCAGCGTCAGCCTGGAACCCGCCGGACAATTCGAACTCTCCGGCGCGCCGCTCGACAATCTCCACCAGACCTGCGGCGAAACTGGTCGCCATCTGGAACAGGTGCTGAAACTCGGCGAGCGCTTCGGCATCG
>CAZYOU010000203.1:0-2248 GCA_964649315.1 uncultured Stakelama sp. | reverse complement strand
TGACGATCGTCGATCCACGCTCATAGCGCTGCGAGAATGTCTCGAACAGCAGTTCGGCGCCCGTGGGGGAGAGCGGCACATAGCCCAGTTCATCGACGATGAGCAGCTTCACCGCCGCCAGCTCGCGCTGCATTTTGAGCAGCCGCTTTTCGTCTCTTGCCTCCATCAACTGGTTGACCAGAGCGGCAGCGGTCGTGAACGCGACGGTGAAGCCTTTCTGGCAGGCCGCCAGTCCCAGGGCGAGCGCCACATGGGTTTTGCCCGTGCCACTGTTACCCAGCGCAATGATATTTTCCCGCCGCAGGATATATTCGCAGCGCGCCAGTTCCAGCACGAGCATCTTGTTGAGGCTGGGGATGGCCGTGAAGTCGAACGTGTCGAAGCTCTTCACCGCCGGGAACCGCGCGGCGCGGATCCGGCGCTCTACGGTTCGGCGCTCACGGTCGATCAGCTCCAGTTCGATGAGCCGCAGCAGGTAGCGGCTATGATCCACCCCATCGCGCGCGCATTCGCGGGCCAGCTTCTCATATTCGCGTAGCACCGTAGGAAGTTTGAGCTGCTTGAGATGATGCGCGAGCAGGACCTGGGGCGTCCCCGCCATAGTGCCGGTCGGCATCCTGTCCTCAGGAACCCGGCTCATGCCGCCAGCCCCGGCACGAGTGCGGCATAGTCAGCAGCGCGCGTCGTCTTCACGTCCATTCTGGGCAGGTGGGGGTAAGCCGCCAGATCGAGCCGGGCGGGCCGCCGTTCGATGCGCGCCAGCGCGATCTGCTTGACCGCATCGAAGCCGATCGCGCCGATATGGATCGCCTCGTTCACCGCGAAGGTGACGGTATCCATCGGTATCGCCTCCAACAGGCGCAGCACCTGGATAAACTCGCGCTTGCCCTTGTTGCCCATGCGCGCCTCGAGAAGATGGCGCAGATGCTGGAACGCCTCGGGCAAGGCCCAGTGCTGCAGCGCGGCGGCCTGATCGAGCGCATTAGGCTTGGTCTCGATCAGCGCAAGATAATGGAGCGGGTTCGCCACGAACATGGCTTCACCATAACAGCGGGCATGTCGGGCGATCTCCTGATTGCCGCACAGGATGACGACCGTGTCGACAAAGCCCTTCACCATGACATCCTGGAAGCCGTAACGGGTCGGCACCGAGTAGTCGTTGGTCCGGTAGCGCACCAGCGCCGTTGATGACACGCGGGCCGCCCGTGTCTCGCACGGCTCGAACAGCCCTGCTGGCAATGCCCGCATCGCCGCCAGATCGGCCATGAGCCGCGCACCGATCGTCTCGCTGTGCCGACCGGCCCGCTCCTCCTGTCGGACCTGGCAACGGCGTTCTAGTTCAGCATTGAAGTCGTCGAAGCTTGCCGCATGCGGGATCGGCACCATGAAGTGCGACCTGGCATGCTTCACCAGTCCTTCCACCTTCCCCTTATCGTTCCCCTTGCCGGGACGACCGAACCGATCGGTGAAGAGGTAGTGACTGACCAGCCCCGTAAATGCCCGCGTCCGCTCACGCTTGCCATCGCCGCAGATCTTCGCGACCGCGACCTTCGTGTTGTCGTACAGAATCGATAATGGCACGCCGCCAAAGAAGGCGAACGCCGATACATGGCCGTCCAGAAAGGCCTCGGTGGTCTCCGCCGGATAGGCCTTCACGAAGCAGGCATCCGACTGAGGCACGTCCATGCAGAAGAAGTGGATCTTCTGGCGAACGCCGCCGATCACTCCCACCGCTTCACCAAAATCCACCTGTGCATGTCCCGGTGGATGGGCCAGCGGCACGAACGTCTCGCGCCCCCGCGCCCGGCACAGCCGGACATAATCCTTCACGACAGTGTAACCGCCGTCAAAGCCATGTTCATCGCGCAGTCGCTCGAAGATCCGCTTGGCACTGTGTCGCTGCTTCACGGGCGCAGCGCGATCCGCCGCCAGGATCGCGTCAATCACCGGCAGCAACGGTCCCAGCTTCGGCTTCGCCACAGGCTTTGTCCGCGTGTAGCCCGGCGGCAGCGAAAAACGGCACATCTTCGCTATCGTGTCACGGCTCAGCCCGAAGACCTTCGCCGCTTCTCGCCGGCTGTTACCTTCCACAAACACAAAGCGCCGAACGGCGGCGTAGCTCTCCACGGCAAACATCCCCGGCCGCCCCCCTTAAAAAGGAGCAACCTATCCAATGGCTGGTTTTTAAACCGCCACGCTCAGCAAATCGCCGGCGTTCCATTGGCCTGGTTTGTCACCGCCCTCTACA
>CAZYOU010000202.1:0-2255 GCA_964649315.1 uncultured Stakelama sp. | reverse complement strand
ATGGCGGGCGAGCTTGGCCCCGAGGCGTTCGAAACGGTCGTCGGCCGCGCCGAAATCCGCGAGGTCTTCCCCGCCGGCAAGCATGGCCGCGCGGCCGGGCTTTTGGTGGTCGATGGCTATATCCGCAAGGCACTCAAGGCCCGCATCACCCGCAACGATGTGATCATCTATAACGGTGAAATCACCTCGCTGCGGCGCTTCAAGGACGATGTGCCCGAAGTGCGCGCCGGCCTGGAATGCGGCGTAACCTTTGCCAGCCATACAGACATCAAGCCGGGCGACTTCCTGGAAACCTATGAAGTCGAACTGCGCGAGCGGACGCTGTAACAGACTGATCCATTGCTTGCTTGGTAAGCAATTTGCTTACATCCTTGTCTGCATTCAGTGAGCAAGGTATCAAGCGAGCGTGGAGATTGTTTATTCAAAGGCAGCTCGGCAAGCGTTGCTCCGTTCCAACAAGCGCAAGCTTTTCTTGGAAAAAATTGAGCAGTTAGCAAATCAGCCGGAATCCTTGGCTAACAATGTCACACAATTGCAGGGTCGCGAGGAGTGGCGGCTGCGTGTTCAGGATTGGCGAGTGATCTTTCTTCGCCAAGGTGATAGCCTCTTGATCCGTGACATCGCACCGCGCGCATCGATTTACGAGGATTGAGCATGACTGTGCAGATTGTCGATATTGCCGGACAGAAAATGGCGATTCTGCCCGAAACTGAATACCGGCATTTGGCGAGTATGGCAGAGGAGTCCGCGGATATCGCGGCTGCCATTCGCGCTGAACAGCGGCATCTGGCGGGTGAAGAATATGTTCCAGCTGCCCTGGTCGAACGCCTCGTGAATGGCGAATCGCCACTTAAAGTGTGGCGCGAATATCGCGGACTGACGCAACAGGAGTTGGCGGCAAAGCTTGGCTTGTCAAAAATGACAATCTCTGGCCTGGAAACGGGAAAGCGTGACACAAGCTCACGCAATTGGCGCCAATTGGCTGCGGTATTGGCAGTCGATCTCGATGATTTGGTGCCGTTCGTTTAATGAAACCAGCTGACACCGCCGAAACCCGTTCCGTCCGCCTGCTCCGTGTGGGGGAACAGGTGCGCCATGCGCTGTCGGATATTCTCGCGCGTGGCGACGTGCATGATGAGACGCTGGCGAAGCATATGGTGACGGTTACAGAAGTCCGCATGTCGCCCGACCTGCGCCACGCGACGGCATTCGTGAAGCCGCTGCTCGGCAAGGAAGAGGCGGTGGTACTCAAGGCACTGCGCACCAACACCGCCTATCTGCAGAGCGAAGTCGCGCGGCGGGTGAACACCAAATACGCCGCCAAGCTGAAATTCCTGGCCGATGACAGCTTCGACGAGGGCAGCCATATCGACAAGCTGCTACGCGATCCCAAGGTAGTGCGCGATCTGGCGGCGGGCGAAGACGAGGCCGATACCGCGGACTGATGGCCAAGCTCTATTTCTACTACGCCAGCATGAATGCCGGCAAATCGACCAACCTGCTGCAGGCCGACTTCAACTATCGCGAGCGGGGCATGCGGACGATGTTGTTCACCGCCGCGATCGATACGCGCGCGGCGATGGGGGCGATTGCCTCGCGGATCGGGCTGGAGAAGGGCGCGATTACCTTTGATGCCACCACCGACATTGCCCAATGCGTTCGTGAAGAGCACAGCCGTGCGCCGGTCGCGTGCGTGCTGGTCGACGAGGCGCAGTTCCTGTCAGAGGCGCAGGTGGGGCAACTCGCGCAGCTGGCCGATGTCGTCGGCATTCCCGTGCTGGCTTACGGGCTGCGCACCGATTTCCGGGGGAAGTTATTTCCCGGCAGCGCCGCGCTGCTGGCGATTGCCGATAGCCTGGTCGAGCTGAAATCGGTGTGCGAATGCGGGCGCAAGGCGACGATGAACCTGCGCGTGGATAGCGCGGGTCGTGCGGTCGCCGATGGCGCCCAGACCGAAATCGGCGGCGATGACCGTTATGTCGCGCTGTGCCGCAAGCATTTCACGGAACGGCTGTCCGCCGCGGCGGACTGAACCCGGTGCACGGCTGGATCATCCTCGACAAGCCATTGCGGCTGGGATCGACGCAGGGCGTGAGCGCAGTGAAGCGGGCACTGCGTGACGGTGGTTACGGCAAGTTCAAGGTCGGCCACGGCGGCACGCTCGATCCACTGGCGACGGGCGTCCTGCCCATCGCGATCGGCGAGGCGACCAAGCTGGCCGGGCGGATGCTCGACAGCGACAAGGTTTATGAGTT
>CAZYOU010000201.1:0-2356 GCA_964649315.1 uncultured Stakelama sp. | reverse complement strand
GCGAAGTCGAAGACGCGTATCGAAGGGTCCGTGCCCCAAGCGCAGGTCCTTCGATACGCCACTTCGACAAGAGCTCAGTGGCTACTCAGGACGAACGGCATGAGATTTGGTACAACCCGATCCAGTCCAGCGTCAGCCGAGCAGCCCCAGAAAACGCACGCCCGCATCATAATCCGCCCGGTGCGCGGTGCGCGTCGCGATGGCGAGATCGTCGTCGCCCCATTTTTCTACCTGCCAATCCTCATCGACTTGCGCCGCGTGCCACACCGTGTCGGCATCCGCCGCGCCCTCGATCAGCGCCAGCGCGGCGATCAGCGATCCGGTGATCGTGACGATCGGTGATAGCCCCGCCAGCGCGAAAGGACTGCGCGCCGCTAATGCATCGGCCAATCGGGTGAGGGTGAGCTGCGGTTGCGCGCGGTGAATGATGCCGCTCACCACCTCGATATGCACATCATAGCGTTGCCGCGCCCAGTCGAGCAGCGGATCCCAGGCGGCGGCCTGCCGCGCGACCAGCGCCTCGGGCGCGTCGGCGCGGTAGCAGAGCAAGTCGCTTTCGGCATAGGCGGCCAGATTAGCGATGAAGGGTAGGGGGTCGGCGGCAATCCGCTCGATCGCGACATTGGCGAGGCCGGTCAGCGGCATTCGGCGCGGATCGATATCCCTTTCGATTGCGCGCCATTCATCGGCGATCGCTTCAGCCAGCGCCATGCGCGGCACGGCTAGCGCCAGCCGACCCGGCGTGCGCACTGGGCGACCATCAAGCGTGATCGCATGGCCGTCCGGCCCCGCCACCACCGCCACATTGGTCCAGAAGCGTTTCACGTTTCGGGCGGTGTGCGCCAGCGCGCGGCGAGGGCGCGGGGGACAATCGCCATCATCGTCATCGCCGAAATCACGATGGCGAGCCCCAGCAGCTGCGGTCCCAATGTCTGCGCGCGACCGAGCAGGATAACGCCGAACACCGCCCCACCCGCTCCGGCGATGCGAGACGCTGTCATCATCAGATAGCGGTTGCGGGCGGTGATGTCGGGCGTATCGGTCATGGGGTCTCCAGCATCGCAACGAGTGCCGATACGTCATCGACGACGATATGCGCGCCCGCGTCGATCAGTTCGTCGACCGGGTGATAGCCCCAGGCTACGCCAACCGCGCGGGTGCCAGCGGCGCGCGCCATTTCCATGTCAAAGCTGGTGTCGCCGATCATCACCGTCTGCGCTGCCAGCGCGCCTGCATCCGCCATCGCCGTTGCGATCATCGAGGGGTGGGGTTTGGAGGGGTGGCGGTCAGCCGTTTGTAGCGTCACGAACCAGTCGATGATGCCGTGATGGGTGAGCACATGGGTAAGCCCGCGATCGGACTTGCCGGTGGCGACGCCCAGCGCCCAGCCGGTGGCGCGCAGCGCCTCAAGCGCCTCGATCATGCCTTCATATAAAGGCTCTTCGGCCATCGCGCCGGAACTGCGCAGGCGGAAGAAAGCGGCCTTGTAATCATCTGCCAGCGCCAGATGCTGGGCATCATCAGCACCGGGGAGCAGGATCCGCATCGCCTCCACGAGGCTCAGCCCAACGATGCGGCGAATAGCGTTGCGCGGTGGGGGGGCGAGCCGCGCGCCGTCGAACGCCTCCTCCACCGCGCGGCAGATATTCGCCTGGCTGTCGACGAGCGTGCCGTCACAATCGAAAATGGCGAGCCGGGTCATGCGGTGGCGATAGCCGATCATCGCCGAAAAGCAAAAGGCCGGGGGTTTGCGCCCCCGGCCTGTTGTTTTGGGTAGGTGGTAGTGGGTTGGCTGGCCCCGGCAAAGCCGTGGCTTACGTCGGACAGGTTCGGCGTTGCCGACCTGCCGTCCGTTCTGATTTCGTGTCCGGCGCAGCTTTCGCTGCGCCGGTCCGAAATCAGAAGTCCATGCCGCCCATGCCGCCCATGCCGCCGCCGCCCATTGCGGGAGCACCCTTGTCCTCAGGCAGCTCGCTCACCGCCGCTTCGGTGGTGATGAGCAGGCCCGAAACCGAGGCTGCGTCCTGCAGCGCGGTGCGGACGACCTTGGTCGGGTCGATCACGCCGCTTTCGACCAGGTTTTCATACTGGTCGGTCTGCGCGTTGAAGCCCATATTCTGGTCGTTGCCGTCGAGCAGCTTGCCCGAGATCACTGCACCGTCATGGCCCGCATTCTGGGCGATCTGACGGACCGGCGCGTAGAGCGCCTTGCGGATGATATCGATCCCGCGGGTCTGATCATCGTTCGCGCCCTTCATGCCTTCAAGCGCACGCGTTGCATAAAGCAGCGCGGTGCCGCCGCCGGGGACGATGCCTTCTTCAACGGCTGCGCGGGTTGCGTGCAGCGCGTCGTCGA
>CAZYOU010000200.1:0-2457 GCA_964649315.1 uncultured Stakelama sp. | reverse complement strand
TGCCCGAGTTCCAGCGCGCGGTGCTCGATTCGCTGCGCCAGCCGCTCGAAACCGGCACCGTCAGCGTCGCGCGTGCCAATGCGCACGTGACCTTCCCGGCGCGGGTCCAGTTGATCGCCGCGATGAACCCGTGCCGCTGCGGGCATCTGGGGGATGCAGCGCTCGCCTGCTCCCGCGCGCCGCGCTGTGCGGCGGATTATCAGGCCAAGGTTTCCGGGCCTTTGCTCGACCGGATCGACCTGCACGTCGATGTCGCCGCCGTCAGCGCCGCCGATCTCGTCCTGCCGCCGCCTGCCGAGGGCTCCGCCGAAGTCGCCGCCCGCGTCGCCGCCGCTCGCGCGATCCAGTCCGCGCGCTATGCCGACACCACCGCGCGGACCAATGCCGAAGCCGACGGCCCGGTGCTCGATGCCGTCGCGACCCCCGACGAACCCGGCCGCAAATTGCTCGCGCAAGCCGCCGAGGCAATGCGCCTATCCGCGCGCGGCTACACCCGCATCCTGCGCGTGGCGCGGACGATCGCCGATCTGAGCGGGAGCGAGGGGGTAGGGCGTATTCATGTGGCGGAAGCGCTCAGCTACCGACGGCAGGCGCCGCGGAGTTAGGGGGGGCGGGTCACTATTCTTTGCGTATCTATACTGCGGGAAGTGGACCCGGATTACTTATCAGTGCAAATCGGACAGCGGTGAAATCAATTCTGGAGGTATCCTCTCCGCCGACAGAATAGCCTTCCAAAAGATTGGCGCCCCCTTGCTCGAAATGAAGGATGGCGCCGAGGCCATATTCAAGCCCATCAATCGCGATCCATAAATTATCTCCTAAAGTTCCGATCTGCCAATCGACACGTTCAAGAGTTGAGGAAACTTCCAAATCTACGAAAAAGCCCCCGCTGGTGTTTGTACGCGAAATTACCTTCGCGTCGGCCAATTGTCGTTCGACGGCGGCGCGATCAGAAACGACTTCGTCTAGAATGGCGTCCAGTGCACAACGTTCAAGTGGTGTGAGCTTCATGGCTCCTCAATCCCCAAAATCTCAATTGCATCCGCCGTCCCGCCAAAATCGAGCATCTCACCCACTTCACCGCCGATAAGCGCGCGGGCGAGGGGGGCGGAGAAGGGGATTTTGTCGGTCACCCCCTCGGCTTCGTCGCTGCCGACCAATGTCACCGTGCGCTCGGCTCCGTTCAGCGTGAACCGAACTCGCGATCCGAACGCGACCCGATCCTCTGGCGGCGGTGGGGCGAGTTGCGCGCTGGTCTTACGCGTGATCCAGTACCGCCATTGCCGCTTGGCGTCCGCCAGCGCCGCCTCATCGGATTCGCGCGCGATCAACGCCTCGACCGCCGCCAGCTTCGCCTCGATCAGTGTCAGGCCAGCCGCTGTGACCAGGTTGGGGCCGGGCGGGATCGGCAGCTCGAACTTGGGCTCGAGATGTTCCTCATCGCTATCCCGGCGAAACGCGACGCTCATGCTGGCTTGCTCATCTTAGGTGTATGGTCCCGAATGTCCGGGGGATGCAACGCCCGAGCAAAGTGTTGCGATCCCGCGCCGCTTGGGTTAGCGAACGCGCGTTGCGGGCGTGGTGGAACTGGTAGACGCGCCGGACTCAAAATCCGGTTCCGAAAGGAGTGTCGGTTCGATTCCGACCGCCCGCACCATTTTTTACCAGCGTAATGCAATCATCACCCCTGCCGCGGCAGCGTGATCGTCGCATCTAACCCGCCGCCGGGGCGGTTGACGAGCGTCACTTCGCCGCCCGCTTCCCGCACAATCGCCCGCGCCAGCGCCAGCCCTAGCCCCGCGCCGCCGGTGTCGCGGTTGCGTGATGTTTCCAGCCGCGTGAAGGCGTCGAACACATCCTCCAGCTTGTCCTGCGGGATGCCGGGACCCTGATCGGCAACGGTGATTGCGACCTGATCCTTGCCGGGCACCACGCGCACTTCGGCCGACACGCCGTATTTCACCGCATTCTCGATCAGGTTGCGGATCGCACGGCGCATCAACGAGGGGCGTAAGGGCAGGGTAATCCGTTCGGCCTCGACAAAGCTGACCGGTCTGCTGATCGCGATGAAATCCTCGACCACTGCATCAACCAGCGCGGTCAGATCGACCTCGGTACGCGCTTCGCTCGGTCGCCCGAGCCGGGCGAGCGACAAGATGTCGTCGAGCGTGCGGTTCATCTCGTCGATCGTATCGGCCATGCGCGCGCGGTCATCATCATCCTCGACCGATTCGATCCGGACGCGCAGCGCCGCCAGCGGGGTGCGCAGGTCATGTCCGATCGCGCCGAGCATCCGGTCTTTCTCATCGAGCATCGCCGTCACCCGCAGCCGCAGCGCGTTGAACGCCGCGATCACCGATCGCACATCCTGCGGGCCCTGTTCCGTGAGCGGCGATTGCGCCTCGCCGGGCTTGAAGCGCCGGGTCGCGTTGGCGAGCGACTGGAGCGGCTGCGAAA
>CAZYOU010000199.1:0-2491 GCA_964649315.1 uncultured Stakelama sp. | reverse complement strand
AGCATGAGGCGACGACGTCGAAGATTTCCGACGACCAACTCTTCTACGCGATGCAGCGCGGGCTGGACCAGGAAGCGGCGGTGGCGCTGATCGTCAACGGGTTCGCCAAGGAAGTGCTGCAGCAATTGCCGATGGAATTCGCGGTGGAAGCGCAGAAGTTGCTGGGGATTTCGCTTGAGGGGAGCGTGGGGTGATCACGCGCTTCGACAAGGGGTGGCGACCTGAGGCCCCTCCCCTTCAGGGGAGGGGTTTGGGGTGGGGCCTGTCCGTCGAGCAACTCGCCAAGTTGCACGAACGCGCTGCAGAAATGCGCCGCAACCCGACCGAGCCGGAAAAGCGGTTGTGGCGTCACTTGTCCAATTCGCAACTGGGTGGCCACAAGTTCCGCCGCCAATCGGTGATTGGCTGGTTCATTGCCGACTTCCTGTGTCCGCAAAAGGCGCTCATCATCGAGGTCGATGGTGACACGCATGATCAGGCCAAGGACCGGTTGCGAGATGACGTGTTGGCAGAGCGCGGGTTTCGCGTGCTGCGTGTCACCAATGCCGATGTGATGGGGAATGTCGACGGCGTGTTGCAGGCGATCCTTGGTGCTTTGAACGAAGCGGTCGACCGCTGGGACAGGCCCCACCCCAACCCCTCCCCTGAAGGGGAGGGGCTTGAGAAGGGTGACGCGCAGAAGCGGGTCGGGATTTCGCTTGAGGGGAGCGTGGGGTGATGCCGAACTGGCCCACCTTATCGGTTGCTCTAGTCGCGCTCGCCTTAGCAGCCATGAACGTTCGCGTCCTTTTCCGCGAACTAAAAACGGGTGAGGCTTATTTCCTGTTCGCACCACCTCCGGTCCGGTCACGGGCAGCAAAGCCGGTTTGGTTCCGGATGCGGATCGCACGACGTTGGCTGTTCGTTTTTCTGTTCACGGCCATTGGCCTGATCTTCTTTGTCTCATTTATTGTGGCGACCCGATGATGCTTAAAACAACCAATCTTCACGCCGAAATTGACGGCAAGGAAATCCTCAAGGGCCTCTCGCTCAGCGTCAATGCGGGTGAGGTGCATGCGATTATGGGGCCGAATGGCGCGGGGAAGTCGACGCTGGGCTATGTGCTCGGCGGGCGGCCTGCTTATGAGGTGACCGCGGGCGAGGTGCGCTTTGACGGGCAAGACCTGCTCGAGATGGCGCCGCATGAGCGCGCCGCTGCCGGGCTTTTCCTCGGCTTTCAATATCCCGTCGAAATCCCTGGCGTGTCGAACGTTCAGTTCCTGCGCGAGGCGCTCAATGCGCAGCGCAAGGGCCGCGATGAGGCACCGCTGTCAGGCGGTGAGTTCCTGAAGCTCGCCAAGGCGCAGGCCGCCGGGCTCGGCATGGATTATGAGATGCTCAAGCGGCCGGTGAATGTCGGCTTTTCGGGCGGCGAGAAGAAGCGCAACGAGATGGTGCAGATGGGCATCATCGCGCCGAAACTGGCGATCCTCGACGAGACGGATAGTGGGCTCGACATCGATGCGCTGCGCGTCGTCAGCGATGGCATCAACCGGATCATGCGTGCGCCCGATAAGGCAGTGATCCTCATCACGCATTACCAGCGGCTGCTCGATTATGTCGCGCCCGATTTCGTACATATTCTGGCCGATGGGCGGATCGTGAAGACCGGCGGGCCGGAACTGGCGCTTGAGCTCGAGGCCGATGGCTATGCGGGGGTGACGGCGTGAGCTCTTCTCGTTCAATCCTCCCCGGCACGGGGAGGGGGACCGCGAAGCGGTGGAGGGGGTTAGCCACAAGCGCCGCACCAGTCGCACGCCCCCTCCACCATTCGCCGGAAGGGGCGAATGGTCCCCCTCCCCGTGCCGGGGAGGATTTATGACTGCCCTGCCCACACGCCGCGATGAATCCTGGCGCTATTCCGATCTGGAGGCTGTCGCCTCGGTGTGGCCCATTCCTGCGCCTGAGCTGATCGAGGTCGCTCCGGGTGAGGAAATTGCGCGGGTGATCGTGCAGGATGCGGCGGCTGATGTGGTCGCGATCCATGATTATGCGGTCGTGCTCGGCGCGGGCGCGCGGGCGACGTTTCATGTGTTGAACACCGGCGGGCGGCTGGGGCGGGTGACGATCGACGTGACGCTCCACGAAGGCGCGCATTTTGAGCTGGGCGCGGCCATGCTCGGCGGTGGTGAGCAGACGCTCGAGATCGTGACGACGATGCGCCACATCGAACCCAATGCGACCAGCAATCAGGTCGTGCGGTCGGTGCTCGGCGGCAAGGCGACGGGATCCTATCTCGGCAAGGTCGCGGTCGCGCGGCATGCGCAGAAGACCGATGCGTCGCAGTCGGTAAAGGCGATGCTGCTCGCGCGCACCGCGACGGCGAACGCCAAGCCCGAGCTGGAAATCTACGCCGACGACGTGAAATGCGCGCATGGCGCGACGGTCGGCGAGCTTGATGCCAATGCGCTGTTCTACCTCGCCAGTCGGGGGATTGCGCCGGCCGAGGCGA
>CAZYOU010000198.1:0-2510 GCA_964649315.1 uncultured Stakelama sp. | reverse complement strand
GGCTACGACGATCAAGTGCGATCTCGCTGTCGTCGGTGGGGGGCTTGCCGGCGGGCTCATCACGCTTGCGCTGAAGAAAAAGCGTCCGGACCTGGATGTTCGGTTGATCGAAGGGTCACATTCGATCGGCGGGAACCACCTCTGGTCGTTCTTCGCCAGCGACATTGCCGATGCCGATCGCTGGATCGTCGCGCCGCTCGTCTGTTATGGCTGGACGTCCTACGATATCCGCTTTCCCGCGCATGGCCGCGCGATCAAGGCGAGCTATTACTCGATCGAATCGGAGCGGCTCGACACACTCGTCCGCGCCGCGCTGCCCGAAGAGGCGCTGATGCTCGGGCGCAAGGTGCTGGGCGCGAGCGCCAAGGCGGTCGTGTTCGCCGATGGCGACCGGGTGGAGGCCAATGGCGTCATCGATGCGCGCGGCGCGGGCGATTTGTCCAAACTTGATCTCGGCTGGCAGAAATTCGTCGGCCGCGAATATGCGCTCACCGAACCGCATGATCTGGAGCGCCCGATCGTCATGGACGCCACGGTGGAGCAGATTGACGGCTATCGTTTCGTCTATTCGCTGCCCTTTTCGGCGACGCGGCTGTTCGTCGAGGATACCTATTACAGCGACACGCCCGATCTGTACCGTTCGCAACCCGGCGGCAGCAATGCCGATCCGATTGGCGACCGGGTGGATGCCTATGCCAAGGCCAAAGGCTGGCAGACCGGTGAAGTGCTGCGCGAGGAAAGCGGAGCATTGCCGGTCGCGCTTGGTGGTGATTTCGAGGAATATTGGCGGTCAGGCGGCAACAATGTCGCCAAGGCGGGGATGCGCGCCGGCTTGTTTCACCCGACCACCGGCTATTCACTGCCCGATGCGGTGCGCACGGCATCGCTGATCGCCCGCGCGCACGACCTGTCGGGTCAGGGGCTGCACGAGTTGATGCACGGCTTTGCCGCGACCACGTGGCGCAAGCGCGGCTTTTACCGGATGCTGGACAAAATGCTGTATCGCGCCGGGCCGCCCGATGAACGATACCGCATTCTTGAACGGTTCTACCGGCTCAACCCCGGGCTGATCGGGCGCTTCTACGCCGGACAGACCACGATGTTCGATCAAGCGCGTATCCTTACCGGCAAGCCGCCGGTGACGATCTCGAATGCCCTAAAGGCCCTCAGGAGCAAGCCCGCATGAAATCTGCCATTGTTATCGGCGCCGGGTTCGGCGGCCTGGCGCTTGCCATTCGTCTGCAATCGGCGGGCGTCCAGACGACGATCGTCGAAGCGCGCGACAAGCCCGGTGGCCGTGCCTATTTCTGGGAAAAGGACGGTTTCGTGTTCGATGCCGGCCCCACTGTCATCACCGATCCCGATTGCCTGCGCGAATTATGGGCGCTTTCCGGCCATGACATGGAAAAGGATGTCACGCTGGCCCCGGTGATGCCGTTCTACCGGCTCAACTGGCCCGATGGCACCAATTTCGACTATTCGAACGATGATGTGCAGCTGGCCGCCGAAATCGCCAAGCTCGACCCCGAAGATGTCGACGGCTATCGTCGTTTCCTCGAATATTCGGCCGGGGTGTACAAAGAAGGCTATCTGAAGCTTGGCCATGTCGCCTTTCTCGACTTCGCATCGATGATCAAGGCAGCCCCCAGCCTGATGAAGTACCAGGCTTGGCGCAGCGTGTATTCAGTGGTCTCCAGCTTTGTGAAGAGCCCGAAGCTGCGCGAGGCGCTGTCGTTCCACACCCTGCTGGTCGGCGGTAATCCGATGACGACGAGCAGCATTTATGCGCTGATCCACAAGCTGGAAAAGGACGGCGGCGTCTGGTTCGCGATGGGCGGCACGAACAAGCTGATCGACGGCATGGTTACCCAGTTCCAGCGCATCGGCGGCGTGTTGCGGCTGAACGATCCCGTCGCGAGCATCGACACGCTGGGCGACCGCGCCACCGGGGTCACCACCGAAAGCGGCTGGCACCAGGATGCCGATGCCGTCGCCAGCAACGCCGATGTGATGCACAGCTACCGCGACTTGCTGAAATCATCGCGCAGCGCGCAGCGGACCAAGAAGCGGCTTGAGCGCAAGCGCTATTCGCCGTCGCTGTTCGTGGTGCATTTCGGGCTGAAGGGCAATTTCCCCAACATCCCGCACCACATGATCCTGTTCGGCCCGCGCTATAAGGGCCTGCTGTCAGACATTTACGATCACGGCGTGCTGGCTGAGGATTTCTCGCTCTATCTCCACCATCCGACCATCACGGATCCGTCGATGGCGCCAGAGGGGCATGCGACCTTCTATGCGCTCGCGCCGGTGCCGCATCAGGGCAAGTTCCCGGTCAATTGGGACGAGGTTGGCCCGATCCTCGAAAAGCGCATCCTGGATGAGATCGGCAAGCGGCTGATCCCGGACATTCATGAGCGCGTCGTCACCAAGTTCCATTACGCACCAAGCGACTTCACGGCAGACTTGAACGCCCATCTGGGCAGCGCCTTCAGCCTTGAGCCGATCCTGCT
>CAZYOU010000197.1:0-2558 GCA_964649315.1 uncultured Stakelama sp. | reverse complement strand
AAAACGGGCTGCGCGGGTTCGACGATAGTCGATCGGGGGGTGTATCGCTCATGGCGACGGGCTTTGGCGCAAGCCCGCGCAAATTGCCAGCCTGAACACAAAGCCTGAACGCAATCGGAGCGGCGCGCCCCATGCGCACCGCCCCGATCCTGATCGCCTCACCCGTTAGCGGCAAACGCGGATGCGCACCGGCTGCTGCCAATAGGGGTCCCACTGGCGCACGACGCGGCAGCGGTTAAAGCGCGGCCGGTAGTTATAGGCGTAATAGCCGTCATTCGGGTAAAAGCCGTGATCGCGGAAATAGATATCGTCATAACCGCGCGGAAAGCCGCGATCATAATAATAGCGGTCGCGAAACCGGTTGTTGTTGTTCGACGCAATCGCCGCGCCGATCGCCAGACCGGCGATGCCCGCCACGACAGCCGCGCCGCCGTTGCCGCCACGGTTGCGGCCATAATAACGCTGCGCCTCAGCCGGGGCGGCCGTGGCGAGTGCGGTGACGGCGAGAGCAACACCCAGGCCCGCCTTCTTCATCATCGAATTCATGTCCCATCTCCTCTTCTCAACCAGCCCGACACCCGGCACCAACGCGCTGCATGGAGAGCCTGTTGCAATCGTTAGGCGAGTCGCGCTGAACTGTACCGGAATGGGATGTTCATCGCGCGTTTAGCTCGTCCGCATTGCGCCGGGTGGCACGAAAGGAACGACAAATGGCGAACTGGCTGATCAAATCGGAGCCCGAAAGCTATGGCTGGGCGCATCTGGTGGCGGAAGGGCACACCGAATGGACCGGCGTGCGCAACCACAGCGCCGCGATCAATCTGCGCGCAATGGCCGTTGGCGACGAGGCGTTTTTCTACCACAGCGTCAGCGACAAGGCGGTGGTCGGCATCGTCCGCGTGACGCGCGCATGGCAGCCCGACGGCGAGGACGGCAAATGGGCCTCGGTTCAGGTCGAACCCGTCCGCCCGCTCGCCAAACCCGTCACGCTCGCCGCGATCAAGGCCGAACCAGCGCTGGCCGGCATGGCCCTGCTCCGCCAATCGCGCCTGTCGGTATGCCCGGTGAGTGCCGAGGAATGGGCGATCGTGGTGGCGATGGGCGGCGGTGCCGCGGGGTGAAAGGTTATAAAAGTGATGACCTATATAAAAACTTGGCGAGGCGCGTGATGCGCCGCGATTGGCGGGTACGCGGGGGTCTGTTCGGAGCGTGGGGATAAGGATGGACACTGGCTTGCTGCTCGCTGGGGATCGACTGCGATGCAGCGTGGCATGAACGAGGGTGTGTAGGAAAACGATTTGTTTCCGATATGTTATTTCCGCCGGATTGCCCGCTCTTTTGATTACAAGCTAGCTACCAGTCAAAGCTTAATCCGGTCACGCTCTACCGCACAGCTTCAAGCGTTCATCAGCCAATTGACCGTTCGAATATAATATGACTTGGTTGGCTTACCAAATTGATCAAGGGCTGGTGTCAACTTTACCCGCTTCATGATCAATGCGCAGGTCAGTTTTGCAAATTCGTCACCCGCAACCCGGTAAAGCACGTGGCACCCCGTTGCTTTCCCGGACGCATCCACATCAAGGCGAAATGTGATCCGGCCACTTTGTCCCTTGGCAAGCGCCGTTTTCGGATAGTCGCTGCTTGTCAGCACATTACTATCGAAATCACCCAGCACGGGTCCCTTGGTTAGCTTTGCAATCACTGCGGGATCGTACCCCCAGGAAACAACCAGATCATCGGTGCATTTTCGCATTGCGTTGAAGGGCCCAGCAAGCGATCCCGTTTCAAGGCGATAATGCCGACGTGATGACAGCTTGATTGTCAGCGCAGTCACCGCCGCCTCATCTGCTGGCGTGATATCAGGAATCGGTAATGGCCCGGGTGCGCCGCGGGTTCGGTTGTCAACGCGCAAGCCCGACATGATCAACAATGGCAGTTTTTCGCCCACAGTGGACTGACCAGCAAGCGCAGAACGCTTTTGAAGTTTCGACTGATCGCCAAACGCAAACTCCACGTCGACATTCAACTCGTTACTTTCCAGCTTTTTGCCGTACAGTGTCAGGTCAAAGCTATCTGATGGGCTGACACGTGTTAAATCCATCAGTATTTTCTGATCGCCTGATCCGAACGCTGCTCGCAAATGACAGGAATCAGCGTCGTAGTTCAATTCCCAAGGGCCGATTCTGGGAAGTGATACCGGCACGGATTGGGCGTTCACTGCGGGCAAAGTGAGCGAAGCTGTCAGTACGACCGCGATGATTAGCAAAAAGCGCACACATCTTCCCCTCATCTGCCCGCGCAGACAATAAGGCGAATTTAATCGCGGAACACCCTGATAATTGAACAAATACCGACGAGATCGGAATATTTGCGCATCTGCAAGCATGATTCGACTGGCCCTCGCGCACGCGCGAGGGCCAGTCACGCCACATACATCCGGATTGGTTTCCGCTTACGCCGCGACCTTCGCCCGGCTCGCCTTTTTCCGTTCGTGCGGGTCGAGGTAGCGCTTGCGCAACCGGATCGACTTGGGCGTCACCTCAACCAGTTCGTCA
>CAZYOU010000196.1:0-2598 GCA_964649315.1 uncultured Stakelama sp. | reverse complement strand
ATGCCGCCAGTGTCTTGATCGGCCCCGCCGAGATCGCGTTGACGCGGATATTGTCACGACCCAGATCGACCGCGAGATACTGCACGCTTGTCTCCAGCGCGGCCTTGGCGACGCCCATCACATTGTAATGCGGGATCACTTTTTCCGCGCCGTAATAGCTGAGCGTCAGCAGCGCGCCGCCATTGGGCATCATCGCCTTGGCGCGCTTGGCGACCGCGACGAACGAATAGACGCTGATGTTCATCGTCATCAGGAAATTGTCGAGGCTCGTATCGACATAGCCGCCGCGCAGCTCGTTCTTGTCGGAAAAGCCGATTGCGTGGACCACGAAATCGATCGTCGGCCATTCCTTCGCCAGCTCGGCAAAGGTGGTGTCGAGCGCTGCCATGTCGGAAACGTCACAATCGAACAGCCGCGCCACGCCAAGCTGCTCAGCCAGCGGGCGCACCCGCTTTTCCATTGCCTCGCCCTGATAGCTGAAAGCGAGCTCGGCCCCCGCCTCGCTCAGTTTCTTTGCGATCCCCCAAGCCAGCGAGCGATCATTGGCGAGCCCCATGATCAGCCCGCGTTTGCCTTGCATCAAATCCGTCACGCCCTCGTCGCCTCTTGCTAACCCTCGATTGCAGCGTCCTTTACCCCTTCATCGTCCCCTTCCGCCAGTGCCGCGTTCAATTGCGCCCCGACGACCAGCCCCAGCCCAACCGTAAAGAAAAAGATGAGCGCAATCATCACCCCGGCCAGGCTGCCATAGGTCATGTCGTAACTGGTAAGGTTGGCGAGAATGCGGGGCAACATTGCCGTCACCAGCAACCACCACCCTGCGGTCAGCGCGGCGCCCGGCCATTTGGGATATTTTCCGTCGCGATATTGCCGCGGCGTGAGCGAATAAAAGACCATATAGAGCGCCACGAACAGCGCGAGCGCAGGCGCAATGCGGGTGAGCGACACTGTTGTCGCGGCGCTGGTAGCAAACGGCATCACCCGCAGAATAAACTGTTCGACCGCAACCAGCGCGACCTGAAAGCTGAACGCGACGAGCACAAGGATCAGCGACGCTAGCGTCAACCCGATCGACCAAAGCCGATACTGCCAGAACGGTCGCACCGATGTGACGCCATAAGCGCGGCGCAGAATATCGCGGATAGTTTCGATGAAACTCGCGGTTGTCCACAACCCGACGATCGCCCCGAACCACAGGAGCGACCCTGACCGCGCTGCAAGCACATCGGCAATCGGCGTTTGCAGCACAGCGGCGACGCTGGGCGGCAAGGTGCGCAGAAAGGCCTCCACCGTGTGCAGCCCTTCGTCGGTACGCCCGAACAGCCGCGCGATCGCCGCGGCCACGATGAAGAACGGAAACAGCGTCAGCAGCGACAAATAGGCCAGATTACCGGCATGGATGAAGCCATCGCTGAACACACCGACAACAACGCGTTTCAGCACCTCACGGACATAGCTGCCCGGGCGCATGAAGGCGAAGCGGCGATCGAGCTTCGGGGCTCTGCCCGGATGACGCCGCCGTTCCTCAGGCGATTCGGGCGAAATGTCCTGCACAGAAGGTCAGACGTCCAGCTTGCCGCGCGGGTTCCACTTGTCTTTGCCCGGCCAGCCTTGAACAAACTCGACCAGGGCATCGTCATCGACCGGCAGATCGACCATCAACGTCACGAGCTGATCCCCGCGCGCGCCGTTGGCGCCGGGGGTCTTGCGGTGGAAACCCCGCCCTTTCAGACGCAGCACCTTGCCCGATGTCGATCCGCGCGGCACCGACAGCATCACTGCGCCCTCCACCGTCGGCACCTTCACCGACGCGCCAAGCACCGCCTCGGCCAGACTGATGGGCAGATCGAGCCGTACATCATCGCCGACGCGTTCGAAGAAGCGATGCGGCTGCACTTCTACCGTAATAATCGCATCGCCCGCGCCACCGGGGCCGGGTTGCCCCTTGCCGGCAAGCCGCATCTGCGTGCCGCTTTCGACACCTGCCGGCAGTTTCAGGTCGATCGTCTTGCCATCACCAAGCGTGATGCGCTGTGGGGCAAGCGTTGCCGCGTCCGTAAAGGGCACCGCAAGCCGATACGGGATGTTCGCGCCCTTGGGGCTTGGCCGCCCGCCGAAGCCACCGGTAAAGCCGCCGCCGCGCTTGCCGCCGAACAACCCTTCGAAAATGTCGCCGAAATCGCCCGCGCCGCCGCCCGCACCGCCGAAATCGAAATTGGGCGGGGCACCGCCAGCGCCTGGACGGAACCCGCCCGCACTGCCGCCCTGACCGGGGTTGAAGCCAAAGGGCGATGCGGGATTACCATCGCCGTCAATCTCGCCGCGGTCGAAGCGGGCGCGCTTATCCTTGTCGCTCAACAGATCATAGGCGTTGGTGACGCGCGAAAAGCGTTCGGACGCCTTGGGATTATCCTTGTTGCGATCGGGGTGCAGTTCCTTGGCAAGCTTGCGATAGGCTTTTTTGATATCGGCCTCGCTCGCCCCGCGCGGCACACCCAGCAATTGATACGGATCGGCCATCTGGTTCCTGCTGTATTGGACTAATACGCCCTATTTGGGGGATGTGGCCGACAAGCGCAAATGATGGCGGCAGGATTT
>CAZYOU010000195.1:0-2619 GCA_964649315.1 uncultured Stakelama sp. | reverse complement strand
CCAGCGTGCGCGCTGCGCGCGTTAATCGGCGAACGGCCTCCACCCCGGCCCGATGCCCGGCAATGCGCGGCAGGAAGCGCTGCTTCGCCCAACGGCCATTGCCATCCATGATGATCGCAACATGGCGCGGCAAGGCCCCTGCCCCACCTTCCGTTTCCGGTGCCTTGGCGGGCAGCGGCATCACTTGCCGAGGATTTCCTTTTCCTTGGCGCTCGCTGCGGCATCGATATCGGCGATCGTCGCGTCGGTCAGCTTCTGCACCTCGGTTTCGTGGCGCTTGCGCTCATCTTCGCTGATCAGGTTCTTCTTTTCGTCCGCCTTCAGGCTTTCCATGCCGTCACGGCGAACATTGCGCGCAGCGATCCGCGCCTTTTCGGCATATTGCCCGGCCAGCTTGGCCAGTTCCTTGCGGCGATCCTCGGTCAGATCGGGGATCGGGATGCGCAACGTCGTGCCGTCGACGATCGGGTTCAGCCCCAATCCGGCCGAGCGGATCGCCTTGTCGCACGGACCGACATTGCTCTTGTCCCACACCTGCACCGACAACAGCCGCGATTCGGGTACAGACACGGTCGCCACCTGGTTCAACGGCATGTGCGATCCATACACCTCAACCGTCACTGGATCGAGCAGCGACGTGCTCGCGCGGCCCGTGCGCAGACCGGTGAGATCGCCCTTTAATGCTTCGACGCTGCCGGCCATCCGGCGCTCAAGATCGGCCTTGTCATAAGCGGCCATGTCAGTTCTCCACAGTCTCGGTCTGGTTATTGACGATCGTCGAGGTGCCCTCACCCGCCAGCACCCGGGCGAGGTTGCCCGTTTCGCGAATGTTGAACACAACGATCGGAATATCATTGTCGCGGCAAAGCGCCACTGCGCTCGCGTCCATCACCTTTAGATCATCCGAAAGGACGCGCGAAAAGGTAAGCTGTTCATAGCGAACGGCTTTGGGATCAATCTTTGGATCGGCGTTATACACACCGTCGACACTGGTGCCCTTGAACAGCGCATCGCACCGCATTTCGGCGGCGCGCAGCGCTGCGCCTGAATCGGTGGTGAAATAGGGGCTGCCGGTGCCTGCAGCGAAGATGACAACGCGGTTCTTTTCCAGATGGCGCTCGGCCCGGCGGCGGATATAGGGTTCGCAGACGCTCGCCATCGGGATCGCGGACTGTACCCGCGTCTCGACTCCAAGATTTTCGAGCGCATCCTGCATCGCCAACGCATTCATGACGGTCGCGAGCATGCCCATATAATCGGCGGTCGCGCGGTCCATGCCCTTGGCCGCACCCGCCATGCCGCGAAAGATATTGCCGCCGCCAATGACGAGGCAAAGTTCGAACCCGGCGTCCTTGGCTTGCTTCACTTCACCGGCGACGCGCGCCACGGTGGCGGGGTCGATCCCGAAATTCTGATCGCCCATCGCTGCCTCTCCGGACAGTTTGAGCAAGATGCGCTTGAATGGCGGTTTGGTCATGGATTCAACTTGCGCTTGGGCGGGGAAGCGGCGCGACCTTAGTAGGCCCCTCCCACTGTGCCAAGCACTCATCCCGCGAGGGGGGTGTCCATTTGCGGATCAGGCCGCGCGCAGGCGCAAACCCGTTGCGTTGCAGCGGACAGATAAAAAAGGGGCGTGGCGATCAGTACGCCACGCCCCCTTGATTACTCAGTTGACGCCAGCGGCGGCGGCAACTTCGGCAGCGAAATCGCTCACTTCGCGCTCAATGCCTTCGCCGAGCTGAAAGCGGACATAGTCCTTGAGCTCGATCGGTGCACCGGCTGCCTTGGCGGCATTGGCGACGACATCGGCGATCTTGGTCTTGCCGTCCATTACCAGCAGCTGGCTGATAAGGGCATTTTCCTTGCGATACTTGGCGATCGCGCCGTCCACCATCTTCGCGACGATATCGGCTGGCTTGCCGCTTTCGGCGGCCTTTTCAGTCGCAATCGCGCGCTCGCGCTCGATCACGTCCGGGTCCAAGCCGTCTTCATGCAGCGCCAGCGGGAAGGCAGCCGCGATGTGCATCGCGATCTGCTTGCCCAGCGGCACGAGCACATCGTCGCCTGCAGTGCTTTCCAGCGCGACGAGCACGCCGATCTTGCCCAGGCCCGGCGCTGCCGCGTTGTGAATGTAAGGCACCACGGCACCGCTCGTCACTTCGAGCCGCTTGGCGCGACGAAGATTCTGGTTTTCGCCGATCGTCGCGATGTTGTTGGTCAGCACTTCGGCCACGGTCTTGTCGCCGAGATGCGCCGCCTTGATCACCTCAAGATCGTCGCCCAGCGCAAGCGCGACCGACGTCACGTCGCGAACGAAGGTCTGGAACTGCTCGTTCTTCGCGACAAAGTCGGTTTCGGAATTCACCTCAACCGCGGCACCCTTGGTACCCGATACTTCGACGCCGATCAGGCCCTCGGCAGCAGTGCGGCTGGACTTTTTGGCAGCCGAAGCGAGGCCCTTGGTGCGCAGCCAATCCATCGCTGCTTCCATATCGCCGTTCGCTTCGGTCAGCGCCTTCTTGCAGTCCATCATGCCCGCGCCGCTCTTTTCGCGCAGATCCTTGACGGCGGCGGCTGTGATCTCGGCCATGTCTTACATCCTTATCTTCGATAAATATG
>CAZYOU010000194.1:0-2631 GCA_964649315.1 uncultured Stakelama sp. | reverse complement strand
TGCTCAAGCAGCACCATCTGCTCGAAGAAACCGACGTCGTGATCTTCGACGTGCTAGGTGACGTGGTGTGCGGTGGGTTCGCGGCTCCCTTGCAGCATGCCGAGCGCGCGGTGGTTGTCGCCGCCAATGATTTCGACAGCATTTTCGCGATGAACCGCATCGTTGCCGCCATCAAAGCGAAGTCGAAGAATTACGATGTGCGGATGGCCGGCGTGATTGCCAACCGTTCGGCCGCAACCGACGAGATCGACCGTTTCAACGCCGCCACCGGCCTGAAGACGCTCGCGCATTTCCCCGATCTCGATGCGATCCGCCGGTCACGGCTCAAGAAGTGCACCCTGTTCGAGATGGAGCAGACCCCGGAGGTCGCGGCCGCCTGCCTCGAATATAAGCGCCTCGCCGCCCAGCTCTGGGCCGGTACCGATCCACTTGAAGCGATGCCGATGAAGGATCGTGAGATCTTTGAATTTCTGGGGTTCGAATGACGCAGACGGCCACCTATTCCGACTATCGCGGCAAGCTCGAAACCTATTTCGACAAGACCGCGAGCAAGGCCTGGGAACAGCTGACCAGCGACGTGCCGGTCAGCGGCATCCGCGCAACCGTGCGCGCGGGCCGCAACGAAATGCGCGACACGTTGCTGTCGTGGTTGCCCGCCGACATGACGGGCTTGCGGCTGCTTGATGCCGGATGTGGCACTGGCGCGCTGGCGGTGGAAGCGGCGCAGCGCGGGGCGGAGGTCGTCGCGATCGACGTTGCGGGCAGTCTGGTCGAGATCGCGCGCAAACGTGCCCCGCAAGAGCTGAACATCGACTGGCGGGTGGGCGACATGCTCGATCCCGCGCTCGGCACATTCGATCATGTCGTCGCGATGGACTCGCTCATTCACTACAAGGCGTTCGACATTGTCGAAGTAATCCGTGCCCTTTCGGACCGCACGCGCGGATCGATGGTGTTCACCTTTGCCCCGCAAACGCCGCTGCTGATGGTCGCGCTCGGCATGGGGCGGCTGTTCCCGCGCAGTGATCGCTCACCAGCGATCATCCCGGTGCGCGAACGCTTGCTCCGCACGCTCATCACTAATGCCGTGCCGACGGCAACGCTGGGCCGCGATCGCAAGGTTTCCGGTGGTTTCTACACCAGTCACGCCCTGGAGGTACTGCTGGGATGAAGCCTGCCGCGACGACCAAGTTCTGGATGACGGCAGGCACGAAGTTCCTGCCTTTTGCCGATGCAGCGAGCAAGGATTTGCCGTTGAGCCGGTTGCTGCGGCTGTCGCTGTTCCAGGTTTCGGTCGGCATGGCTGCCGTGTTGCTGACCGGCACGCTTAACCGCGTGATGATCGTCGAACTGGGCATGTCGGGTTCGGTTGTGGCGGCGATGGTTTCAATCCCGTTGCTGTTCGCCCCCTTGCGCGCGCTGATCGGCTTCCGGTCAGATCATCACCGCTCAGTGCTCGGCTGGAAGCGCGTGCCCTATATCTGGTTCGGCACACTGATGCAGTTTGGTGGCTTTGCTATCCTGCCCTTCGCATTGCTGGTGATGTCCGGCGGTGGTCAGGGCCCGGCATGGTCGGGCCAGGTCGCTGCGGCGCTCGCGTTCCTGTTCATCGGCGCCGGCATGCACACTACCCAGACCGCAGGCCTGGCACTCGCCACTGATCTCGCCACCGACGAAACACGTCCGCGCGTGGTAGCGCTGCTATATGTCATGCTGTTGGTCGGCATGATGATCAGCGCGCTGGTGATCGGCCAGTTGCTTGTCGATTTCTCGGCGACGCGGCTGGTCCAGATTGTCTCCACCGTTTCGGTGATGACCGTGATCCTGAACGTCATCGCGCTGTGGAAGCAGGAAGCCCGCAACCGCGCGGCAACCACCTCCACCGCCCCCCGCCCCTCGTTCAACCGGGCCTGGGCGATGTTCATTGCCCGACCCAAGACGATGCGTCTGCTGGTTGCGGTCGGGCTCGGCTCAGCGGCATTCAGCATGCAGGACGTGCTGCTGGAGCCTTATGGTGGCCAGATTCTCGGCCTATCGGTTGGCGCGACGACATCGCTGACGGCGCTGTGGGCGATGGGGATGCTGGCCGGGTTCTCGCTGGCCGGACGCCAGTTGAGCCGTGGCGCAGAGCCGCATCGGCTCGCCGGCTTTGGCGGTGTTGCCGGGATTTTCGCTTTCATGATGGTGTTATTCGCAGGCCCCATCCATTCGCCGCCGCTGCTGGCAATGGGTGCCGCTGCCATCGGTTTTGGTGCGGGCATGTTCTCAGTCGGCACGCTGACGGCAGCCATGGCCCTTTCGGACGAGGACCATGCAGGCCTCGCGCTTGGCGCCTGGGGCGCAGTTCAGGCGACCTGTGCGGGTCTTGCCATCGCAATCGGCGCCTTTGCGCGCGATCTGATCTCGGCGGCGGCGGTCGCGCGCGATCTTGGCCCAACGCTGGCGGCACCGACCACTGGCTATGGCTTTGTGTACGCAATGGAAATTGTGTTGTTGTTGGCGACTCTGGTGGCACTGGGGCCGCTGGTTCGCGGGAGAGACAAGGCGCAGACGTCGCGCTTCGGCCTCACCGAATTCCCCATTTGACGGATATGTGAAGGAAATTCCCATGAACCTCCAAGTCACCCAAGG
>CAZYOU010000193.1:0-2649 GCA_964649315.1 uncultured Stakelama sp. | reverse complement strand
TGATCATCTTCTGCTGGCCGATAAAGCCGTGCCAGCAGCCAAGCGACTGGGTGTATTTTGCGGGATCAGCATCGTAAGCGGCCATATCCTTGCGCATGATCGCCGCGGTGTAGCGCGCAATGTCGAGCCCCGACTGGAACCGGTTCTGCAGACGCATCCGCGCAACCGATTCGGCGCTGATCCCGTCCCATGTGCCGCGCTGGCTTTTGATAAGCGCGCCAACCTGCGCGATGTGATCCTGATAACTCATCTGGGGAAGCCTTTGGCCGTGAATACCGGGTCGCCCTACACAAGTTTACAGCAGACCAAGCCTATCATTGGGTGTTTTTGCGGTCGCCTTGTGCAGGTTCATCCGGTGTAACGTGCAATACTGTAAATATTTTACAACTATCCACTGATGACCACGCCCTCTGCCACGGTGTAGCGCGTTGCGTCGCCGGGGACGGCGTCGAACAGCCCCGGTTCGGTGCCGGTCATCCACACCTGCCCCTTGCCGGCCAGCCGATCGAACAGCGCCGCGCGCCGGTGCGGATCGAGATGCGCCGCCACTTCATCGAGCAGCAGCACCGGCGCCTGCCCGCCCCGCGCCGCGACCAGATCGGCATGGGCGAGGATGATCGATAACAGCAGGGCCTTTTGCTCGCCGGTGGAGCACAGCGCGGCGGCCTGACCCCTATCATCTTGCCCCTTATCGAGATGCACCACCGCCAGATCGCTGCGGTGCGGCCCGACCAACGTGCGCCCCGCTGCTGCATCGCGCGCGCGGCCCTGCGCCAGATCACGCGCGAGCATGTCGCCCGCCCCGGTCCAGCCCTCCAGCGCCAGACCCGCCCGCGCGAACGGCCCCGCCGCTTGCGCCGCCAAGGCCGCCCCCAGTCGCGCCACGGTGTCGCGGCGCGCCGCGTCGATCGCAGTGCCATGTTCGGCCATCTGCGCCTCGAGCGCACTCAGCCAGTCGGCATCGGGTGCACCTTCTTCCGCCAGCAAACGATTGCGCGCGCGCATCGCCGCTTCGTAGCGATTGCTGTGGATGGCATGGCCCGGCGACAGCGCCAGTGTCAGCCGATCGAGAAAGCGCCGGCGCTCGCTCGCGGGTTCGACGAACAGCCGGTCCATTGCGGGGGTGAGCCATAGCACCGTCAGCCACTCAGCAAGCGCGGTTGCGGCGACGGGGGCGCCCTGCACCCGCACGATCCGCCGTTCGGGGGCGCTTGGCTGGGCGCCTGTGGCAATGTCGACATCACCACCGACCGACGCCGCCACCCCAAACCCGCCACTGCCGCCTTGCCGCACTATTTCAGACAGGGCCGCACGGCGGAGGCCGCGCCCAGGGGCGAGCAGCGATACCGCCTCGAGAATATTGGTCTTGCCCGCGCCATTATCCCCGCTGAGCACGACGAATCCTGGCCCCGGTTCCAGCGTGGCGGCGGCATGATTACGAAAATCGGTGAGGACGAGGCGCGACAGCATCGCCCCCGCCTTAGCGCGTTTGGATGATTGTCGCGCGCTTTCCGTCAGGCTCAGGCGGCGAGCTTCACCTCGGGCGCATCATCTTGCTTCGGCGCGCTGAGATAGGATGCCATCGCCGCACCCAGCTCGCGCTGCGCCTTCAGATAAGCGACCGGCGGGGTCAGCCCCAGCCGCTGGCGCGCGGCCTCGATCGGCTCATGCAGCAGCTTTTCATAATCCTCGCCCGCCAGCCACTTGGCCTTGCGACCACGCACATAGCCTTCCCAGACTGCTTTCGCGAACAGCAGATTGCCCGTCACGCCGATGCTTTTCAGTGCCGCCGCCCCACCGATAAACGCCCAGCCGAGCCCGCCGACCTGCGCATAGCTGAACGCGACCAGCGCCGCCTCCCCCAGCGATTCATCAGCCTTGTAGCCGTTCAGTACGTGCCAGATATCATGCGTGTCGCGCACGCGGCGACCGAACCACGCATAGGGGTGCGGCATATCATCTTCGCTGATCACGCGGCTCACCTCGACCAGCCCGTCAGCCGAATAGCCGGTCCGTTCCAGAAAATCGCGATAGGCCGCGCCCACCGTGCCCGGCGCGAATTGCGCGACATAAGCGGGATCGGAGAATTTTCGCGCCAGCTCAACCCGCTCATAGGCCATCCGCCCGCCCTCTGCGGTGGCGATGAAGCGCGCATAGTTCATCGGCGCATTGCCGACATTGAGCGCGCGCATGATGCGGAAAACCTGTGTCGTATCATCGCCATTGTTCAACAGCTTGCGGATCGCATCAAACGCGGTGCGCCAGTCACGACGCCCCGTGGTGCCGGGAAAGGGCGGAAGCTTGGCCATGAAGCGACTCCTGATCGGGGATACTGACAATGATGTCAGTATGTATGAAGCCGAAGGATGAATCAATCATTGTCGGCACGGCATTCGGCGTTTCGCGGCAGGAGCGCGACCATTCTGCTACCCAGCGGCCTAGCAGCCCAAGCATTTTGTATTAGCGAAGAAGAGACGCCGCCGGCAGAGTAGGTCCCTCGGGTCGGTTAGTTGACTCTTTTCAGGAATCATGCGGCCTTGGCGAGTGCAAAACATATGCCGAGCACGTCATCTTAGGTGTCTGAAAAATGGCCATCTGAACTGCACCGGGATCACCGGAGGCCGTTTGGTTTAAGTTACGCGGCCATGG
>CAZYOU010000192.1:0-2655 GCA_964649315.1 uncultured Stakelama sp. | reverse complement strand
CGGTCGGGGCGCTGACATCGAAGCCCTATGCGTTCGAGGCGCGGCCCTGGGAGCTGAAAAAGACGCTGACGATCGATGTGATGGACGCGGTCGGCACCAATATCCGGCTCGATAGCCGCGGGCGTCAGGTGCTGCGCTGCCTGCCGCGGATCAACGAAGACGTGAATGAGGAATGGGCGACCGACAAGACGCGCCATGCAATTGACGGGCTGGTGCGCAAGCGGCTCGACCGGCCGTTTGTGCGCAAGGGCGGCAAGCTGGTCGAGGCGAGCTGGGATGAGGCTTTTGCGGCGATTGCGGCGGTGAAAGCAGGCAAAAGCGTCGCCGCAATCGCGGGCGATCTGGTCGATTGCGAGACGATGTATGCCGCCAAGGCGCTGCTCGCGAAAATGGGCTCGTCGCTGCTCGAGGGGCGGCAAACCGGCATGGATTATGACGTGACGTCGCTGGCCGCCGTCAACTTCAATACGACGATCGCTGGTGTTGAGCGGGCCGATGCGATCCTGCTGGTCGGCACCAATCTGCGCTGGGAAGCGCCGCTGGTGAACACCCGGGTTCGCAAGGCGATCAAAAAGGGTGCGAGGGTTTTCGCGATCGGGCCGGAGACTGACCTGACCTATAAGGCCGAATGGCTCGGCAATGGTTTGTCGGCAATGGCCAAGCTGCCCGAGGCGGCAGCGGAAGCGTTCAAGAACGCGGCACGGCCGATGATTATTGTTGGCGGGGCAGCACTGAAATCCGGGCACGGCGCGGCACTCGCATTCGCCAAGAAGCACAAGCTGGTCCGCATGCTGGAAGACGGGACGGCGTGGAACGGCTTCAACGTGGTGCATATGGCGGCGGCGCGGATGGGCGGGCTGATGCTCGGCTATGCCCAGCCCCGTGGCATCGCGGATGTTGCGGCGGCAAAGCCCAAGCTGGTGTTCTTCCTGGGCGCCGACGAGGTCGATTTCTGGGACTTCGCCAAAAGCTTCAAGGTCTATATCGGCCATCACGGCGACAAGGGCGCGGCGCATGCCGATGTCGTCCTGCCGGGGGCGAGCTATGCCGAGAAATCGGGCACCTGGGTCAATCTGGAAGGGCGCGTCCAGCGCGGCGAGCAGGCAGTATTCGCGCCGGGTGATGCCCGTGAGGACTGGACGATCCTGCGCGCGCTTTCCGCCGTGATGGGGCAAACGCTGCCGTTCGACACGATCGATCACTTACGGGCGGAAATGGCGAAGGATGTGCCCGCGCTTGGGACGTTGGGGCTGGCGACGTTCGACTGGGCGTCCCCATCGCTAGACGCCAAGGGGGAAGGTGAGATCGGCTATCCGATCAAGGATTTCTACCTGACCAACGCGATCTGCCGCGCGAGCCCGACGATGCAGCGCTGCTCGGCTGAACTGGTGCACGGCCAGAGCTTTGCGGAGGCGGCGGAATGACCTGGTGGTTCACCTATCTCGGCATGCCGTTTGAGGGCGCGTGGTTTCTCGCCACGCTCATCGACATTCTGCTGATCGCGCTACCGGTGATGCTGGCGGTGGCGCTGATCATTTATGCCGATCGCAAGATCTGGGCGGCGATGGCGCTGCGGCGCGGGCCCAACGTCGTCGGGCCATTCGGCATTCTGCAAAGCTTTGCCGACGGCCTGAAAGTGTTTCTGCAGGAAACGATTATCCCGTCGAGCGCGAACAAGGGCCTGTTCCTGCTCGCGCCGATCATCACCTTCACGGTTGCGCTGATCGTGTGGGCGGTGGTGCCGTTTCAGGCCGATCTGATCCTGTCGAACATCAATGTCGGGCTGCTGTACGTACTCGCGGCGAGTTCGCTCGGCGTCTACGGCATCATCCTGGCGGGCTGGTCGTCAAACTCGAAATATCCGTTCTTTTCGGCGATCCGCGCGGCGGCGCAGATGGTTTCCTACGAAGTCGCGATCGGGTTCGTGCTGATATCGGTGGTGCTGTGGACGGGTAGCTTCAATCTGGCCGCGATCGTCGAGGCGCAGAAGGACGTTTGGGGCTTGGCGGCATTCCCGATCAACGGCTTTGCGTTCAATCCGCTGCTGTTCCCGATGGCGGTGGTATTCTTCATCTCCAGCCTCGCCGAAACGCAACGCGCGCCATTTGATCTGACTGAGGCGGAGAGCGAGCTCGTCGCCGGATATCAGACTGAATATTCGTCGATGGCGTTCGCGCTCTATTGGCTGGGCGAATATGCCAACGTCATCCTGATGTGCGTGCTGAACGCGACGTTATTCTGGGGTGGGTATCTGCCGCCGGTCGACTGGGCGCCGCTCTATTATGTCCCCGGCATCTTCTGGCTGTTCGCCAAGATGCTGTTTTTCTTCTTTCTGTTCAGCTGGGTGAAGGCGACCGTGCCGCGTTACCGTTATGATCAGCTGATGCGGCTGGGGTGGAAGGTGTTTCTGCCGCTGTCGCTGGTTTGGGTGTTTTTGGTGAGCGGGTACCTGATGCTCGTCCGCGTGGGGGTTCCGGCATGAATATCGGCCAGACAATCAAGGCCTTCACGCTATGGGAGTTCGTTCGTGCCCATGCGCTGACGCTGAAGTATTTCTTCAAGGCCAAGGCGACGATCAACTATCCCTATGAGAAGAACCCGATTTCACCGCGGTTCCGGGGCGAGCATGCGCTGCGTCGCTATCCCAATGGCGAG
>CAZYOU010000191.1:0-2733 GCA_964649315.1 uncultured Stakelama sp. | reverse complement strand
GGGTGGTTGTGGCTCTCCATCTTAAAGATCGCCGCCTGGCCGTCGCCAATGTCGATCACGCCGGCATTTTCGCCGGGGCCACAGATCACTTGCGGGCCGGTTGTCGGCAGCTTCTTCAGGTGGATCCGGCTCGATTTGTAGCTGCAATGCTCAGACCACATGACCGAGAAGATCCCGAGCTCGGTCAGGTTCGGCTCGCGCCCCATTGCGGCCAGGACGCGCTCATATTCTTCGGGGGAAAGCCCGTGCTGGGCGACGATTTCCGGGGTGATGGCGCTCATGTGCTCGCGCATAGCGGCGCGAACGCGACGCGTCACCCCCGGTTTGCGCATCGTGCGATTAGGGAAAGGCAATAGCATCCTTGGTTAATGTGGCGGCAACCATAAAGACAATAAACACGACGGACCGTCTCATTTATTGTTATTATCTATAGTTAACTCCCCGATGAGCAAAGCTAACTGAAGCTAAAAGCCACGAAGACTATTTGGTGACGTTTGTCAGATACCATCCTTTCTATCGATTCTGCGAGGGGATGAAATGAAACGTCACGTCACCGATGATGTCTGGGTGCCGAACAGCACGGATACGGCTCGCCCTAGCATTCTTAAACCATTGTCATTCGTGCCGATGTTCGCGCGCGGTGCCGATACGGTGCAGCGTCTGGCTGCCGAAACAAAGCGCCGTCCGGACGATGCCGGGGCGTTCGAGAAGCTCGGCATTGCCCATGCCAACGCCGGAGATCACGTCGAAGCGGCGCAAGCCCTTGGCGAATCGGTGGCGATCGACCCTAACCGAAGCCGCGCTTGGTCGGCGCTGGGTGAAGCGCAGACGCGCATTGCCGGGGCAGAAAAGGGTCCCATCCCCCATGCGGCTCGTCGGTCATTCGAACAAGCGCTGGCAATCGATCCCGGTGATGTCCGCGCGCAATTCTATCTCGCGGTCGACAAGGACGCGCAGGGCGCGCGCCAGCAGGCGATTGACGACTGGATGAACCTGCTTCGCGCGGTTCCTCTCGGTTCCGCCCCTGACGAGAAGATCCGCGCTGCCATTCTGGCCTCGCTTCAGCGCGAAATGGAGACCGACTGACGGAGGCGTCCCGATCAGCCAATCGCTGGGCAGTGATGAACAGCGTGGTTTTGGTCGGGTCGCCGCCACACAAGGTCCGCCGTAATGGCCGACGACCTTTATTGTCTGTCGCCAGTCGCTCTCGTTTTCAACTCGATGAACCGGTAAACATCTGCGGCGCTTTGATCGGCGCGTTCTTCCATCGGGATATGGCCGGTTTTGGGATAGACGATCAGTTCAGCCCCCGGAATACGCTTGGCGAGCCAGCGCCCTGAGGAAACCGGGATCAACTGGTCTTCATCGCCCCACAGGATCAGCGTTGGTGTCTTGATCCGCGCAAGCTTCGCGTCGGTGGCGTAATCGGGCTTGGTCGCAAAGCGATCGATCGTGGCCTCGCGGTTGCCGGGATAGCGCAGCAATTCCCAATAGAGGTCGATCGCCTTGTCATCGGCAAGCTTGGGATCGCTGAACGCGCCGGGCAGGCTGTCGGCAATCAGCGATCGCGGCGTGATCATCGTCGCGAGATTGCGGATTACCGGCATCCGCGCAATCCGGAAGGCGAGCGGCGGCGAGGAATTGCCTGGTTCAGGCTGGCCCGAAGCGTCGACCAGGATCAGGCCGGTCAGATGCTCCGGATAAGACAGCGCATAATGCCAGGCGACACCGCCGCCCATCGAATTGCCGCCGAGCACCATCTTGTCGACGCCCAGCTTGGCGCGCACTTTTTCGACGACATCGACATAGGCGACCGCGCTGTAAAGCTTTGATGGGCTTGGCCCGGTAAGCCCGTGCCCCGGCAGATCGAAGCGGATGATTCGATAGCGCTGGCTGAGCCGCTGTGCCCAGGGCTCCCAGGTATGAAGCGAGGCGTTGGAGCCGTGGACCAGCATTAGCACCGGCGCATTGCGGGGGCCGGTATCGCGCAAATGCACGGTCAGTCCGCCGCCCAGGTCGACGAACTGGGATGGCGCTGCGCCATATTTCGCGCGCATCGCCGCCGGGTCGGTGTCGGGCGTGCGGAAATAGAGGAAGGCAGCGCTCACCGCCATCAGAATGACGAGCAGTATCCAGCCCAAAATCTTGCGCATTCGCTATGTCCCCTCGTGCCGTCCGGCAGGTTCACCGTTACGGGCCGCGCGCCGCCAAATGTTCAGGAGGCGTCGTCCTGCCGGGCCAGCCATTCCTCGAGCCATTTGATCGTGTACTCGCCCTTTTGGAAATCGGGATCGTCGAGCAGCGCCTGGTGCAGTGGAATGGTCGTTTTCATCCCGTCGATCACGAACTCTTTAAGTGCCCGGCGTAAGCGGCGCAGGGCCCCGTTGCGGGTGGTGCCGTAAACGATCAGCTTGGCGATCATGCTGTCGTAATAAGGCGGCACGCGGTAGCCGGCATATAGCCCGCTATCGACGCGGACGTTCATGCCGCCCGGCGCATGGAACTGCTTTACCAGACCGGGCGAGGGGGCGAAGGTGCGGGGGTCTTCGGCGTTGATCCGGCATTCGATCGCGTGGCCGCGGAAATGCACGTCTTCCTGTCGCAGCGTCAGCGGATGGCCCTCGGCAATGCGGATCTGTTCGCGGACGAGATCAAGGCCCGTAATCGCCTCGGTCACCGGATGCTCCACCTGCAGCCGGGTGTTCATTTCGATGAAATAGAATTCGCCATTTT
>CAZYOU010000190.1:0-2787 GCA_964649315.1 uncultured Stakelama sp. | reverse complement strand
CCTTCGTGTTCATGGCCGATCAGGTATCTAAGCTCGATTTCGATCAGCGCCCGCCCGTCACCCGCGCGCCCCCCGCGCCCGATGCCAAGGTGTTCACGGGACCCGAAGAATTCTTCATCCACAATTTCAACTTCCTCGATCTAAAGGACGGGCTGGCCGAGGGCGAATTGCTGCGCTGGGCGCGGCTGCGCGTCACCGACGGACTCGATCCGATGGTGCACATCATGGCGGTGGCGGACGCGCTGCCGCCGGCGGTGATGCGTCTGCTGGGGGGCGGTTTTCCGCCGGTCAGTTCGCTCACCTGGATCGTCAATCTGCTCACCGCCACACCGTCGACCACCGATGGCTGGTGGCTTCTCTCCGCCAAATCCGATTATGCCCGCGGCGGCTGCAGCAGCCAGACGATGCGGATCTGGAATGCCGATGGCGTGCTGATGGCCGAAGGAATGCAGAGCGTCGCGATCTTCGCTTGATCGGCTGCAGCGCGACAATTTGCGACAGTTTTTCCCGCGGCTGACATATCGCCGCGACAGCTTGGCGGCAGAAGGGTCTCATAAGGCGGGGATGGTCCCCACCGCATGTTGAGGACGCTTCGAGATGAAGAAACTGTTGATCGCCGCTGCCATCGGGACGACCGCTATCGGCGGTGTCGCCGTTGCCGCAGCTTTCGCCCCGCACGGGATGATGCGCGCCGACACCAATGCCGATGGCAAGGTGTCGCGCAGCGAGTTTTTCGCGATGGCCGATGCCCGCTTCAAGAAGCTGGACGCCAATAACGACGGCAAGATCGCAAGCACCGAAATGAAGGGTCCGGGCAAGCGCATGGCGCGGATCGACACCGATCGCGACGGCAGCATTTCGCGCGACGAATTCGCTGCCCAGCAAAACACACGCTTCAAAAAAGTCGATAGCAATGGCGATGCGCAGATCACCGAAGCCGAAATGAAGGTCGCGCATGAACGCCGCCACGCGATGCACGCTGGCCGTCACGGTCCGGGCGGTCGCGGCGGCCCGCACCATATGGGCCCCGGTGGCATGGGTCATGATGGACCCAAGGGCGCCGGTTGGGGTCGTGGTCCCGGCGGCATGATGGCGCGGCTCGACAGCGATGGCGACGGCAAGATCACGCGCGCCGAATTCTCCGCGCCGTTCGACCGGATCGATACCAACAAGGATGGTGTCGTCGACCAAGCCGAACAACAGGCCCAGCGCGCAACGATGCGTGATGCCATGCGCAAGCGGATGATGGAGCGCCGCGCGGCACCCGCCACCGGCGTAGCACCAGCCGCCAATCCTTCACCTGATACCGGGCAGTAAGCTCGGTCGCCGGGCGGGTGTGCCCCTCCTCGCCCGCCCGGCAAACATTCTTCACGCCGTCCAATCGGCTTGGTGACCAGGAAAGCTATGCTAAGCACCGAGACAATGTCCGAAACGCCCCATCTGCTGCTGGTCGATGACGAGCGCTCGATCCGTGAGCCGCTCGCGCAGTTCCTGCTGAAGCAGGGCTTTCGTGTGACGCAGGCGGGCGATGCGGCGGCGGCGCGGACCCGGCTGGCGGCCTATGCGATCGATCTTGTCATCCTCGACATCATGATGCCCGGCGAAGACGGCCTGAGCCTGACCCGCCACATTCGTGAGACGAGCGAAATCCCGGTCATTCTGCTGACCGCGCGCAGTGAAGAGACCGATCGGATCGTCGGGCTGGAAATGGGCGCGGACGATTATGTCGTGAAGCCATTCTCCCCGCGTGAGCTTGCCGCGCGCGTAAAGGTAGTGCTGCGCCGCGCCGCCAATGGCGGAGCCCGGCAGCACGCGCCCGATTCAGGTTCCTACGCCTTTGCCGACTGGGTGCTGAAATCGGGCGAGCGCGCATTGGTCGATCGCAGCGGGGTCTCAGTCGCGCTGTCGACGGGCGAGTATAACCTGCTGCTCGCGCTGGTACTGCGCCCTCGCCAGGTGCTCACCCGCGACCAGCTGCTCGACCTGACCCAGGGCCGCGAGGCTGCCGCCTTTGACCGCGCGATCGACAATCAGGTCAGCCGTCTGCGCCGCAAGATCGAGGCTGATCCCAAAAATCCCGAGCTGATCAAGACCGTCTGGGGCGGCGGCTACACGCTCGCCGCGGAAGTGACCCGGCTTTGATCGCGCGCGCGCCCGCATGAGCCGGTTCTGGCCCCGCAGCCTCTCGAGCCAACTGGCCGTGTTGGTCGCGATTGCGCTGTTCGTGGCGCAGGCGATCAATTTTGCGATGCTCTATCAAGGACGGCAGCAGATATTGCTGCAACAGATTGTCGGCCCGGCGGTGACGCGGATCGTCGATGCGAATGAAACGCCCCCGGGCATCACACCATTGAGTGACGTGCGGCGCGGCCGGGTACGCGTGCTAGCCGAAAACCCGATCCCACCCGGTCGCCACGCCCATCATGGCATTGAGGCGGCTCTCCGGGCCGCGCTGATTGATGTCGGCATTCCGGTGCGAGGGATCGCGACGCAGGTGCGCCCGTTCCGGCTCGACGAGCGCCATATCCAGCGTTTCGGACGGCGGCGGGCGGAACGCTATGCGCGGTTCGGGGCGGAGATGATTATCGCGGTCGAGCAGCCGGGGCGCGGTTGGCTGGTGATGAGCTCACCCTGGCCGCGATCCGACTGGCCGCTGCTGTGGCAGCTGATCGCGCAGACGCTGATTCTGTACGTTGTCGTGCTGGTGCCCGTCTTGTGGGGCGCGCGGCGCATTTCGCAGCCGCTCCAGTCGCTCGCCAACGCGACCCGGCGCTTCAAGCCCGGCGA
>CAZYOU010000189.1:0-2831 GCA_964649315.1 uncultured Stakelama sp. | reverse complement strand
CAACGAGCGCGGTTGCGCCCAGAAGCTGCGTCATCTTCATCGATGTGCCCCATTTTATTGTTGGACGATATTGTCCTTAGGGCCGGCATACAAACGACGCGGGCCAGCGGATGCAAGGCGAATATGAATATTTGCTGACATTTACATGAAGTTTCGCTGGAGCGTGTTGCAAGATTGCCACGGCTTTTTCGGAAGAATCGGCCGCTCCGTTTCTTTCTGATATTTCTGCAAATTGGATCGTTTTTTCGACGAAATAATCTTGCGTAATGTCAAAAGTCTTTCGTCATGCCGATCGAACGCTTAGCGCTCAACGCACAGCGCAATTCCCATGCCGCCGCCGATACATAAGGTGGCCAGTCCCTTGCGGGCATCGCGGCGTGCCATTTCGTACAGCAGGGTCGTTAGCACGCGCGCGCCCGATGCGCCGATCGGGTGGCCGATCGCAATTGCACCGCCGTTCACGTTGATGCGGTCGGCATCCCAGCCGAGTTCCTTGTTCACCGACAGCGCCTGTGCGGCGAAGGCCTCATTCGATTCGATCAGGTCAAGATCCCCGATCGCCCAGCCAGCTTTTTCGAGCGCGCGGCGGGTAGCGGGGACGGGGCCGATGCCCATGAACGCTGGGTCGACACCCGCTGATGCCCAGCTGGCGATCCGCGCGAGGATCGGCGAACCGCGCCGCTCGGCCTCAGCGCGGCTCATGATGACGAGCGCGGCGGCACCATCGTTCAGGCCGCTCGCATTGGCGGCGGTAACCGTGCCGTCTTTCTTGAAGGCGGGCTTCACCCCAGAGACGCCGTCGATCGTCACACCGGCGCGGATATATTCGTCATCGGCGACGATCGTGTCGCCCTTGCGACCCTTGATCGTAACGGCGGCAATCTCATCCTTGAAGCGTCCTGCGGCGCGCGCGGCTTCGGCTTTGTTCTGCGAAGCAACCGAAAACGCATCCTGCGCTTCGCGTGTGATCTGATAGCGCTCGGCAAGGTTCTCGGCGGTAATGCCCATGTGATAGCCGTTGAACACATCGATCAGCCCGTCTTTGATCATCGTGTCGACCAGCTGCAGGTCGCCCATCTTCTGCCCGCCGCGCAGGAACTGCGCGTGCGGTGCGAGCGACATCGATTCCTGCCCGCCAGCCACCACGATCGTGGCATCGCCTGCCGCAATTGACTGCGCCGCGAGCGCGACGGCGCGCAGGCCCGATCCACAGACCTGATTCACGCTCCACGCCGGCACTTCCTTCGGCACGCCTGCTGCCATCGATGCCTGGCGTGCGGGGTTCTGCCCCTGCGCAGCGGTGAGTACCTGACCCAGGATTACTTCGGACACATCATCACCGGTGATGCCTGCCTGCGCCATCGCCGCCTCAATCGCCACCTGGCCAAGCAGATGCGCGGGGGTCGATCCGAACGCGCCCATGAAGCTGCCGACGGGGGTGCGCTTGGCGGCGGTGATGACGATGTCGGTCATGGGGGACTCCTGCGAGATGATTGTCCGCGACTATCTAGACCGGCAGGCGTGGGTTATCCAGTCGTCGAGCGGTTCCCAAAGCTGCGCGCGCGCACCGCTACCCACGATCATGCCGACATGACCTGCCGCCAGTTCGCGCCGATCGGCGAAACCGACAGCGCTTGCGGCGGGAACGATCCGGTCCCGCAGCGACACGAAATCGACGGTTGGGCAGGGTAGGGCGTGGGGAGCAATCGGGGTGTTATCGATCACCCATTGCCCTGAGCCGGAAAGGTCGTGCGCGAACAACTGCTCGAACATCTGTGCGCCGCTAGCGTAAGGCAGCGGGGCGCCCGCATTCGCCCAGTCTTCCATCGCCACGAACGTGCGGGCAGCGGTGCTGCCAGGCGGCATCGCCGCGAACGCTTCATATTTGGCGATCGTCCGGGCTGGGTCGAGCTGCCAGAAACCCGATTGCAGCACCTCCATCGGCACCAGGCCCATTGCCCGGCACGCAGGCTTTGCGGCATCCCACAGCCCCGCGATGCGGGCGCGCGCGGCATCGTCAAAGCCGCTGAAGTGCCAAGGCGCCGCAATCATCGCGAGGCCCGCCACCGGGGTAAGGCAGGCCGCCGCCGCCGCCATTGTGCCGCCCAGGCAATAGCCGACCAGGATCGGCGGTTCGGGCAGCTTCGCGATCAGCGGCAGCAACAATCGGGTGACGTGATCGCTGATGTCCATATTGCGGGCGGCAGCGTCCGGCGTACCCCAATCGAGCAGCCACACATGATGCCCTTGCGCCGCCAGCCAGCGCAGCAAGGATTGCTGCCGGGTGAGATCAAGGATGAAAGGCGGATTGATCAGCGACGGCACGAACAACACTGGCCGCCCAGTGCCGCCATAGTCGCGCAGGCGTGCCCGGCCGCGTCGGTATTTTACGCCCCCCATCCGCCGCCGGGGGCCGCGATCTGCCGATTGATAAGCCGCCAGCGCCGCCAGCGCCGTCGCGCGCCGCGTCGGCGATTGTGCAGTTTGTGTGCGCAGCATTTCCAGGAACAGCGGCAGCGGCCGCGGCCCGTGTTGCAGCGCGGCATGAAACGGTGTTACAGGGTCGTTACGCACCCTCGGGGAACCTCCCATGAAAAAGACCGCTTCGGATGACGGCGTCGTCATCATCAAGAAATACGCTAACCGGCGTCTCTATAATACCGAGACATCGTCCTACATCACGCTGGAGCACCTTGCCGCGATGACGCGCGAGGGACGCGACTTCAAGGTCGTTGATGCGAAATCCGATGAGGACATCACGCACAATGTGCTGACCCAGATCATCATGGAAGAGGAATCGCGCGGGCAGACGATGCTGCCGGTCAATTTCC
>CAZYOU010000188.1:0-2898 GCA_964649315.1 uncultured Stakelama sp. | reverse complement strand
GCCCGTGCATCTTGGGCTTGACGATATAGACGCTGCCGGTGCGGCTGTTCTTGAGGGTGCCCAGATTCTTGAGGTCATAGAGCGCGATCGTGCTGGTCATGATCGCATCGAGAATACCCTCGGGCGCCTCGCTGCCATCGCCTAAGTGGATCGCAGGCGTCGTCATCAAATGGCCGACATTACGCACAAACAGCAGCGAGCGACCGGGGAGCGCGATCTCGTCGCCATGCGCGCCGGTATAGACACGGTCGGCGTTCAGGCGGCGCGTAAGGGCCTTGCCACCCTTGTCGAAGGTCTCCTCCAGATCGCCCTTCATCAGGCCGAGCCAGTTCGTGTACGCGGCGACCTTGTCTTCGGCATCGACCGCCGCGATCGAGTCTTCGAGGTCGCAGATTGTGGTCAGTGCGGATTCGAGGATGACATCGGCGATGCCTGAAGGGTCGGTGGCGCCGATTGACGAATTGGGATCGAACACGACTTCGATGTGCAACCCGTTGTGACGAAACAGGCGTCCGCGCGCGGATTTGCCGATATACTGATCTGGATGGAGGATCGCGATACCGCCTGACGGATCACCCAAGTCGGCCCAGCTTCCTGACGCCAGCGGCACCGCCTGATCCAGAAACGCCTTCGCCGCCGCGATCACCTGCGCGCCCCGTTCAGTGTCATATCCGCCCGGCTTGGCAGCGCCGGGCAGCGCATCGGTGCCGTAAAACGCGTCATATAGGCTGCCCCAGCGCGCATTCGCCGCGTTGAGAACGAAGCGTGCGTTGAGAATGGGCACCACCAGCTGCGGGCCGGCCATCGTCGCGATCTCGGCGTCAACATTCTCGGTACCGATCGTGAAGGGGGCAGGTTCCGGCACCAGATAGCCGATCGCGCGCAGGAACGCCTCGTCCACCGCGCCGCCCGCCTTGTAGCGCGCGTCGATCGCCGCCTGCAGCGTCTCACGCTTGGCGAGCAGCGCGGTATTCTCTGGCGCGAACCGGGCGAAGATATCCGCCACGCCCTGCCACCAGCCTTCCGCCGCGATGCCGAGGCCCGGCAGCACCGCGCCTTCAACAAAATCGGCAAGCTCGCTTGCGACCTTCAGGCCGGCGCGGTCGACAGATGCGGACATGATTCCTCCTTGGATGGGCAATGGTCGGCCTGGGGAGGCGGAGATCGCTTAGCCTCGGTTCGCGCTCAATCAAATCCCTAATCCGTTCGGGCTGAGCTTGTCGAAGCCCTGCCGTTCTTTTCAACCGTCGAGAAGAAGGACAGCCCTTCGACAAGCTCAGGGCAAACGGGTTTTGGGGGTTTGTATCAGCCAACCGCCCCACACACATCAACCCTGTTCGGACGAGAGATTGGCGGCCGCCGCCTCGATCCGCGCGAGCATGGCGGCGAACTGCGCGATCTCGCCCGCAGTGAATCCGCCGAAAATCTCCGCCTCCAGCGCTAACGCCTTCGGCACCACGCTATCGTACAGAGCCTGCCCTTCGCGGCTCAGCGACAACAGGTGCGACCGCTGATCATCCGGGTTGGGGGTGCGCTTCACGAGCCCGCGATCGACCAGCGCGATTGCCGCGCGGCTGACCGTCACCTTGTCCATCTGCGTGGCGGCCCCCAGCGCTTGCTGCGTCATCGCCTGCCCTTCGGCAATCACCGCGATCAGCCGCCATTCGGGAATTTTCAGCCCGAACAGGGCCTGGTAGGCGGTAGCCACCGCTGACGAGACACGGTTCGACGCGATCGACAGGCGGTAGGGCAGGAACGCATCGAGCTTCAGCTTTGTCATGCCGGCGTTGGTGCCACCGGCATAGGTTGTCTTGCAAGAACCGCGATCCCCGCCGCCGCCGCGACCGCGATCCACAACGCATCGCTGCCGAGGAACAGATACGCCACCGCCCCGGCGATACCGCCGCTCATCAGCCCGGCCCAGAGCAGCACATGCGGCACCCAGCCCCAGCGATCCTCCCCTGTCAGTGCAGCCGCAAGTTGCTGGCCGATCTTCACCAGCCGCCCGGTCATATAGGTAAGGCCGACGCGAACATCGGTGCCGGTGGCGAAGAAGATATTCTCCACCCCCATCGCCACCGCCATCAGGATCGCGGTCAGCCGGTCCTCGCGCATATCCCCCAGCCCCGCAGCGGCGGCGAGCAGCACGACCATCAGCACCGGCACCACCGTCCGATGCCGACCGCCCGCCGCCCGCCCGACCAGCGAGGCGATGATGACGCCGATAACGAAACTGCCGATCAACAGCGCAGCAACGCCCGCATTGGCGGACATATCGGCGATATCGACCCCCAGCCGCGTCGAGTTACCGCTCATGAACGATACAAAAAACCCGCCCGTAATGAGATACCCCACCGCATCGACATACCCCGCGAGTGCGGACAGGCTGATGGCGAGCAGACGTTCGTGATTGTCGAAGGATTTCATGAGGGGAGTTTAAGGGGTGTTGGGGCGGATTGGAAATGGAGGCTTTGGCGGCGAGCGGCGTTAGCGCCCTCAGCCCAGAGGATCGCGTGCGGCGTCGCCTCCCGCCTGTCTCACCTTTCCAACTGCATCCTTCCAATCCTGCCACATCGCCGGATCGAGAGGTCCCCCATACTCCCAACTACGATTCAAACTGCCGAGCAGGGCTGCAAGTCTATCGTCACTCTTCAGGCCTCGCTCCCAATAGCTTTCAAGGAACGCGCGCATTGCATCGAATGCCATCAACTCGTCCAAATCTGGCGACAGTTCGCCGGCCCAGGAGGATGCTTCGGTCATCGCAAAACTTTGCCTAAGCTTGCAACTGACGGCAAGTGGCAGGCCGCTGAAGTGGGGGAAGGAAAGGCACCGCTAGACCCCCGCCCCCAAACCCGCTATATAGTTTCATCTGATACCATCTGCCGCCACGGAGACCCC
>CAZYOU010000187.1:0-2908 GCA_964649315.1 uncultured Stakelama sp. | reverse complement strand
AAGCCGGTCGCGGGCGAGCTGACTTACGGGCTAGAGCGGCTCGCGATGTACATCCAGAATAAGGACAGCATCTACGATCTGGCATTCAACGATGCCGGGGTCAGCTATGGCGATGTGTTTCTGGAGAACGAACGCCAGATGAGCGCCTGGAATTTCGAAGTCGCGAACACGGACAGCTTGGTCGAACAGTTCAAGATGCACACCGCCGAATGCGAAAATTCGCTCGCGGCCAAACTCCCGATCCCCGCTTATGAACAGGCGATCAAGGCGAGCCACGTCTTCAACCTGCTGCAGGCCCGCGGGGTGATCTCCGTCGCCGAGCGCCAAGCTTATATGGGCCGCGTCCGCGATCTCGCAAAAGGCGCCTGCCAGGCGTGGATGGACAAGAACGGGTGGGCGGCGTGACCGATTTCCTGCTGGAGCTGCGCTGCGAGGAAATCCCGGCGCGGATGCAGGCGCGCGCGAGAGAGGATATGGCGAAGCTTTTCCTCGCCGAACTCGCTGCCGCGGGACTGCAAGCGCCTGCCATCACCACTTACGCCACCCCGCGCCGCCTCGCGCTGATTGCGCGCGACCTGCCGCTGGAGACGGCGGCGGTATCGGAGGAGATCAAGGGCCCAAAGGCCGCGGCACCGCCACAGGCACTTGAGGGATTCCTGCGCAAGACCGGGCTCACCCGCGATCAGCTCGTGGAGCGGGACGGGGTGCTGTTTGCCGTTATCGACAAGCCCGGCCGCGCGACCGCCGATGTGCTGGCAGAGGCGATCCCGCGCATCATCCGGGCGTTCCCCTGGCCCAAATCGATGCGCTGGGGTGATGCGTCGCTGTCGACTGAAAGCCTGAAATGGGTGCGCCCGTTGCAGGGCATCGTCGCGCTGCTCGGCACCGACGTCGTGCCGTGCGAGATCGCCGGTATCGCCAGCGGCCGCACGACGATGGGCCACCGTTTCCATTCGACCGGCCCGATAGAGATCGAAAGTGCGGCAACTTATGCCGACCAACTCCGCGACGCGCACGTCATCGTCGATCAGGACGAGCGCGCCAACATCATCGCGGTCGGCGCGAAGATGGCCGCGCGCAAGGCGGGGCTGACCTTGATCGAGGATGCCGGGCTGCTCGCCGAAAATGCCGGGCTCACCGAATGGCCGGTGCCGCTGCTCGGCCGCTTCGACGAAGCCTTTCTCAGCGTGCCCCCCGAAGTGATCCAGCTGACGGCGCGGGTGAACCAGAAATATTTCGTCTGCTCGGATAGCGACGGCAAACTGGCGAATGCCTTCATCTGCACCGCGAACATCGATGCGGCAGACGGCGGCGCGAAGATCATCGACGGCAACCGCAAGGTCCTCGCCGCGCGGTTGAGCGATGCGAAATTCTTCTATGACACCGATCTGAAGGTGCCGCTGGAAGAACAGGCGAAGAAGCTCGACCGGATCGTGTTCCATGAGAAGTTGGGCACCGTGGCGGACAAGGTCGCGCGCGTCGCAAAGCTGGCCCGGTGGCTGGTGGAAGAGGGGATTGTCCCCACAACCCCCGGTCTCGGTGAGACTGACACCCCCCACCCCAACCCCTCCCCTGAAGGGGAGGGGCTAAAGGAACTCGCGCACCTCGCCGAACGCGCAGCCCTGCTCTGCAAAGCCGATCTCGTCACCGGCATGGTCGGCGAATTCCCCGAGCTGCAGGGACTGATGGGCGGCTATTACGCCGCCGCGCAAGGCGAAGACCCCCGCATCGCCGCCGCGATCCGCGATCACTACAAGCCGGTGGGGCAGGGCGATGATGTGCCTACCGATCCGGTGACGGTGGCGGTGAGTTTGGCGGATAAGCTGGATACTTTGGCTGCGTTTGACCTAGTTGATGAGGTGCCATCAGGATCAAGGGATCCGTTTGCGATTAGGCGACAAGCAATTTCCATCATTGCCTTGGCAATTCGAAATCAGCTTCGACTACCTTTGACCAAAGCTATTGAGGTGATTTGGTCTGAGGTTACTTTTCAGCGTTTCAGCGAAGTTATTGAAGACCGAAATCCTGGATTCGCCAGTGCTTTCATGCTTGCTCTTAAAAATAAACAGAAATTTAAGCATTTGAGCGATGGTTCAGATGTTTTCTTTTCTGTCGATGGCCGGGTCATCGCGCGGGTCACAGGTGAGCAACTAGAAAAATTCCAAGCGTTGCGCTTGGTCGTCAAACGTGTTTTTGGAAAAGCAGTTGAGCCTAGTTTTGAGTCAGTCATTGTTGATGATCGACCAATTCAATTTATCGCAGACCGTCTCAAAGTTCAACAACGCGAAGCGGGCGTCCGCCACGACCTGATCGATGCAGTATTCGCGCTTGGCGGCGAAGATGATCTCGTCCGGCTGCTCGCGCGCGTCCACGCGTTGCAGGCGTTTATCGGCACCCCCGACGGCGCGAACCTGCTCGCGGGGTATAAGCGTGCGGCGAATATTCTGAAGAAGGAAGCGCCTTCTGCTCCCTCTCTCCTCCGGGAGTTTCGGGTTGGACTGCTCCCAGCAGTCCAAGACCAGTCCGGGGGACTGGTCGACCCGAAACTGGGCCGGGGTGAGGGGGAGCGAGGCGCAGCCGAGCCCGCCCTATCGACGGCGGAACACACTCACCCAACCCTCTCACTCAAGGGAGAGGGAGCTAACGGAGTCCTGACCTACACCCCCGAACCAGCCGCAGCCGCAAACGTGGGCTGGCACCGGCACCACCGACAGACCGCGCACCCCGACGGCGCAGGCAGCCCAGAGGAAGCCTCCTTCGCTCACCAACAGCCTTGTGAAGAGTATGTCGTGCCGCTGGGGCCTCTCTGGGTGGCGCTGCAGCGGCGCGGCCCGCCCTGCGAGCTCACCGGCCGCAGCCCACGAAGCGGAACCCAGACCGGGCCGGGGCTGCGGACCCTCGCTCGTCG
>CAZYOU010000186.1:0-3127 GCA_964649315.1 uncultured Stakelama sp. | reverse complement strand
TCGATCGGCGCGGCGTCATCGCGCTCATCATCGGCTTCGTGCAGCTTTACCAACTCAATTCCAGCTCAACATCATTCGGCAACCCCGGCGTGCCAATAGCGCAGGCGCGGAGCAAGACCAGCCGCGCACCGGAGGCCAAAAAACTGTGGACAACGCACGTCGGTGCGATCCGCCGCAACCAATCAGGCGGTACCGGTCGACTTCTTGCCCTTGGGCGGCGCGACAGGGGCAGCAGCGGCGGCTTCCAGCTTTTCGATCCGCGCGCGCAGGGCATCGGCCTCATCGCGCGCGGCAGCAGCCATCGCCTTCACCGCGTCAAACTCTTCGCGTGACACGAATTCGAGCCCGCCAATCCACTCCTTGGCACGCGCACGCGCGCTCTGCTCAGCCTCACGGCCGACTCCGGCGAGCGTGCCGGCAGCACCGTTGATGAACTTGGCGAAATCATCGAACAGACGGTTTTCGGATTGCATGGTCAAAATTCCCGATAGCTTCAGCTGATGATTTGGGTGCTCGATGACGATGGCACAAGGGTTTCGGCACCGGGGTTCAGTTCGCCGATCATATAGGTCAGGTACCCCGCGAACAAAATCCATCCCAGATACGGCACCATCAGCACCGCCGCCCCCACGCGAACACGCCCGAACGCGATCGTCGTCGCCAACGTTAACGTGAACATGACGGCCAGCGTCACCAACGACCAGAAAATCTGATGCGCCCCGAAAAACAGCGGCGTCCAAATCAAATTAGAGACCATTTGCGCGGCAAATAACGCAATCGCCGCACCGCGCATCGTCGATCCACGCGCGTGGATCACCATCGCCAGCGCCAGCCCGATCAAGACGTAAATGACGATCCAGGCGACCGGAAATGCCCAATCCGGCGGAGTCTCTGCCGGTTTGACAAGAGCGGCATACCAGCGATTAGCCGATCCCGTCGGCACGCTGCGGGCAGACGTGAACCCCAGCAACAAAATAAACGGCACCGTAACCACGGCCCAACGCAGGAACGCCAGTCGAAGCTGCTGCTTCGATGCAATCTCTCTCACGAACACCCTTTCACGACCATGTGGTCGTTTACCCCAGCCGGAAGGAACAATCCGGCACGTCTAGTGACATTTCGTGCCGCCTTTTGGGGGAATCGGCAAGCACCCAAAACACGTTACTGACCTAAAATGACATTTCGTTGATGGTGGTCGTGATCGCCAGATGGGCGGCGAGCAGAAACTCGACATTTCCCTCTGGGCCCGTGATTGGGCTTGGGGAGACGCCGTCGACCAGCCAGCCCTGCCCGGCAAACCATGCCGCGACATCAGCACAGACGCGCGCATGCACCGCCGGATCGCGGACCACCCCGCCCTTACCGACCTCATCACGCCCCGCTTCGAACTGGGGCTTGACGAGCACGAGTGCGCGCGCCCCCGGCCGGGCGAAGCCGAGGGGTACCGCCAGCACCTTGGAAAGCGCAATGAAGCTCGCATCGCAAACGATCAGATCGATCGGCTCGGGAATATGGGCTGCCGTCAGGATGCGCGCGCTGGTTTGTTCGTGCACGATCACGCGGGGATCCTGCCGCAGCTTCCACGCGAGCTGGTTGGTGCCGCTATCGACCGCATAGACGCGCACTGCCCCCCGGCTAAGCAACACATCGGTGAACCCGCCGGTTGACGAACCGACATCGATTGCCACCGCGCCCGTCACATCCCAACCGAAATGATCCAGCCCATGCGCCAGCTTCACCCCCCCACGCGACACCCAGGGATGATCGCGGCCCTTCACCTCGATCTCGGCATCATCCGCGACCGTCTGGCCGGGCTTGTCGATCTTGCGCGTGCCGACAAACACGAGCCCAGCCATCACCAGCGCCTGCGCCCGCGTCCGGCTTTCCGCCAGGCCGCGATCGACAATCAGTTGGTCAATGCGCTGCTTGGGCAAAAGGATTCTCGATCCGCAATATGTCGTCGACGACCAAACCGTGCTGCATGTCCTCCGACAGCACCCGCTCGCATCCGGCAATTAACCCGGCTGCGATCATCAGCGAATCAAACGTGCCGAACCGGTAGCGACGCAAGAGCTGGAGCGCGCGCTCGTGCACCGCAAGATCGACGGGCTGGACGATCATCGCATTTGCACGAAACAGTTCGAGGCTGGCGTCAACACTGGGCCAATCAAAGCGGAGTTTCGCTGTCGCCACCCGAATAAACTCGTTGAGCGCCTGAACGCTCAACACATAGCCATCGGCAAGCGATTGGCGTGCTATCTCACCTTTTGCGTCCGTGCCCAGCGCATAGACCAGAATATTTGTATCAATCAGCGTCCGGACCACGGGCATTCATTTCATCGCGCGTCATCTTCCAGTCGGCAGGGAGCGGCTGTGCCATAGTGCGAAGTTGCACAATGGCCGCCTCCCGCCGCTGCTTATCGGTGATAACCGCGACCCGGCCATCGTCCAGTGCGCAGAGATCGACATTGTCGCCTTGTTTCAGCCCGAGCGCGCGTGCAACATCGACGGGAATGCGAATGGCAAGGCTGTTGCCCCATTTGGCGACCTGCATAACCAGCTCCATGATATACTTTTGCCGAATGTATATCCATCGACGGATGCGCGCAACCGCGTCTTCTACCTGTTACTGTGTAACCCGGCGCGCGCGCAGGACGCGCATCGGCGGCAATCCGCAAAACCGCCGGTTAACACACCAGCCATCGCCAGCAATGTCAGGCGCGTCACGCCCGCGCATCCCCCAATTGCGGTTCGAGCTTCGCTTCCTCATTCCAGCGCAGTGCCTTGAGGACGGTGTCGATGATGGCGTCGGCGTCGAGATTGGCCTGGGCGTATTGGATTTCGGGCTTGTCGTGGTCCTGGAAGATATCGGGCAGGCGCAGCGTGCGCAGCTTGAGCCCGGCGTCGATCAGGCCGGTGTCGGATGCGAACGTCAGGACGTGGGCGCCGAGGCCACCGACCGCATTCTCCTCAATCGTGATCGCCACTTCGTGCGTGGTCAGCAGCTTGCGGATCAGCTCTTCGTCAAGCGGCTTGGCAAAGCGCAGATCGGCGACCGTCGTGCTGAGACCACGTGCGTCGAGCGCGTCGGCAGCCTTGAGCGCCTCGCCCAGCCGCGTGCCGAGGC
>CAZYOU010000185.1:0-3128 GCA_964649315.1 uncultured Stakelama sp. | reverse complement strand
TCGGTATCGGCATCGACCTCGAACACGATCAGGCGCAGCGTAACGCGCATCGGCGCCGCATAAGTGATCCCGCGCTGGCGGCATTCCTCGGTATCGAACTTGGGCGGTTCCAGCTCGTAATTGACGAAATCGAGCTCGGCCGTGCCGGCGAAATCGCGGATCGGGAAGACCGAGCGAAGCGTCTTTTCCAGGCCAGAGACATAGCCGATCGACGGATCGGACCGCAGGAACTGTTCGTAGGATTCGCGCTGAACCTCGATCAGGTTCGGCATCTGCACCACTTCGTGGATATTGCCGAACACCTTGCGGATGCGGCGCTTTGCAGTGCCGCCTTCAATTGCCTTGGTCGCCATGGAGTTTTTTGCCTCAATCAGCCAATATTGTCGGGCACGCTAGAGACACAAAAAGCCGCGTGTCCCCTTTGGTGGCGGGAACCGCAGCTTGCAGCGTCTCTGAAATCACGACTTTCTATACGATCGAGGTGCTGCGCGACGGCACCCCATTTCCCGAAAGCTGTGATGGAGCTGGCTAACTAGGCATCTCGACGTCGCATGTCAACGCTGGCACCCGATCAGCCGTCGCGCGGGATAATGTGCCGTTTCATCACATCGCCGCATAGATGATGGGCTGCGTAGCGACGATAAATCGCTAGGAAAGGCGCGTGACAACGATCGAATCGAGCTTGAACGGCCGTTATAGGCAGGCGGCGCTGGCGATTGCCTTGTTGGGGCTGAAGCCAGAGGGCGGCTTTGCGGCCACGCCCGCGCAGGATGTGCCCGGCCTCGACGGTGTTTCCGTCCCGCCAGCGTCGCCCGTACCGACGCCTACGCCGATATCGACGCCTCCATCGACACGGCCAGCGCGTCGGCCGCTGCCGCCGCCCGATGTCGTGCCCGAACCAGAGGGGGGAGCGATTGGTCTTGGTCTACCCATAAGCTCAAGCGCCGTACGCAGGCCCGACGTCAATCAGCGCCAATCCAAGCCGATTTCCCCAACAGCGCAACCGACGCAGACCCCGTCACCCACTACCGATGTTCAGCGCATCTTGCCGGTGCAGCCAGTTGCGTCGGTCGATGCCGTGCCGATACCGACAGAGCCCGCTCCATCCAGCCGCAGGCCGATGAACGCTCCAAAGGTCGGTCCCGCGCCTGTGCCCGAGTCAGAACCTGTACCCGAACGCGCAGTTAATGACCCGCTCGCATGGGCATTGGGCGCCGGGTTTGTGGTGCTTTGGCTCGCCGTGGGCTTGATCTGGCTCAGCCGTGGTGGTCGAAAGCGCAAGTCGGCCAAGGCCAAATTGGCGGATCGCCATGCAGACCCGGTTTCCGTTCCGCCAGTGTCGCCCCTACCGACCCCGACACCAGCGCCCGATGTGCCACCCGCTTCAGACCAACGTCAGCCGTCGATGCTCCGACCGTCACCGCCGCGCCCGTCACCAACGGAGCCCGCGCTTCGGCCATGGCTTGAAGTCGATTTCGTGCCTCACCGTGCAGGCACCAATCTGACAAGTGCCACGGTCGATTTCGAACTGGCGATCCGCAATATTGGCTCGGTGGTGGCGAATGACGTACGGGTGATGGTGCAGTTGCTCACCGCCAACCCTCACCAGAACGTGCAACTGCAGACGGTGTTCGATCGCCCGACTGACCAACCCATCATGGCCCCGTTCGCGCTCGATCCGGGCGATACCGCGCGGATCAACGCGGTCGGCACGCTCGCATTCGAAAAGATCAACCGTCTGGAACTAGAGGGGCGGCCGATGTTCGTGCCCATCATGGCAGTGCGCGCGGTGTATAATTGGGCGGACAATCGCGGCGACCGCGGCAGCACGGCAAATGCCTATATTCTGGGTGTTGGTCGCGAAGGGCAGGGCAAGATGGAGCCACTATGGCTGGATGTCGGGCGTCGTATGGTCGACCGCATTACCTACCGGCTGCATGAGATTGGCGTGCGGCGCTAAACAAAAAAGGGCGACCCATCGGGCCGCCCTTGATTGTCATTGAACCGGGATCGGCGCGCCAATCCCGATTGCACAGATTACTTGAGTTCGACGGTCGCGCCGGCTTCTTCAAGCTGCTTCTTGACCTTCTCGGCCTCGTCCTTCGAAACGCCTTCCTTGACGGCCTTTGGCGCCGATTCAACCAGCGTCTTGGCTTCGGTCAGGCCCAAGCCGGTGATGGCGCGGACTTCCTTGATGACGTTGATCTTCTTGCCACCGTCGCCGGTCAGGATCACGTCGAACTCGGTCTGCTCTTCAGCTGCAGGTGCTGCTGCACCGCCGCCGGCACCAGGTGCTGCAACCGCAACGGCGGCTGCGGCGCTGACGCCCCACTTTTCTTCAAGCATCTTCGACAGCTCAGCGGCTTCGAGGACGGTCAGTTCGCTCAGGCTCTCAACGAGCGCGTTCAGGTCTGCCATGTGTATTCTCCAGTTCGGGGCCCGAAAAATCTGCGGAACCCCATCGTTGTCAGGTCAAAAAACGAATGCCCGAAAATCAGGCTGCTTCCTTCTCCGCATAGGCGGAAAGAACGCGCGCAAGCTGCGCTGCCGGGGCCTGCGTGATCGTCGCCAGCTTGGTTGCCGGGGCAACAAGCAGACCGAGGATCTTGGCACGCAGTTCATCCAGCGAGGGCATCGTGGCGAGTGCCTTCACACCATCAACGTCAAGGACGGTCGCGCCCATTGCCCCACCCACGATTTCGAACTTGTCGTTCGTCTTCGCGAATTCCACGGCCACCTTGGCAGCCGCGACGGGATCAACGGAGGTGGCAAGGCCTACCGGCCCGGTGAGCATGTCGCCCAGCGAGAGATAGTCGGTGCCATCGAGCGCGATCTTGGCAAGCTTGTTCTTCGAGACCTTGTAGCTCGCCCCGGCTTCGCGCATTTTCGTCCGCAGCACAGATGACTGTGCAACGGTCATGCCGAGGTTGCGGGTCACAACGACCACGCCGACCTCGGCAAAATTGCGGTTCAGCTCGGCAACGAGTTCGGACTTTTCAGCACGATCCATGCCATTCTCCACGTGTTTGAACAGGCCGCCTGCGCGACCTGTCCGGTTCAAACCGGACGCAGGGGACTATCCCCAGCATCCAGGGTGTCCATTCGATGGGGCATGGGAAACTGACCGC
>CAZYOU010000184.1:0-3144 GCA_964649315.1 uncultured Stakelama sp. | reverse complement strand
CCCGCCGGCAAGCCCCCCACCGACGACAGCGAGATCGCACTTGATCGTCGTAGCCATAAGGCCGCCTAACCGATTTTTGCGGGCGCGCGAAACCCCGCCGCGTATTTTTTGCCGCAATCGTGATCGACGCTAGACCAAAGCCCGGTTTCGCGGCGTCTTCGGATCGGCTAAGCAGGATGGATGGACATCGCAATTTCCGTTGGTCTGGCGCTTGCCTATTCCGCCTTCACGATGACGCTGATCGTCGGTATCCGTTATCTAATTGTCAGTGGCGCGTTCGCGGGGGCCACCCGGCTGCTGCATCCCGGCCTTTATATCGGCCTTGATCGTCAGATCCGGCGTGAGATCGGCTGGAGCCTTGCCAGTGCCGCGATTTACGGGGTCCCCGCCGGCATATTGGCCTGGGGCTGGGAAAATCATGGCTGGACGCGCGTGTATACCAACATCGGTGATTATCCGCTTTGGTACTGGCCGCTGTCCGTTTTTCTCTATCTTTTTGCGCACGATACCTGGTTTTACTGGACTCATCGCTGGATGCATCAGCCGAAGCCATTCAAGCTGGCCCATGCCGTCCATCATGCCAGCCGCCCGCCAACGGCCTGGGCGGCGATGGCGTTCCACCCGATTGAGGCGATCACGGGCGCTGTGGTAATCCCGTTACTCGTCCTCTTAATTCCGATCCATTTGGGCGCACTTGGCTTGGTTCTGACCATAATGACGGTTATGGGAGTAACCAATCATATGGGGTGGGAGGTTTTCCCGAGGTTCATCTGGGGTGGGCCATTGGGTGCGTGGCTGATTACCGCTAGCCATCATCAGCGGCATCACTCTGACTACAGGTGCAATTATGGGCTTTACTTTCGGTTTTGGGACCATGTCTGCGGCACCGATCGCGGTATCGGCGGTTTTGCCGGGCGCGCCAGCACAGACAAGCCCGCACGTGCGCTTGATCCAGCGGCTGGGCGCAGCGTTGATGCTGGGCACGTTCTTGCCGGGCGCCGCGCCGACCACGACGCTTAATGTCACCATCGACAAGCTTCGGTCAGACAAGGGCGTGCTGCGGTTCTGCCTGACGGCAGATCCCGAAAACTTCCCCGGATGTGTCGATGATGCGCACGCCGTCACACGGTCCGTTCCGGCGTCGGCGCGCAGCATCCATTTCGACGGACTGCCTTATGGAAGCTATGCCGTTGCCGTGATTCACGATGCCAATTCGAACAACAAGCTTGATACGCTGCTGGGCATTCCGCGCGAAGGGTTCGGCTTTTCGCGCAACCCGGTAATTGGTTTCGGCGCGCCGCGTTTCGCCGCTGCACGCTTTGATCTGGATGAAGCGCCGCACCAACAGGCGATCAAAATGCGGTATCTTCTCTAATCGGGGCAGTTTCGTCCCCGGGGGGATATATTGTTCTTGTTCCGCGTTGTTGGCGGGCTAGGCATCAATCACCCGTGAGGAGATTTTCGTGGCCGCATCTTCGCGCATTTTACTGTCCGCTGTGTTGATGCTGGGGATGACCGGGCCCGTTTTCGCGCAACAGGCGGAACCGCAGTCGGCACCTCGGATCGATGTCGATCCTGCCGCGCTAGACCGCGATACCATCACCATTGGCGGTGGCGTCGGCTATATCCCCAGCTACGAAGGGTCGGACGATTATGTCGTCATTCCCGTGGGTGCCGTTCGCGGCAAGGTAAGCGGATTCAATTTCCAGTCCCGCGGGCTACAGCTGTCGGTGGATGCGGTGCGCGATCGCAGCGACAGCGGCATCGATCTGATGTTTGGCCCGGTGGTCGGCCTCAACCTCAATCGCACCAACCGCATCGTCGACAGGCAAGTGCGTGCGCTGGGCATTCGCCGGGCGGCGGTCGAAGTGGGCGGCTATGTCGGCATTGGCAAGACAGGCGTGATCACCAGCGATTTTGATACGCTGTCGGTCCGTGTCAGCTATGTTCGTGACGTTACCGGCATTCATGACAGCTATGTCATCACCCCGTCGATCGAATATGGCACCCCGATCAGCCGTCGTGCCTATGTCGGCATCGCCGCATCGGCATCGATTGCCGGGGATGGCTATGCTCAGGCCTATTTCGCGGTCGATCCCGCAGGGTCGATCGCCAGCGGCTTGCCGGTGTTCGCCCAGCCGCGCGGTGGCGTGAAAAGCTATAGCGGCACGCTGCTGGGCAATTATGCCTTGTCGGGCGATCTGCTCAAAGGGCTACAGCTGTTCACGATCCTGTCGTACAGCCGTCTGCAGGGTGACTTTGCTCGATCGCCAGTGACGAGCATCGCGGGCAGCCCTGACCAATTCTATGGCGCGCTCGGCATCGGCTATACTTTCTGATGCGGCGGCGGTAATCAACGCGCTATCCCCGGGGGGCCGCTGTCGCTGCGGCTGAGAGGCAGGTTGCAACCTGCGACCCGTTTGAACCTGATCCGGTTAGCACCGGCGGAGGGAGGGACGGCTTTCTCACCCGAAAACCGTGGCCTTGCTCCGATTTGTTGGAGCATGTCTGATGGCCGACGTTGATTCAAAAATTGATCTGGCTTCCGGCGGACGCCAGCGGCCCGCCCGCACCGAAATTGGCGTCACCACTGGCCCTATTCGCGGCAGCCGCAAAATCCATGTGCCGTCGCCCAATATGCCCGATGTGCACGTGGCAATGCGCGAGATCATGCTTGAGCCATCCTGCGGTGAGCCGCCGCTTCGCGTGTACGACACCAGCGGGCCCTACACCGATCCCGATGCCCTGATCGACATTTCGGCTGGCCTCCCCAGCCTGCGCTGTGACTGGATTCTCGCGCGTGGTGACGTGGAGAGCTATGACGGGCGCGAAACCCGGCCCGAGGATAACGGCCTCACCGGCCCCGATCGCTCCGCTGGCGTGCCGCAATTCCCGAACGTCGTGAAGCGCCCTTTGCGCGCCAAACCCGGCATGAACGTCAGCCAGATGCACTATGCCCGGCGCGGCATCATCACGCCGGAGATGGAATATGTCGCCATCCGCGAGAATCTCGGCCGCGCACAAGCAAAAGAGGCGCTGATCCGCGATGGGCAGAGCTTCGGCGCTAGCATCCCCGATTATGTCACCCCCGAATTCGTCCGCGACGAGGTGGCGCGCGGCCGCGCGATCATCCCGTCGAACATC
>CAZYOU010000183.1:0-3167 GCA_964649315.1 uncultured Stakelama sp. | reverse complement strand
GAAATGGGCGAGCGCGTGATCGCGGTGGTGCAGCCGGTCGACATGGCCGAGGCGGGGGATAGCTTCGCCGCCGAACTCACCGCCTGGTGCCGCGCCGAGCTGTCGGGCGTCAAAACCCCCCGCCAGATCGATTTCGCCGCCGAGCTGCCGCGCGCACCGACGGGCAAGCTCTACAAGCGGCTGTTGCGTGATCGTTATTGGGGTGAGATGAGTTCGAGGATCGTCTAACCCTTACCGTCACCCCGGACTTGTTCCGGGGCCCACCGATCCCCACGCCCCTCGCGGGTGGGGCGCGGTGGGCCCCGGAACAAGTCCGGGGTGACGAAAGTAGGAGAATTTTCCGATGCAAGACCGCGTTCGCATTACCGTCACCGATCATGTCGCCGATGTGAAGCTGATCCGCAGCGACAAGATGAATGCGCTCGATCCGGCGATGTTTCAGGGCATTGCCGATGCGATCGCGCAGCTGGCCGAGAGCAAGGATGTCCGCTGCGTCGTCCTGTCAGGCGAGGGGCGGGCCTTCTGCGCGGGGCTCGATATGGCGAGCATGGCAAGTGGCGGCACCGGCACGTCGCTGGCAGATCGCACCCACGGCGACGCGAACCTGCCGCAGCATGTCGCCTGGGGCTGGCGGACGCTGCCGATGCCGGTGATTGCGGCCGTCCACGGCGTGGCGTTCGGCGGTGGCTTCCAGATCATGTCGGGGGCTGACATCCGCATTGCTTCCCCCCACACCCGCTTTGCCATCCGCGAAGTCTATTGGGGGCTGGTGCCCGATATGGCCGGCATCGCGCTGTGGCGCGGCATCGCGCGCGATGATGTGCTGCGCGAGCTGACCTACACCGCGCGCGAATTCGAGGGACCAGAAGCGCAGGCGCTCGGCTTCGTGACGAAGCTTGCCGACGATCCTTGGGCCGAGGCGCACGCGCTCGCCAAGCAGATCGCCGCGCGCAACCCGGAAGCCGTGCGCGGATCGAAGAAACTGTTCAACCTCCAGCCCGATCTCGACAGCGCCGCCATCCTGCAGGCCGAAAGCGACGTGCAACTCGGCGTCATCCGCCGCCCGAACCAGATCGAACAGGTAATGGCCAACATGGAAAAACGCGCGGCGGTGTTCGCGGACTGAAGCGTAACTGAACGTGAATTTCGCGGGAATGGCTGAAGATCATCTTCGTCGAATTGCGCCCGGTAAGTTCGTCATGGACGTTACCGTTCCCGACCCAAAGAAAGGCGATACCCCCGCTTCTGAGAACCAAATTCGCGCTGTGCAGGAGTTTTATGGACCATTTGCTAGTAGCAGTTTGACAGAACACCAGTGTCACGTGCTTTTAGCAGTTCGTTCATATTCGCGAGCTGTTGCAAAATCGTTGTTACCTAGCTTTGATTTTTCCCATCGCGAAAACATTTCTAGAATAGCGGCGACCCTCTTGCTCAAAGATTCGCAAAAGGTGAGGACGATTCTTGTTTGGTCTGGCATCCAATTTCATCGTCAACTGAATAACCCCACTGTTACTAGAACGAAACATTATAATTGGTTAGTAAGTGAGCTAAAGGCGATAATTGTCGCGAAGAATCTTTAGTTTATCTCTTTTTCCGTTCGTTTCGAGCGAAGTCGAGAAACAGGCCACGAGCGCTGCGCAGGGTGTCTCGACTTCGCTCGACACGAACGGACCGGGGTTGCTCGTATCGAGAGCCATCCCGATCTCATCTTGCCTCTACCAATGTTGGAATTGGTATGAGATCGTCCGGTTGTACCCGCTCTTTGACAACCGAATGCAGCGCTGGCCTTGCGTCAGCAAAGGGCTTGCCCAGCGCGCAATGGACTGGCCCGTTTTTTCAAACAGGTCATCACTTTCATCACTTTCCGCCGGGCAATGCGCGTGGATCAGGCGCCCTGAACGCGAAACCCTTCCAGCGCCGCGCGGTATTCATCGGGCAGCGCGGTCAGGCCGCCTTCGCTGCTCATCACCACCACCGTGTCGCAGGTGGCGATCGGCACATCATGCTGGAACGCGGTCGACAGGATCGTCCAGCTGCGCGTGCCGATCTGGCCAATGCCGGTCGCGACCACGACATCGGCGGGGAAATGCCCCTCGCCCAGATAGTTGATGATCACTTGCGCGACGAGCCAGCGCCGGTCGCGCCACGCATCGAGCCCCGTCGCCTGATTGAACTTTACTCGCCCGCTTTCGAGGATCGCGGCCATCCCGACATTGTTGATATGGCCCAGCACGTCGAGATCCTGAAACCGCGTCTGGATGATCTCGCGGTGCGGATAGGCGTCGGGGTTTAACCGCCAGGCTTCGGGACGGGCCATCAGCTCAGCCCGCTCACAGCCCGCTGGCGAACATGTCGATCTTGCCCAGCGGCACGCCCTTCATCCGCAGAATGGCGTAGGTGATCGAGGCATGGAACGCGATGTTGGTCGCCGCGAACACGCTCACCCAATGCCCGGCGGGCAGCGTTGGCGTCATCGTGTCGGTGAGCTGCACGGTCAGCGGCACATCCTCGCGCCCCGCGAAATGCTCCGGAGTTAGCGTTGCCAGAAACGCCTTGGCCTTGACGATGGCGGCCTGAAATCCGGCGACGTCGAGGTCAGCGGTAATCGCCTCCGGCACTGACAAGCCGGCGGCGCGCGCGGGCCAGGCTTGCGCGAAATTGACGACGACCATCACCTGAAACCCCAGCGGATGCATGTCCTCCGCCAGTCGCCAGCCGAGCATGTCCTGCTCGCTGAAGCCGTTCGCCGCAGCAAAGGCCGACCCCTTGGTGAGGAGGTGCGCGGCGGTATCGAGGTGACGGCGGAACAGGTCGACAAAGGTGAAGAGGGAAACGGTCATGGAGTGTCCTGATGGCAGGGTATGTGAGCGCTAGACAAGATATGCTCCCGTCACCCCGGACTTGTTCCGGGGCCCACGGCACCGCAAACGCAACAACTGTTGCATGTTCGGAACGGTAGGCCCCGGAACAAGTCCGGGGTGACGATTGCGCGCAAATTCAGTTAGCGTGGCGCCATCCGGATCGCCCCATCCAGCCGCACATCCTCGCCATTGAAGTAACCATTCTCGATCATCGTCATCGCGAGATGGGCATATTCCGGCGCAAGGCCGAGGCGCTTGGGGAAGGGGACGCTGGCGGCGAGCGCTTCCTTCACCTGTGGCGGGGCG
>CAZYOU010000182.1:0-3168 GCA_964649315.1 uncultured Stakelama sp. | reverse complement strand
TGGCTGGGGCGGCAGGATTCGAACCTACGAATGGCGGCATCAAAAGCCGCTGCCTTACCGCTTGGCGACGCCCCAGTGGAGCGGGTCGCTTTAGGGGGTGATGCAGCAGGTGAAAAGGGGCAAGCGCATCTGCCGCGTCGCAAAATGACGAAATTTAATCAATTCGATCGACCCAGCCATAGGGATCAACCGCAAGACCCCGTTGAATCGCGATCAGCGACTGGCCGATGCTTTGCGTGATTTGCCCGGGACCGCCGCCGCCGATCGTAAATACCGTCTCACCCAGCGCCATCTTGCCGATCGGGGTCACCACCGCTGCGGTGCCACAGGCAAACGCCTCCACCAGGCGACCGCTCTCGGCGTCTGCCCGGCAATCCTCGATTGAATAGGGCCGTTCGTCGACCCGCAACCCGCGATCCCGCGCCAACGTGATAATCGAATCGCGGGTAACGCCGGCGAGGATCGTCCCTCCCAGCGGCGGGGTGCTCAGCGATCCGTCATCGAACACAAAAAAGATGTTCATGCCGCCCAGTTCTTCGATCCAGCGGCGCTCGACCGCGTCAAGGAACAGCACCTGATCATGCCCGCGCCGGGTCGCTTCGGCCTGCGCCATCAGGCTGGCTGCATAGTTGCCGCCGCATTTGGCCGCCCCCGTTCCGCCGGGCGCTGCCCGCGCATAATCCTGCGACACCCATAGCGACACGGCAGGGGCGCCACCCTTGAAATAGGCACCGACCGATGAAGCGATGACGGCATAAATATACTCGGTCGATGGCTTCACGCCCAAAAACACTTCGGTCGCGATCATGAAGGGGCGCAAATAGAGCGATCCGCCCTCAATCGAGGGAATCCAGTCGCGCTCGCTCACCACCAGGCGACGCACCGATTCCAGGAACAGGGGTTCAGGCAAGGGCACCATCGCCATACGTTCTGCCGATGCACGAAAGCGGCGGGCATTGGCATCGGGGCGGAACAGCGCAGTGCCGCCGTCTGGCAAGCGATACGCCTTCAGCCCTTCGAAAATTTCCTGCGCGTAATGCAGCACACCAGCCGCCGGATCGATCTGAAACGGGGCGCGCGGGCAAATCTGCGCGTCGTGCCAGCCTTTGGCGTCACTGTAGCGGATCGTTGCCATTTTATCGGTGAACACTCGGCCAAAGCCCGGATTGGCGAGCAATGTCTCGCGGTCTGACGCTGGCGTGGGCGACGGATGAGGATGCACGGCAAATTGTATGTCGCCCATACGGTCATCAATCGTCTGGTCGAGCATCGTCATCACCGCCTGAAATTGAAGTATGATAGATTTCGGAGCCGAAGATTCCGAGCTTGACCCCTCTATGGAAGGCGGCAAAGTCGGTCAACATGGCTGCCCCACCAACATTGGCCCCGGCCCCTTCGGTATCCCCCTTGTTCCTGCGGGAATCGGAAGTTCGGCGGGGCATTGAACTGCTCTATTTCGGTTATAGCAACCTGACGCGTAGCGCCGATCAGGGGCTGGCCGCGCAAGGGCTGGGCCGCGCGCACCACCGAGTCCTGTATTTCGTGGCGCGCCAACCTGATCTGACGGTCAGCCAGCTGCTTGGCCTGCTGGCGATCACCAAACAATCGCTCGGCCGGGTGCTCAACGAGCTGACCGAACGCGGGCTGGTGGAAATGCGGCCCGGCGAGCGCGATCGCCGCCAGCGATTGCTACGGCTGACCGCGGCGGGGCAAGAGCTTGAAGGAGCATTGTTCGACACGATCCGCACGCGGCTATCAGCGGCTTATGCCAGCGCCGGGCAGAATGCGGTGGGCGGATTCTGGGCGGTGCTCGAAGGGTTGATCCCCGCCGATGACAAAGCCCGGATTGCAGCGCTGCAGGATTAGCGCGCCGCCGCCGCCATTTCTGCATTGCGGCGGGTCGCGGCTGCCAATGTGCGGCTGAGGAGCTCGACCAACGCTGCGTCGCGATCGAGCACGTTCAGCCCTTCGCGCGTTGATCCGCCCGGACTGGCCACGCGGTCTGCAAGAACGGCAGGCGGAGCATCGGCACTGGCCGCAAGCAGCGCGGCACCCTCCACGGTGGCACGCGCCAGGCGCGCGGATTGATCCGCTGGCAAGCCCAGCGAAGTACCAGCTGCTGCCAACGCATCGATAAAGCGGTACACAAACCCCGGCCCGCTTCCAGCCAGCGCGGTCACCGCATTGAACAACGCGGCATCGACCCATTCCACCAGTCCGAGCGGTGCCATCAATGCGCTCACACCGTCGCGGGCTGCGGCAGACGCGCTTGCGCTGTGCAAGGCGACCACACCCTTGCCGATCCCCACCGGCAGATTGGGCATCGCACGAATGATCGCCCCGGCGTTGAAGCGACGCGCAAGCGCGTCCTCTTCGACCCCGGCCAAAATCGAGATAATAATCGGCACATTTGCGATCCGCGATGCAAAGCGATCCGCAGCGTCATCGATCTGCTGCGGCTTCATCGCCAGCAGGACCGCATCGGGCAACGGCCCATCGGGCAATGCGCGGGCCTGACGGGCGCCCGGTGGCAGTTCGCGGTCGGTTCGATTGACGATCGCGACGTTCCCGGCGGCAACGGCCCCGCTCGCGATCCATTGGCGAAGCATCGCCCCGCCCATATTGCCGCAGCCGATCAGCCAGAGCCGCTTCGGACTCACGCCTCGCCCTGGGTCTCGGTCAGCGCGGCGGCGAGCGCGTCCTTGGGGCTTTTGCCGCCCCACATCACAAACTGGAATACGGGGTAGAAACGCTCGCATTCATCGATGGCGGATTCGATCAGCAATTCCGCTGCCGCCAGCGACAGCGTCCCGCCATCCGTGGCGTCGACCATCGCCGCATGACGATAGAGCAGAATGCCGCTCGACGACCAAAGCTCGAAATGGCCGACCCAAAGCTGTTCGTTGACGAGCCCGATTGCCTCGTAAATCGCGACGCGGCGTTCATCGGTCACGCGAATATCCGGGAAGGCCAGGAATTGGAGGACGCTGTCTTCCTCTCGCCACAGCGCGCGCAGCTCATATTCGGTCCAGCTGCCCTTTACGTGCGCGACAACCTCATCGTCCTGGCGCTCGTGCGTCCAGCCATGCGCCGCGAAATAGCTTTCCAGCATGTCGATCGGCGCGGCGTCATCGCGCTCATCATCGGCTTCGTGCAGCTTTACCAACT
>CAZYOU010000181.1:0-3193 GCA_964649315.1 uncultured Stakelama sp. | reverse complement strand
AGAAGGGCAAGGGCTATGGCCCGGCCGAAGCCGCGGCGGACAAATATCACGGCGTCCAGAAGTTCGACGTGGTGTCGGGCGTGCAGGTCAAGGCACCGCCGGGGCCGCCGGCCTATCAGAATGTGTTCGGCGAGACGCTCACCAAGCTTGCCGAGACCGACCCGACGATCTGCGCGATCACTGCGGCGATGCCATCGGGCACCGGCCTCGACAAGTTCGCCGCTGCACATCCCGATCGCTTCTTCGACGTCGGCATTGCCGAACAACACGCGGTCACCTTTGCAGCGGGCCTCGCCGCGCAGGGCATGCGGCCGTTCTGCGCAATCTACTCGACCTTCCTGCAGCGCGCCTATGATCAGGTGGTGCATGACGTGGCGATCCAGAACCTGCCGGTGCGCTTCGCGATCGACCGGGCCGGGCTGGTGGGCGCGGATGGCTGCACCCATGCCGGCAGCTTCGACGTGACCTATCTCGCCAGTCTGCCCAACTTTGTGGTGATGGCGGCAGCGGACGAGGCCGAGCTGGTCCACATGACCTATACCGCTGCGCTGCATGACAGCAGCCCGATCGCGGTGCGCTACCCGCGCGGCAACGGCACCGGCATTGCGCTCCCTGCAACGCCCGAACGGCTCGAGATCGGCAAGGGGCGGATCGTGCGCACCGGCCACAAGGTCGCGATCCTGAGCCTCGGCACGCGGCTGGGCGAGGCGCTCAAGGCTGCCGACGCGCTCGACGCACGGGGCCTCTCCACCACGGTCGCCGATCTGCGGTTCGCCAAGCCGCTCGACCAGGAGCTGATCCGCAAGCTGCTCACCACGCACGAAGTGGCGATCACGATCGAGGAGAATGCGGTCGGCGGCCTCGGTGCGCATGTCCTCACCTTCGCCAGCGACACCGGGCTGATCGACGCCGGGCTCAAGCTCCGCACGCTCCGTCTGCCGGACGTGTTCCAGGATCACGACAAGCCCGAAATCCAGTACGCCCAGGCCAATCTCGACGCCGACGCCATCATCGACACCGTCCTCAAGGCACTGCGCTGGAATGAGGAAGCGAAGCTCGAACCGCAATTGGGGGATGCGCGGGCGTGACGCGCCTGACATTGCTGGCGATGGCGGCGGTGTTGGCCGGCGGGGTAGGTATTGCCGCCGATGCCCGCCCTGCGCGTAACCCGGGCGACACGGTAACGCTCCAGATCACCGTGACGGGCGTGCGCAATGCCAAGGGGTTCGTGCATGTCGATATTTGCCGACAAGCCGAGTTTCTGAAAGGCTGCCCGGTACAGACCAAGGCCGTGGCGGTTGCCGGGACGACGGTGGTCACGATCGCCAACCTTTCCCCCGGCACCTATGCCGCCCAGGTTTTTCACGATGAGAACAACAACACCAAGGTTGATCGCGCCTTGTTCGGCATTCCCAAAGAGGGCGTCGGCTTCTCGAACGATGCGCCGATCAAGCTTTCGCCGCCGAAATGGGGCGATGCGCATTTTGAGCTGACCGACGACAAGGCGATCACGCTGAAACTGCGCTATTTCACGGGCGGCGGGGCGCGACGCTGACGGTTATGGACAGCCTGACCACCAGTCGGCCTATCTTTCGCGCGGTCGCGTTCAGCGCCCGCCGTCCGTGGTTGCTGGTGTTGGCTTGCGCGGCGCTGACGCTGCTGGCGGTCGCTTTTGCGGCCACCCAGTTCAAGATGACGACCAACACCGCAGCGCTCATATCCCCCGATGTCGACTGGCGTCGCAACGAAGCCGCCGTCAACACCGCTTTCCCGCAGCTGACCGATACGACATTGGCAATCGTCGATGGCCGCACGCCCGAACTCGCCGAAGCGGGGGCAGCCGCGCTGGCCGAGCGGCTTGCGGGCGACACGGTGCATTTCAAGACCGTCCGCCGTCCCGATGGCGGGGATTATCTGGCGCGGCAGGGCGTGATGTTCGGCTCGCTTGATGAAGTGCAGGCGACGACCCGGTCGCTGATCGCCGCGCAACCGCTGCTCGGGCCGCTCGCCGCTGATCCCTCGCTGCGTGGGGTGATGGGCGCGCTCGGTACGATCCTGACCGGGGTTGAGCGCGGATCGGCAAAGCTCGACGATATCGATCGCCCGATGCGCGCGCTCGACGATGCGCTGGGCAAGGTCGCGCAGGTCCAGCCCGCCTATTTCTCGTGGCAGTTGCTGTTTGCCGAAGGCGGGGGCCAGCAACCGCCGCTTCGCCGCTTGGTGCTCGCCCAGCCCAAGCTCGATTTCGGCGCGCTGAAGCCGGGTGAAAAGACGGTCAATGCAATCAAGGCCGCCGCGGCCGACCTGAAGCTCGATCCCGCACACGGGGTGACGGTGCAGGTGACGGGCGAGGTGCCGCTGGCCGATGAGGAATTTTCCACGCTGGAGGAGAATATCGGCTTTGTCGGGCTGGTGATGGCGCTGGCGATGCTGGTAACGTTGTGGTTCGCCACCCGCTCCGCCAAAATCGTTGCGGCGATCGTCATCACGATCATCGCCGGGCTGGTGATGACGACCGCGATCGGGCTGGCGGCGGTGGGGACGCTCAACCTCATATCGGTCGCGTTCATTCCACTATTCGTCGGACTGGGGGTCGATTTCGGCATTCAGATCGCGGTGCGATTCAACGCCGAACGGCTTGAGGGGGCGGCGATCCCTCAGTCCTTAGAGCGGGCTGCGGTCGCGCTGGGCGCGCCGCTTGCGCTGGCAGCGGGGGCGATTTTCCTCGGCTTTGGGGCGTTCCTGCCAACCGATTATGTCGGTATATCCGAGCTTGGGATCATTGCCGGGCTTGGCATGGTGATCGCGCTCATTCTGTCGATCACCTTGCTCCCTGCGCTCCTCGTGCTGTTGAAGCCGGGCAAGCCAGTCGCCGAAGTCGGTTTTGCCGAAGCCGCCCCCGTCGACCGCTGGTTGCATGCGAACCGCGGCAGGGTGCTGTGGGCGTTCGGCCTGTCGATGCTAGGAAGCATCGCGCTGCTGCCGCTCGTCCAGTTCGATTTCAACCCGCTGCATCTGCGCGATCCCAATGGCCCTGCGTACCGATCACTGACCGATCTGATGCGCGATCCGTTGCGGACGCCGAATACCATCTATGTTCTCGCCCCGGACGCCGACGAAGCGCTTGTAATCGCCGACCGTGCGAGCAAGCTCCCCGAGGTGGCGCAGGCGATTTCGATCGACAGTTTCATCC
>CAZYOU010000180.1:0-3238 GCA_964649315.1 uncultured Stakelama sp. | reverse complement strand
AGGTGCTGGCGCTCGCAAGGGCGTGGAGGTTCGAGTCCTCTTCTGGGCACCAACAGCCAATAAGGGCTTGTAAACAGCGGTTTTCTGGGAATTTTGTCGGCTGATGGCACATAACACTGTCACAGACGAGACCCCAGATATGGCCCGAACAAGTGACCTGCTCCAGCGCTCGGGGCGTTGGTATTTCAACAAGGCATTTCCAAAAGAACTCTGGTCGATAACCGGCACGGCACCGTTCCGTGTGTCCCTGCATACCGCCTCTCTGGCCATGGCGGTGCGTCTCAGAGGCCCTGTTGAAGCCCGATATTGGGCCACCGTGGATCGGGCGAGGTTGAAATTGGCAGGCGGCGGTGCACCAGTATCTGCCAAGTTTGATGCTGGCATGATGGTGGCTCGTTGGCTCGTGCACGAGGCTGAATTCTGGGAACGAACCAAGCCGAAGGAGATGTCAGAGTACGAGCATGAGCTGCACTGTGAGTCGCTTAGCGAGCAAATAGCCGATTGTGATCGGAGCCTCGGAACCGGCAATCTAGAAAAGGCCGACAGTCAGGCGACAAGTTTTTTGGCGGGAGAAGGGATCGAGCCGAATCCCGATAGCCTTGAATATCGGCAGTTTCGGCAGCTCATGATCCGAGCTTGGAAAGAGCTGGCTCTTCGGCAGCAGGCGGAGATGTATGGCGATTTCTCTTATCGTCCAACTGATCCGGCAATTGTCCGGGCGATGGAGCCGCAGGCAGCGGCGAGTGTAAAGCGAACCATTGACGATTTGATCGAAGCCTATTCGACAGACAGGAATGGACGGGTGGGATGGTCACCGTCGACGAAGGCAGCCTATGCCCCCGTTTGGAGGCTTCTGAGGGACACGCTAGGCGGCACCCGAGATGTGTCATCGCTTACCCGAGAAGATGGGCGGCGGCTCTACGAGATCGTACAGGGTCTCCCCCGCAACCTTGGGAAGCTGTCGGCACTTCAAGGGCTGACCGTTCCGGCAGCCGTTCAGAGAGCCAAGGCGCTGGGACTACCCACGATAGCACCGAAAACAATCAACGGCTCCTACATGGGCTGCCTTGCGTCCACCTTTGGCTGGGCTGTTAAGGAGCAGTGGCTATCTGCAAATCCGGTAACCGGGCTGACTGTTTTGGACCCCGTGGATGCCGCTGATAAGCGCGATCCTTTCGACGATGCCCAGCTCAAAAGGCTGTTTTCAAGCGGCCCTTGGGCAACACCGCAAGGCAGACACAGGCCCCTTGCTTTCTGGGGCCCTTTGATCGCGCTTTTTCAAGGTATGAGACGCGGCGAGATCGCCCAGCTCAATGTTGCCGACGTCGAAACGATTGAAGGAGTGGTCGTTCTTCGGGTCCGTCCGGGCGATGAAGGTCAACGTGTAAAAACGAGGGCGAGTCGCCGTTCCATTCCGGTCCATGCAGAGTTGAAGCGCCTCGGGTTTCTTGAATACGTTGCTCAGCAGCGAGCCAGAGGCAGTCGGCAACTTTTTGGTGGCGAAGCCCCTAACAGTCGAGGGCAATGGGGTGATGGCCTGTCGGACTGGTTCAACCGCCATCTCGCAGTGCAAGGCATCAAAGGCGTTCGGCTCGGAATGCATAGCTTCCGCCATAACTTTGAAGATCGACTAAGAGCCGTTGAACTGCACGGCACGGACTTGGGCCGCGCGCTCGCTGGCAGGTCCACCGGCAATGAGAAGTCGGAAGCGGGTTATGGCGACGGCTATAGCGTCGGTCAGCTAGCGGCGGCGATGGCGAAAATCAGTTATCCCAACCTCGACCTTTCTCATCTCTATCGGGATGGGCAATGACGGGGGTGCCCGAGCGTCCTGACGTTGATCGACCGCACCTAGCCAACAGCGCTCAAATGCCTTGGAATCGCACTGCGAGGAACGCTCGCGCCGCCGCCGCCGTAGAGGGCTTCTTAGGGGCGCTGGAGGCCCGTGAGAGTCGCACGAGAGCACGACGGGCTGTAGATCGCGAAAGGCTCCGCGCGACTCTGGAGGCTGTCCTGATGGCACTCTACGAGGCCGCCAAGGCTGACCCTGAACGGCACCTCGCATATTCCCGAAGGAAGGCCGATTACGGGCAGGCACGGAGCCATCCAACAGCCTCATTGACCTCGGTGGTTCAGGTCGTGGAGTTCCTCGTTGCCGACGGTTACGCAAGTGCGAACCTTGGATCATATCGACGGGAGGCCAGCCCGTTTGGTGGCAGCGATACTGGCAGAGGCACCCTTTCGCGCCTTCGGGCCACGCCGGGCTTGGTTGTGGCCCTTGAAGGCCGCTTCGGGTTGACGCTGGACGACATTGGGTTCGCTGCTCCGGCCAACTTGGTCCGCCTGAAAGCTGCTCCGGTTACTCGAAGAGGTGCCAAGCGGCAGGTTGCTTTCGAGGAGACCAAGGCCGTCGCTGCAATGCGCAACAGCATTGTCGCAGCGAAACTCCTTCGTGCCGAGGCAACGATCACATTGGACGACACCTGCGGTACGCCAACGGTACTGGAACCAATCGTGAGTGCTGATGTCGAAGACCGGGCAAACGCCAAGGATGCCTCCGCCGTCCATCTTTACCGCGTATTCAATAACGAGCGATGGGATCACGGCGGCAGGTTCTACGGCGGGTGGTGGCAGGGCATCTCGAAGCATGACCGCACCCGTATTCTGATCGATGGAGAGGTCACGGTCGAACTGGACTTTACAGCGTATCATCCACGTCTGTGCTATCACCTGTCAGGCAGCCCATTGGCGGTCGACCGTGACCCATATGAAATCGACGGGATCGATCTCGGCAAATATCGGGGAGCGACGAAGCGGGCGTTCAGCCAACTCGTGAACTCTGCGCCCCATGCCCGCCTCAGGCGTCCGCAAGCGCTCTCATCACAATTTCTATCATCCTCTGACTACGCTGGTTTCATTGCCAGGATCGAGCGGGCGTTCAAGCCAATCAAGCCTTGGCTTCGGAGCGGCAGGGGCATGGAGCTACAGTTCATAGACAGCGAAATCATTGATGCCGCGATCAATGACCTGACAGCTCAAGGTATCGTGTGCCTGCCGATCCATGACAGCCTCATTGTCCCGTTGTCGGCGGAGATGGTTGCAGGGGCCGCAATGTGTCGGGCATATCGCAACGAGCTTGTTCAAAGGACCGGCATCTCGGCATATCCCGCTATCGCCGGATGGTCTGAACTGCACCGGGATCACCGGAGGCCGTTTGGTTTAAGTTACGCGGCCATGG
>CAZYOU010000179.1:0-3379 GCA_964649315.1 uncultured Stakelama sp. | reverse complement strand
AAGGTTGAAATGTCCTCAAAGGCAAGAAGGCGATCATTCCTAACGTGGCGAACACGATTGGGCTGTATGGGGATGCTGGCTTTGATTGCCGGACTTACCGGCATCTGGGTTGTTGGTTCGGCAATGACTGGCGCGACCAACGCGTCGGTTGAACCTGCCCCCGCGCCCGCCACCGAAATCCGGTTGACGACATCGGATCAGGTCGAGATCGCTGCGAGTTACTGGAAGGCTGACGATTCCACCGCCCCGGCCATTCTCTTGTTGCACGGCAACGGCGGCAATCGGCGAGATATGGGGGCATCGCAGAATCTGGTCGTAAACGTACGCTAAGCTAATCCAAACCGTCCGCCTTCGTGTCCGGCAAGGGTTGAGTGGTGTCCGGACGGTCTGCTTGTTTCGGGGTTTGGGGCCTAGGCGAGCTCGCCGAGACCGATTTCTCGCCAGCATCGAATTCCGCAATCGCGGTCAAACATGGCCGCGATTGCCATGCTAGCGGCAAAGCATGATAGTCCAGAAGACCATGCCGACTCCCGACCGAATTTGGCAGCGTTTGATGCGCGGTGTCGATTACATCGAACGCAACATCGGCCATGAGCTGACCCTCGCCAAAGTGGCGGCACAGTCGGCACTGTCGGAGTATCATTTCCATCGCCTGTTCCGTGTGCGCTTCGGCATGCCGGTGATGGACTATGTACGCCGCCGAAGGATCACACAGGCGGCATCGGCGCTGCTCCATTCGCGGACCTCGATCCTAGTGATCGCGCTTGAAGCCGGGTTTGAATCGCAGGCCGCCTTCACCCGCGCCTTTCGACGCGTCTATCATACCTCACCGGCGCTATACAGAGCGCGGGGCCGCGATGTGCCCTGGCTGTCCTCTGCACCGATCAGCGAGGCGGCGCTGGCCATGTTTCCCGGCCTTGGCAAGGTACCGCCGAGTCTCGAAACGATCGAGGCATTCGATGTCGCGGGCGTGGAAGCCAGCTTCGATGGAGCCGGCCGGACACGGATTCCGCAGCTGTGGGAAGCACTTGTCCGCATCACCGGGTTCGCCAACTTTGCCGAATGCGACCGCATTGGCATCTCGGAGAACGATGATGCGGTGATGGGCGGGGTGCTCGGTTTTATGGCGGCGATCTGCATAGCGCCGGGGCAGGATGTTGCCGAAGGCCTGGCCCGGCGCACCCTGGCAGGCGGCACCTATCTCGTGTTCACCTTCGAGGGGCCATTCCATAACATTTCGGCGGCCTATGATTATATCTTCGGTATCTGGATGCCCGGGTCGCGCCACCGGCTGCTGCCTTTGCCGAGCTTCAGCCGCGTTGCCGCCCAGGATCATCGCCCAGGACTGGACACCCTCACCGGCAGCGCTCAGATCTGGATACCGGTGGCCGCGTCATGAAGCGAATAGCGACGATCGTGCTCGCCAGCCTGGTATTGCTTGTCTCTTTGGTGGCGCTGCTGGTGCTGGGCGGCAAACCTGAGCCAACGCCCGGTGTGGCCATGGTTATGGCCAGTGCGCCCGATCCGGGCCATCCGCCGCTGGATTTGCGCATTTGGTATCCGGACGGGCCAATGGGCGCAGGTAAGCTGCCGATGATCGTCTTCTCGCACGGCACCGGTGGCAGCGCCGAGGGCCATGTCGATACCGCTGTGGCTCTGGCCGAGGCGGGCTTTGTCGTCGTTGCCGTGAACCACACCGGGGACAATTACCGCGATATCAGTGCCGTCGGCAGAGGCACACAACTTTATGCTCGCCCGCGCCATATCGCCCGCACGATTGACTACATGCTGACCAGTTGGCCGCGCCACGCCAGCATAGATCCGCAACGGATCGGCATGTTCGGCCATTCGGCGGGTGGCTTTACCGCGCTGGTTATCGCCGGGGCCGAGCCGAAGATGTGGCTTGGCGAGGACTATTGCCGCAATCATCCGCAGGCTTGGAGCTGCCGTTATATCAAGCGGCAGGGGCTGTCGCTGGAGGATCTAGGCAAGCAACGACACGTGACCTGGGTCCATGATTCCCGGGTCAAAGCCGCCGTCATCGCCGCGCCCGCCATCGGATATAGCTTTGACCGCGAATCCTTGGCCAAGGTGAGCATACCGTTCCAGCTCTGGGCCGCTGAGCGGGATGATGTGGTCGATGACAGCCCCGCTGAGATCCGCTCCGCCATGGCAACGCCGCCCGAATTCCACGAAGTGGCGAACGCCGGACACTTTTCATTCCTCGCTCCGTGCGGCCTGCGATTGCGGGCGATCATCATGGTGATGCACTGGTTCGGCACCGAACAAATTTGCGCCGACCCCGTAGGCTTCGATCGTCGCGCGTTCCACGAGGTGTTCAGCCGGGACGTCACCGCCTTCTTCCAACGGGAATTGAAGAAGTAAGCGGTCATAGGATCGTCACTACCGATCTGCACTATTATCAACGACCGCTTTCAGGTGTCCGTTCTCGGTCGGCCAATCGCGGATCTCGCGTCGGTTCCGTCAAACGTGGCCTTTCCCCCGACCCAGCAAGCGTTCGCCCTCAGCGCGCAATTGCCCCTTAGGATCGACGAAGCGGTAAAGGGTTTGCCGGGTAATGCCGATTTCTGCACAAAGGTCGGCTACGACGGTCTCCGGCTTGCCCATTGATGCCTGAGCCAAGCGCAATTTCGCCGCAGTCATTTTGAAAGGCCGGCCACCTTTCCGTCCACGGGCACGGGCAGCGGCAAGGCCTGCCTTGGTGCGTTCGACAATCAGTTCGCGCTCGAATTCTGCCAGCGCGGCGAAGATACCGAATATGAGGCGGCCATTGGCAGTCGTGGTGTCGATCGAGGCGCCTTCGCCAGCCAGAACCTTCAAACCGATCTCGCGCGTGGTCAGCTCGGCAACGGTATTGACCAAATGGCGCAGGTCGCGGCCGAGGCGATCCAGTTTCCAAATGACGAGCGTGTCGCCTGCACGCAATGCCCTCATACATGCATCAAGTCCGGGCCGATCGTCACGGCGACCCGAGGCGCTGTCTTCATAGATGTCGTCGGCGGTGACACTGGCGGCAACCAGTGCATCGCGTTGCAGGTCATGGGTCTGCGATCCATCTGCCTTCGAGACGCGAGCATATCCAATCAGCATGTCACCTATACGTCCGTTTATGGAGCGCGGTTGCCAGCACCCTGCCATTGGACACGATAGTGTCACATAATCCGTCATTTTGTCTATGGATGATAAAGGGTTCTCAATATGAATAAGTGACACCTGAAATCGGGAATCGCACATGGCGGGCAAAACCATCCTCACCCCCGGTCAGCGTGCGGCGCTGTTCGATCCCCCGACAGACCATTCCAGCATTGAGCGGGTCTACACGCTGGGCAGTGCGGAGCTGGCGGAGATCTTTCGTCGG
>CAZYOU010000178.1:0-3433 GCA_964649315.1 uncultured Stakelama sp. | reverse complement strand
TTGGCATCCGGCTCGACATGGACAAGGTGCCGCAGCGCGAAACCGGCATGACCGCGTACGAAATGATGCTGAGCGAAAGCCAGGAGCGCATGCTGATGGTGCTCAAGCCCGGCCGTGAGGATTTCGCTGAAGCTATTTTCCGCAAATGGGAGCTCGACTTCGCCGTCATCGGCGAGGTTACGGATACGGGCCGAATGGTGCTGGTACATCACGGCGAAACCGTCGCCGATATTCCGCTGGGGCCGCTTGCCGATGATGCACCGGCCTATGACCGGCCCTGGATGCCGACCCCGCCCGCCAAAGCTTTGGTCAACGTGCCCGAGACGAAAGACGTTGCGGCGGATTTGCTGAAGCTGATGGCCTCACCAGACATCGCCAGCCGCCGCTGGATCTGGGAGCAATATGACCAGAAGGTCGGCGGCGACACCGTCCAGCCGCCCGGCGGCGATGCAGCGGTGGTGCGCGTGCACGGGACGAACAAGGCACTCGCCATCACCACGGATTGCACTCCGCGCTACTGCTATGCTGATCCGGTGGAAGGCGGCAAACAGGCCATCGCAGAGGCTTATCGCAATCTCTCCGCGGTCGGTGCGACGCCGCTCGCCACGACTGATTGCATGAATTTCGGCAACCCGCAGCGACCCGAAATCATGGGGCAATTCGTCGGCTGCATCGAAGGCATGGCGGCTGCCTGCGCCGCGCTCGACTTCCCGATCGTTAGTGGCAACGTGTCACTTTACAACGAAACCAAGAATGACGACGGCAGCGGATCGGCCATTCTGCCTACCCCCGCGATCGGTGGCGTCGGGCTGCTGGCCGACTGGACCAAATCAGCCACGATCGCCTTCAAGGGTACCGGCGACGTCATCGTCCTGATCGGTGAGCCACGGCATGATCTGGGCCAGTCGCTGTGGCTGCGCGAGCTCCACGGTCGTGAAGAAGGCCCCCCGCCCCGCGTCGACCTGGCGGCCGAACGCCGCAACGGGGAATTCGTCCGGGGCTGGATCGGCAAGGGCGCGCTCAGCGCGGTACACGATGTGTCCGATGGCGGTTTGATCGTCGCGATCGCGGAAATGGCGTTGGCCGGCAATATCGGCGCCATGATCAGCGCGCCGCTGCCCTATGGTCTCGCGCCCACCTATTTCGCTGAGGATCAGGGTCTGTACGTCGCCACTGTGCGCGACGAACTGCTCAATGATTTCCTGCACGCGTCGATCGATGCCGGCGTCAATGTTGAGCGCATCGGGCGGACGATCGCCAATCGCCTGATTGTCGAATGCCCCACGACCGACCATGTCGTCAGCCTCGCGGATCTGCGTACGGCGCATCAGGGGTTCTTCCCGACGCTGATGGGCAGCCCGGCGGCATAATTTTTTCGACGCGCCGTCGATTTTGCACGACCTCGTCCGTCTCCATTCCGGAAAGCCGATCCGTTCGATCGGCCCGATGATGGAGATGCGACATGACCACGACCACGACGGCATCGATGCCGATCCTGATCCGCGCGGTTACCGCAATGGGCCTCGCTTGGAACGCATTCGGGGTGATTCAATTCTGGGGGCAGGCGTCGGCGACCCCGGCGATGCTGATGGCCAAGGGGATGACGGCGGCGCAGGCAACGCTCTACGCATCGCTGCCCGGCTGGATGACGATCATGTTCGCGATCGGCGTGTTTGGGGGCTTGGCCGGTAGCATTTTGTTGCTGATCAGCCAGCGAACGGCCACCACGCTGCTCGGCATGTCACTCGTCGGCTATGTCGCGCTGTACATTGGCGACATCACGCAGGGGGTTTTTGCGGCCTTTGGCACCGGCCAAATCGTGGTGCTGACGATGGTGGTCGCGATCGCTGTCGCCCTGCTGATGCTGTCGCTTCATGCGGATCGACGGGGATGGCTGCGCTGAACCCCGCCCATCCCGGCCGCCCGCATAACTGTCCCGGATTGGGCAAGCGAACATCCGTTGTTACATCGCCTGACTGGACCCGAAACGATCCGAATGTTATGGTTAACGTAGGATTCGGGGGCATCGCGTAATGACATCGGCATCGAGCGGATCATGGTATATTCCAGCAAAGCCAACGTCTTACAGCGTGTTGGGGTTCATCCTCGCCTTGATTGGGGGCACATTGCTCGCCGGGATTGCCGATCTGGGCGGGCAGATCGCATTGGCGCATCTGGCGGGTGCCACCCCTGAAAGCGTCTTGCGCGCCATTGCCGCCGCGGTCGTCGATCCGGCGAAAATCGCCAATGACCAGCAGCTGCTGATCATTGGCGGCGCCGTCCATTTCGGCATCATCATGGCAATGGTGCTAGTGTATCTGATTGCCGCTGCGCGCATCCCCCTCGTCAACAGCACCCCGGAGATCAGCATTTTCGGCTATGGCATGATCCTGGGTTTCATCATGATCTGGGTGGTGCTGCCGCTGCGCTTTCCCGACCGGATGCCGGGTACCACGCCGGTCGACATCATCGGCCCGCTGCTGCGCCACATCTTTCTCGTTGCTGCACCAATCGCGATGGTCGCCAAGCTGACCGCACGGCGCGATTGAATAGAGACCATTTCGGCGACGGCATGGCACCGCGACTCTGGCCCGGTACGTGGTGAGCATTGTATGACAGCGGGATGATCGATCATCCTGCCATGCCCTGGCCCGGGCTCGCCACCCTATCCGACAAAGACCGCATCGCCCGAGCGACAGAACTGCGCGATCATTTGCGCACGCGGCGCACCTGCCGGTATTTCAGCGACACGCCGGTACCCCGCGCCGTCATCGAGGCCGCGATCGAAGCGGCGGGTACTGCACCATCGGGTGCCAACCACCAGCCTTGGCATTTCGCGGTCATCGGATCGCCGTCGATCAAGGCAGCGATCCGGGCCGCGGCCGAGGAAGAAGAACGAGCCTTTTATGCCGGCAAGGCGGGCGATGAATGGCTCGCCGCGCTTGGCCCCCTCGGCACCGATGCCGACAAGAGCTATCTCGAAATCGCCCCCTGGTTGATTGTCGTGTTCGGCCAGCGTCGCGGGGGGATCGACCCCGGGGACGATGTGCAGAACTACTATGTCAACGAAAGCGTCGGTATCGCCACCGGCTTTCTGCTCGCGGCGCTCCATGCCGCCAACATCGTCACGCTCACCCACACACCCAATCCGATGCGTTTCCTGAACCGCGTTTGCCAGCGCCCCGCGTCGGAAAAGGCGATGATGATCGTCGTGGCGGGCCATGCCGCTCCTGATGCCACCGTGCCGCTCCACGCGCTGCGTAAAAAGCCGCTCGAACAGATATCGAGCTGGCTTTGACGCCACCCGTCCGGTTTTGGGTGATACAGCCGGGTACGCCCCCCAACACAGATCGTGCGCGCAACGCTTTGTGCGAATGCGACGCAATAAATGGTTGCGAATCACTCTCATTAGCCCCATACCGTCGCCAGAGAG
>CAZYOU010000177.1:0-3445 GCA_964649315.1 uncultured Stakelama sp. | reverse complement strand
CAAGGGCTATGACAAGCTCTACGGTGCCCGCCCGATGGGCCGCCTGATCCAGGAAAAGATCAAGCAGCCGCTCGCCGAAGAATTATTGTTCGGCAAGCTCGTTCATGGCGGCGAGGTGACGGTGAAACTGAAGGACAATGCGCTCGCCTTCGAAATCATCCCGGCAGCCCCCAAAAAGCCAAAAAAGAAGGGCAAGGCCGAGAAGATCGAAGTAAAATAACATTTCGACATCAATCGGTTGAAACAAACAAAGGGCGGCCTGCGGGTCGCCCTTTTTTTGGCCGGACCGGGCGCACGCTTTGTGTCGGAACGGTGTCACTATGGCAGTATAACTGTCGTAATTTCTTCCCCAGCCTGTCGCCATCCGGTCACGTCGCTGACTCGGCTCGCGGCTAGGGGAGCGGCGTCACGCGGCGCAGACCGCGGACATGTTCGCCCCATCCCCAGGAGATCAATCATGTTCATGAAATCATTTCGCACGCCTGCGCTCGCCGCGCTGGCCCTTAGCATCGTTACACCGGCCATCGGCCAAACCATCATTCAGGAACGCCGCGTCGTCATGATCGATCGTGGCGATCTGCTCACCGCCGAAGGGCGCAGCAAGATCGAAGCACGCATCGGCCGCGCCGCGCGTCAAGTCTGTGTGTCCAAGGATCGCCGCAGCGTTATGTTCATGCGTGATACGGAAGAATGCCGTGCCGCCGCCATGGCCGATGCCCGCCGCCAGCTCGATCAGCGTATCGCCGCTGCATCGGGTGACGTTCAGATTGCCGTGGTCAGCCGCGCCACTACCGCACGCTAACCGCAGGAACGGACCGGCTGGACGGTGGGTGCATTCCCGCCGACCAGCCGGCCGGTCTTTACCCAATCTTTGCTATAACCGGTTATCGCCGATGGGATGATATCCGGGCGTTTCATCCATTGGCGGCGTGTTGTTGGCCTTATTATAGCCGCGATGGCGTTAGTGGTAGGGTTGAACCCCGGCCCCGCCCAGGCCCAGAACGCGCTCGATAATCCTCCCTTGACGCTATGCGTCAAGCCGCTGGTGGCCGGTGAAACGGCCCGCGCACAATTCAGCCCCGATGCACGTTTCGATTGCGGTAAACGCCAAGCTGGCTTCGTCCCCGGCGATTACTGGGTGATCGCGCGGACCTTGCCCAGCTGGTCAACGCCTTCTGCGCCCATCGCGGTGCGCACGGCGGCAAGCTGGCAAGAGCGGACGACGCTGTACGGCCGCTATGCCGATGGCACCATTATCGCCCTGCCAATGGCGCAGAAAGACGTGTCGCGGCATCTTCAGCTAGGCGCGATTGTCGAACAGGTTCTGCCAGCGCGGGACACGCCGCTGGTGGGCCTGATGTGGAAGGTGGAAGGCGCAGGCAATCCCCGCGGCATCGTAATTGGCGCGCAGGTGATGAGCTTGCAGGAAAGTGCGGCGCTGAACCTGTTGTTGGCCGCGCTCTACGCTGCCTTTGGCGGATTATGCGTTTCGCTGATCCTGCATAATCTGGCGATGTGGCGCGCCATGCGGCACCCGTTCCAGCTGATTTATTGCGTGATGGTCGGCGCGCTGGCCATCTATGCGGTATCGTCATCGGGGGTGTTTGCCTGGATCTGGCCGGATATTCCCGACATCTATCGCATTCGGCTGAATTACCTTGTGCTTGGCTTGTCCGCAGCATCGGCCCTGCTCTTTGCGCGCGCCTATTTCGAGCCGGAGGTGTGCGCGGGCTGGCTCTCCCCGGCGATCAAGATCGTTTGCGCAGGGCTGCTGGTCAGCGCCGCACTGTTTGCGACGCTGGTGCCCTGGCAGTCGTTCATCCTGCAACGGATTTATGTCCTGTCGTTCCTTGGCGTCGTTGCCCTGGTGCCGCCCATTCTGTGGCGGGCATGGCATACCAAGAGCCGGTTCTTCTGGATTGTCACCATCGCCTGGGCAGCCCCGATCTTCTTCGCGGGTCTGCGCGTTGCCAACGGCCTGAACTTCATCGACTGGAATTTCTGGGTCGATAACTCGACCATTCTCGCGATGACGAGCGAGGCGCTGTTATCGTCGCTCGCGATTTCGCACCGTGTACGGCTGCTCAGCCTTGAGCGGGACGATGCCCGGGTACGTGAACTCGCCGCGCGGACGCTGGCGGATATCGACCCGCTCACCGGCCTGCTCAATCGGCGCTCATTCCTGACCCGCGCCATCGGGCGACCGGGCGATCAGGTGCTGCTGATTGCCGATCTTGATCATTTCAAGGCCGTCAACGAAACGATCGGGCATGATGGCGGTGATGAAGTGTTGCGCGTCTTCGCCCGTTCATTGCGCGCGTCCGTCCCCGCCGAAGCGCTGGTCGCGCGAATCGGCGGCGAGGAATTCGCCATCCTTTTGCCCACCGAACACGCGATTGATGCAGCGACCATCCTCGATCGGCTGCGCGCCGAAAGGATGCCATTCGACCTGACAGTAACGGCCAGCATCGGCGCGAGCACGGGGCCGTTAAATACCGAAATCGATTGGAAAAAACTCTATCGTCGTGCCGATCGGGCCTTGTTCGCCGCCAAGAGCGACGGGCGCGACCGCGTGCGATACGATATGGCGATTGCCGCCTGAACACCCTCTTGCTCACTGATGTAAAGTCAGGTATGCATGACTTCAGGAGGTCGATGCGCCATGCGTAATCGTCGTATTGTTCTGGCTGGTTGTGCTCTGCTGCTGGTGGCGATGTCCGTTCGCCATCCGTCGGCGGATATCCGCGTTATCACGCACGAGGTGGGCGATCCGACCCCGCGCGAGGTGCGGGCGGCTTTCGATATCGGCCTGGTCGCCATTTCCGTCCTTGTCACCTGGACGTCGAAGCGGTTCGCCTGATCTTTCAGCCTATTTAAGCTCTGCCTTGCGCCTTGTTTCGGGGCTGCTTACACCTGTGTAAATGGAAACGCACGAGACTGTCTGGCGCACCGCCTATCGCCACCCCGGTTCATGGGATCGCCCCTTCCCGCCGCTATCGATGGTCGATCTGTTCGATCAATCCGCGCAGCAAAACGGCAATGCGCCGCTAATCGACTTTCTCGGGCGGCATTACAGCTATGCCGAAACGCTGGATGGCGCGAACCGCGTCGCCAAGGGGCTGCACGCGCTTGGCTATGGCCCGGGTGACCGGATCGGATTGTTTCTGCCCAATGTGCCGCACTATCTCGCCGCCTATTATGGCATCCTGAAACTGGGCGCGACGGTGGTGAATTTTTCACCGCTCTACACCCCGGCCGAACTGGCGCATCAGGTCGCTGATTCGGGCACGCGGATGCTGTTCACCATCTCCGCATCTGCGCTGCTGCCCACCGCGCTGAAAGTACTGGACGAAAGCGCGCTCGAGCGGCTGGTGGTCGGCTCGGTCGCGGGCGCGCTGCCGCCGGTCAAATCGATCTTCTACCGGCTGTTCAGCAAGAAGGACGT
>CAZYOU010000176.1:0-3619 GCA_964649315.1 uncultured Stakelama sp. | reverse complement strand
CGGCCGACATCGGCGCCATCGTCTTCAGCTTCTTCAGCTCGGTGGTCGCCTTGGTACGCGCTTCCTTGGAAAGCTTCAGGGTGGCGATCTTCTGGGTCAGCTCGGCGATTTCGTCGCCCTCACCCTCCTCGCCCTCATTGCCAAGCTCGCGCTGGATCGCCTTTAGCTGCTCGTTGAGGTAATATTCGCGCTGGGTTTTTTCCATCTGGCGCTTCACGCGGCTGCGGATCTTCTTTTCGACCTGCAGTACACCGAGCTCGCCCTCCATGAAGGCGAAAACCATTTCGAGGCGCTTTTGCGGATCGCTCTCGATCAGCAGCGATTGCTTGTCGGCGACTTTTACCTGGATATTAGCGGCAATCGCATCGGCAAGCCGCGAGGGATCGTCGATCTCGCCCAGTTGCACCGCAGTTTCGGCGGGCAGTTTGCGGTTGAGCTTCGCGTAATTCTCGAACTGATCGACCACCGAGCGCATCAGCGCCGCCATGTCGCGCGACATTTCTGGCGCGTCAGCGCCTTCAGCGAGCTCTTCGGGATCGAGCATATCGATTTCAGCAGTAAGATGACCGTCCTGCGCCGACATGCCGGTCAACTTGGCGCGGCGTTTCCCCTCTACAAGCACGCGGACGGTGCCGTCGGGCAGCTTCAGGAGCTGCAATACAACGGCGGTGACGCCGATATCGTACAGATCGTCGCGGTCGGGATCGTCTTCACTGGGATCAAGCTGGGCGACGAGGAAAATTTCCTTCGTACCAGTCATCGCGGATTCCAGCGCAGCGACGGACTTGTCGCGGCCGACGAACAGCGGCACGATCATGTTTGGAAAAACGACAATGTCGCGCAGCGGCAATACGGGATAGGTGTTGGTCATGAAGTCTCCGGCGGCGCCCGATCGGGACGCCCATTGCTTCTTATATGGTGCGTGGCACCGCCGCATCAATCGGGTTGCGGCAGGATTCGCATTGTTGGCCCTCGTCGCCGCCGCGCCGCCCAAAAAGGGCGAACCGCCGCTGACGGAGCAGACGCAGAAATCAGGCGGCGTTATCGACCCCGAACAAGCCAAGCTGCAATTCGACAGCGCGGACCTCGCGATCGAGATTTTCCCTGAGCGCGAAGCAATTGCCGCCACGGCGACGCTGGCATTCACCGCCAAGGCGCCCATCGATCGGCTCGTGATCGATCTCGATCGTAACCTGCCGGTGTCAGCGATCGATATCGACGGTCGCGCCCTGCCCGCGACCGCCTGGACCAATCCGGCCGGGCAACTCGTCGTGCGGCTCCCGGCCATGGTGGCGGCTGGAAGGCAAGTTACTGCCCGCCTGCGCTATGGCGGCACGCCGCATGTCGCCGTGCGTGCGCCTTGGGATGACGGGTTCGTCTGGGCGAAAACCAAGAATGGTGAGCCCTGGGTTGCCTCGACATCAGAAGGCTATGGTTGCGATCTCTTCTGGCCGTGTCTCGATTTCCCTACCGGGGAGCCGGGTCAGGTGACGCTCCATATTACCGTGCCAAAGGGGCTGTCCGCACCGTCGAATGGCGTCCTGCTGGGAACGGAAACGCTCCGCGACGGCCGTACGACATGGAACTGGCGGGTCAAGCGGCCCAACACCTATGCCATCGCCATCAATGTCGGGCCGTATGAACAAGTGTCCGGCACCTATCATAGCCGGTACGGCAACAGCATCCCGATGAGCTATTGGTATCTGCCGGGTGAGCGGCAACAGGCCGAGGCATTGTTCGCCGAATTCGCCCCGACGCTCGATTTTTTCGAAAGCATGATCGGCCCTTATCCGTTTGGCGACGAAAAGGTCGGCGTTGTCGAAACCCCGCATCTCGGCATGGAGCACCAGACGATCAACGCTTATGGCAATGGATATGCCAAATCGATCGACGGGTTCGACTGGCTGTTCCAGCACGAATTCGCGCATGAATGGTTCGGCAACCAGCTGACCGCCGCCAACTGGGACGATTACTGGCTGCATGAGGGGTTCGGCAGCTATATGCAGCCACTCTACGGCCAGTGGCGCGAAGGCGATGCGCGCTATGCGACCATGATGGACGCGCAACGTGGCAAGATCGAAAATCGCGCGCCGATCATTTCAGGCACGATCCGCACAGAGGAAGAGGTGTATGAAACGGCCAAGGGCGGCCCGGCGGGTGACATCTATACCAAGGGTAGCTGGACGCTGCACACACTGCGCTGGCTGATCGGCGACGCGGCTTTTTTCGATGCAACCCGGCGGCTCGTTTACGGTCGGCCGGATCCCAAACCCGGCAATTTCACCCCGCGCTTCGGATCGAGCACCGAGTTCGAAACGCTGGTAAATCAGGCCACCGGCAAGGATTATCGCTGGTTTTTTGACATTTACCTGCGTCAGGCACCCCTGCCCGAGTTGGTCTCTCAGCAAAAGGCGGGAACGCTGACGCTCGAGTGGAATATTGCGGGCAATAAGCCTTTTCCCATGCCGATAGAGGTGAAGATCGGCGATGCACTGGTGCGGGTCGAGATGCCCGACGGACACGGGTCCGTCGCGGTACCGCAGGGAGCGCATGTGGTGATCGATCCGATGGCCCGGATTCTGCGCCAGTCTCCGGCAGTCGATGCCATGCAGGCCTATCGCTGAGCACCGATCCGCTGAGCCACTGTACGACGCAAAAGCCGGGGTGACGCCGGGCAAGTGAACGCTTAAGTCGCGGTGATGCCAGCGCTCGCCAAAATCTGCGGTCTTTCGACGCCCGAGACGGTCGATGTCGCCGTCAGCAATGGGGTCGGCCATATCGGCCTGATGTTCTTCGCCCCCTCCCCCCGCAACCTTGCCCTCGGGCAGGCCAGCGCGCTTGCGGCGAGGATCCCCGATCATGTTGGGCGGGTGGGCGTGTTCGTCGATCCCGATGACGCGCTGGTCGACGCCGCCATTGCTGCCGGCAATCTGACGACTCTGCAGTTGCACAAGGTAACCCCCGCGCGTGCGGCGGCGCTGCGCAATCGAACCGGGCGCGACATCTGGGCGACGGTGGCGGTCCGCGCGCGGGCCGATCTGAACAGCGCCCGCGCCTTTGACGGCGCAGCCGACCGGATCCTGTACGACGCCAAAACGCCTGAGGGATCGGCGCTGCCCGGCGGCATGGGCGTGCGATTCGATTGGGCGCTGCTCGACGGGTTTCGGCATCCGCTGCCCTGGGCGCTCTCCGGCGGGCTCGATGCCACCAATGTCGGCGAGGCGATCGCGCTGACCCGGGCCGAGATCGTCGACGTCTCTTCAGGTGTCGAATCCGCCCCCGGCATCAAGGATATGGACAAGATCGCCGCGTTCCTTAAAGCCTGTGCCGCATCATGAACGCCCCTCCTTCCCCCGCCCCCAATAGCTTTCGCGCACAGCCCGATGATCGCGGTCATTTCGGCCAGTTCGGTGGGCGCTACGTCGCCGAAACGCTGATGCCGCTCGTGCTTGAGCTGGAGGCGGAATATAACCGCGCCAAGGCCGACCCCGCCTTTCACGCGCAATTCGACGATCTGCTCGAACATTATGTCGGCCGCCCCAGCCCGCTCTATTTCGCCGAACGGCTGACGGATGCGCTGCGGGACGGCGCGGCGGACGGCATGGGCGCGCAGGTCTGG
>CAZYOU010000175.1:0-3708 GCA_964649315.1 uncultured Stakelama sp. | reverse complement strand
ACCGGCTCATGCCCGTCCATGCCGATGCCGTGGCCGGTGCGGTGCGACAGGCCGGGGAGTTTGTATCCGGGGCCATAGCCTGCACTTTCGTAGAACCGCCGAACCGCATCATCGACTGCGCCCGCCGGGGTACCGATCTGTGCTGCGGCATTGGCGATTTGCTGACCGCGGGCGACATCGCCCCACACTTTGCGCTGCCCTATGCTAGCGGTGCCATGGACGAAGGTGCGGGAAATGTCGGACTGATAACCCTGCACCGAGCAGCCGCAATCCATCAGCACGATCTGCCCGTCACCCACCCGCTGCGGCGCGCTGCTGCCATGCGGATAGGCCGCTGCCTCGCCAATCAGGACGAGCGCGAATTCGGGATTGCCGCCCAGTTTGCGGGTCGCCGCTGTCATCAGCGCACCGATCTGGGCCGGGGTCATCCCGCCTTCGATCCGAGGATGGGTCCAGCGATAGGCAGCCATCGTCACATCGGCAGCGGCCTGCATCAGCGCGATTTCAGCCGTGGTCTTGATCATCCGGCAGCCACGAACGACCGGGTTCGCCGACATGAGTTTTGCCGATGGCAGCACGCGCGCCAGGCCATCGAACGCAAAGAAGCGCGCGGTTTCCTCGATCCCGACGGGTTTGCCCGTCAGCTTGCGATCGCGCAGAAATCCGGCGACTCGCTCAAGCGGGTTCTGGTCCTCCTGCCACACCCGCACCTCGGCTGGGATGGCCAGCGACTGGCGGATGGATGGCTCCTCGAAAAACGGCGTGACGATGCACGGGTCGCCTTCGACCGGGATGATCGCGGCGGTCAGCCGCTCGCTGCGGCCCCAGCGAACGCCGGTGAAATAGGTGAGACTCGCGCCGGGCTCGATCAGCACCGCGCCGATGCCATTCGCCCGCATGAGTACCTGAGCGCGCGCGATCCGCGACTGGCGTTCGGCGGTGCTGATCTGCGCGGCACCGGTGGTGATGTCGCTCAGCGCCGACAGATCGGGTTCGGCGGCGCGCAACAGCGCAGGCACCCCGATCAGCGGCAGTGCGGCGCTGGCGGCAATCAACTGGCGGCGCGAAATCGACATAACGGTCTCCGGTTTTGGAAGACCAGCGATACGGCGCGCACCCCGGCGGCGGCAATCCCCCCTCCCCGCGCACGCGGCGAAGCACTAGAGCGGTGCACGAATCGAGCGAAGTGCTTGACCCGGACGCGACAATCCCCTTCGCTGCGCAGCAACAGACTTCAGGGGATATTGCGTGGGCAAGCGACTGACGTGGTACATCATGGGCGCGCTGGTGCTCGGCGGGCTGCTCGGCTGGGCGCTTAACGCCAGCTGGAGCGGGACGCCCGAGGGTGTCGCGCGGCTGAAGGATGCGGCCTATTATCTCGACATTCCAACGCAGATGTTCCTGCACCTGATCAAAATGATCATCGCCCCGCTGGTCGTCTCCACACTGGTCGTTGGCATTGCGCATATGGGCACCGGCAGCGCGATCGGGCGGATCGGGCTGAAGGCGTTTCTGTGGTTTGTCAGCGCCAGCCTTGTATCGCTGACGCTGGGGCTTTTGATGGTCAATCTGCTCCAGCCTGGCGTCGGCGTGAACCTGGCGCTGCCCGCGGCCGATGCGACGAGCGGGGTCGATCGTTCGGCATTCGATCTGGCGAAGTTCCTGATCCACATCATCCCGACCAGCGCGCTCGACGCGATGACGACGAATGACATCCTGCAGCTTGTGGTCTTCTCGCTCTTCTTCGGCGTCGGGCTGGCCGCGGTGGGAGAAGCCGGCGCGCCGCTGGTGCGCGGGATGGAAGCACTGGTCGCGGTGATGCTGACCGTCACCGGCTATGTCATGCTGGCCGCGCCAATCGCTGTGTTCTGCGCGATCGCCAAGGCGCTGGCGACCAACGGCGTCAAAATCGTCGGCGATCTCGCGATCTTCATGGGGAGTTTCTACCTCGGGCTGTTCGTGCTGTGGGCGTTCCTGCTCGGTGCCTGTTTTCTGGTGATCGGGACGCGCACCGGCACCCTGATCCGCTATCTGCGCGATCCGATCCTGCTCGGTTTCTCCACCGCTTCGTCCGAGGCTGCCTATCCACGCACGCTCGATGCGCTCGACCGGTTCGGTGTGCCGCCCAAGATTGCGAGCTTCGTGTTGCCGCTTGGCTATTCATTCAATCTCGACGGATCGATGATGTATATGACGTTCGCGTCGATCTTCATCGCCCAGGCCTATGGCATCGATCTCAGCTGGGGGACGATGATCCAGATGCTGCTGATCCTGATGATCACCAGCAAGGGCATCGCCGGGGTGCCGCGTGCCAGCCTGGTGGTGATCACTGGTACGCTGGCGCAGTTCAACATCCCGGAGGCGGGCATTCTGCTGATCCTGGCGGTCGACCAGTTCCTCGACATGGGCCGCACCGCGACCAATGTCGTTGGCAATGCTGTGGCGAGCGTGGTGGTCGCGCGCTGGGAAGGGCAGCTCGATAATCCTGCCGAGGCCGAACCGGATGTGCGGCCCATCGCGCCGCCGGTTACGCCCGAGCGGGACAGCTTTGCCCCCAAGTAACGGCGAATAGCGCGCGGACGTTACGCGTAGGCGTAAGGCCCGCCTTTGGCGAGGGCGGCTTGGTAGGCCGGACGCGCATGGATTTTGTTGAGCCACGCGGTGATTGCCGGGCGTGACCCGTCGAGACCAGCCCGCGACCGGGCAGCTTCGAGCGGGAAGCTCATCATCACATCGGCGGCGCTGATCTCGTCGCCGGCAAACCAGGGCCGTGAGGCGAGTTCGGCTTCGAGATAATCGAGATGGACGTCGAACATCGGCGACAGGCGTTTCAGCGCTGCCTTGCCGAACAGCGGAATCCGCCCGACAACCAGCATCGCGAAGAGCGGTGGCATCATCGACCCTTCGGCATAATGGATGAAGTGGCGGTAGCGCAGCACAGACTCGCGGTGCGGCCCCGGCCCCATCCGGCCATCAGCTTTTTCGACCAGATATTCGGCGATCGCCCCGGTTTCGGCGACGACGATGCCGTCGTCATCAATCACGGGCGATTTGCCGAGCGGGTGAACCTGTTTCAGTTCGGGCGGGGCGAGCATCGTCTTCTTGTTCCGCTCGTATCGCTTGATTTCATAGGGCAGCCGAAGCTCCTCAAGCAGCCAGATGATCCGTTGCGAGCGTGAATTTTCAAGGTGGTGAACGGTGATCGTCATATGCTGTGCTCCTGCATTTGGCTCAGGCTAGCCGATCGACCCGGGTTGTCGACCCCAACGCGTGGCCATCTCGCCCCTGAAAAGTGATGAACGTGACGACCTGTTTGAAAAAAAGCGCCGCCTTCCCGCCCGCCCCCCGACGCGGACCCAAAACATGAAAGGCCCGCCGACGCAGGCGGGCCTTTCCAGTTGTTGCGGCGCGGCTTCCTGCGCGGAACACGCCGCCGAAAAGATCACATATCGTCGTCGTCATCCGGTTCGGGACCGGCCATCATTTCCTCAGCGACCTTGTCGGTGCGCGTACGGATGGCCTGTTCGAGCCGATCGGACATTTCGGGATGTTCGCTGAGATAGGTCTTGGCATTCTCGCGGCCCTGGCCGATCCGGACGCTGTCATAGGAGAACCACGCGCCCGATTTCTCGACCAGTCCGGCCTTGACGCCAAGATCGAGAATCTCGCCGATCTTCGAAATGCCCTGGCCGTACATGATGTCGAATT
>CAZYOU010000174.1:0-3769 GCA_964649315.1 uncultured Stakelama sp. | reverse complement strand
CTTCAGCAAAAATCTGCAGATGTGCGATCGCGGTCTCAGGATCGCGGATCACGGATGTTTCGGTAATTTCGAACCCGATCCGCGCGCCCACGGTTTTCACCATCTGGCATGCGCGCGCAACAAATGCAGAATCACCCAGCAGCTGCCCGGATATATTAATGAAGATCAGCAAGTCATGCCCAGCGGCGGCAAGCATTTTCTGATCAGCGATAACCTGTTCGAGTGTCCACAATGTGAGCGGCCCGATGATGCGTGAGTCTTCGGCCGCTGGGATAAAGTCGCCGGGCAAAATCAAACCGCGCGTTGGGTGCTGCCAACGCACCAACGCCTCCGCGCTGCAAATTTCCTGACGGCGCAAATGCACTTTGGGCTGATATTGCAGAAACATTTCGCCGCGGTTGAGAGCCGCGCTGAGATCACGGATCAGCGTATGGCGGTCGAAAACCGGGTCACTGCTCGACAAGTCGCGGATAACCAGCTGATTCTCTCGCCGTGCTTCTTCGATGGCCTGCTCCACCTCCTCGATCAGCCGAATATCGTCCGCAGACGCAATCGGCACACCTGCCCCGGCAAATAGCAGTTCGATCCGGTGCGGTTCGCCGTCGAGATCGATGGCCTCGTCGAACACGATTCTCAAACGCTCCAGCGCCTCTTCGAGATCAGTGAACTTTTCACCGTCGAAAGCAAACTCCACCATCGTTCTGCCAACAACAGCCAATCGCGCCTGGGGGAGGTGCTCAGATATGCGATCAGCCACATCCATCACCAGACAGTCGGCACGCAGTGCGCCAAGATGCCGCCGCAAGGGGCCGAAATTCGCAATGTCGGCGAGACACACAAAATGCCAAGTGGGGATAATGCCGATCGGCTTCTCAAAAGGGAGGGGAAGTGCGTGCGGCACCTCCATGCCTCGATAGGCCTCAAACGGCATGTCGAACTGTGCATGATCAGGCGATCGCACGGTAAGCGGTGACGCTGACGCAAACAGCACTTGTCGCGTCACCCGGCCATCTGCGTGACCAATGCCAGGATATGCTGGGCGCATCATCTCATTGTGGGAGTACGCTTCAGCCTTGAAGGAAAGGTTAAACGAGAACGGCCGCGAACCTTGGCTGTCCGCAAATCACGTTGGCTAAGCTTGTGTTATCCCTAATAAACCATTAAAAAAGCGAAGCGTTCATGTTGAACGCAGTCTGGGAGATAACCAATGTTCGAGTTGCTTTTCTCGTTCTTCCACCAGGAAGAACTCCGTCCCTGGTAAATCTTGAATCGACCCAGCAGCTGGGGTAAATGACTGTTTTTCAACAGTTTTACTCCCTATGCTGGGTCGATACCTTTTCTGGATGGATTTAATTTTCCGTCGCTGACTGATCGTCGATCGCGCAATCCCGAATCGGGACAATATCGGTCAGTCGCCTGCCTTAAATTCTGCGAATTGTGTGTTTCGGTTGTTTAGCGGAGCGCGTCCAGCAACCGCTGCATGAACACGGCACCACGCTCGAACTGAGCGATTTCCAGATACTCGTCGGGTTGATGCGCCTGCTCAATCGAGCCAGGTCCGCAAATAATCGTCGAGAACCCCGCCTCCTGATACTGACCTGCTTCGGCAGCATAGGGCACCATTCGTGGCGGGCCATTGTCCCCCGCCAGTCGCCGCGCCAGTTGTTCGGCCGGACTATCTGGATCAGGCACCAAGCACGGTGTTTTCGACCGCCGCGATACCACAATGCCCGTGTTGGGAAACCGGCGCTTCATCGCGGCATCCTCGGCTGTCACCAAGTCAAGGAAGGGTGCAATAATCATTTCGGGATCCTGCCCGGGCGGGGTCCGCAGATCGAACACGAAGGTGCATTCGCGCGCGAGGATGTTCACTGCCGTGCCGCCATGAATCTGGCCGATCGTGAGCGTCGCATGCGGTGGCACGAAGCCCGATGCAGGATCCCCCAAAAGTTCCAGTTCGTCCGCCAGATCGGCAAGCGCCTGCATCAGGCGAACCGCCACCATATTTGCCGACACGCCCAGATGCGTCAGGCTTGAATGCGCCTCATGCCCGGTCACCGTCACGATCCAGCTGGAGATGCCCTTGTGCCCGCTGACAACTTCCATGTTAGTAGGCTCGCCGACGATCACCGCCAGCGGCGATGGCAGATGCCGAACGAGGTCACGGATCATGTCTGGCGCGCCCAAGCATCCGACTTCCTCGTCATAGGAAATCGCCAGATGCACGGGGCGAGTCAGTCGCGCGGCGACAATATCGGGCGCAGCTGCCAAGGCGAGCGCGATGAACCCCTTCATGTCGCACGTGCCGCGTCCGAAAAGCCAATCGCCCCGCCTTGTCAGCACGAACGGATCGCTGCTCCATGATTGCCCGTCCACAGGCACGACATCGCTATGCCCCGACAGAACCACGCCACCGGGCACTGATGGCCCCAGCGTTGCGTACAAATTCGCCTTGGTCCCGTCGGCATTCATCACCCGGTGCGATTCAACACCCAGCCCCGCCAACAGTGCCTCGACATACTCGATCAGGGCGAGGTTCGAATCCCGCGATGTGGTATCGAACGCAATGAGGCGTGCAAGGATATCGGTCGCGCGGGCGGTCAGGTCACTGGTCATCCGCCAACCCTAGGCGAACCCGCCGCCAGCACCAACCGTCACGCCGAAACCGGCTCCCGCCGCGCGGCACCGGCGGCGATGCGCGGGACCGGATTGGAGAATTCCATCTCGTCATCGACCGAGCCGAAGCGCAGCGCCGCCAAGTCCTTCACGTAATTCTGATGGACCTGCCATGGCTGCTTGTTTCCCTGTTTGGGGAAGCGTTCCATTGCCCGCGTAACATAGCCCGATGTGAAATCGAGGAACGGCGCTGGTTGCAAGTCGCCCGCGATGCGTGGTGTCACTTGTCGCATTCCGCGTTTCTTCATCGTATTGAGCAAGCGGCAGACATAGCTGCAGGTCAGATCGGCCTTCAGCGTCCAACTGGCATTGGTATAGCCGAAGGACGAAGCAAGATTGGGCATGTCGCTATACATCATGCCCTTGTAATTGTACGTTTTTGCTAGGTCGCGTGCCTCGCCGTCGACGCTGAATGCCACGTCGCTCAGCAATTGCAGCTCGAGCCCGGTTGCCGTCACGACGATATCAGCATCGAGGCGCTCGCCCGAATTGAGCACAATGCCGTCTCTGTCGAACCGATCGATCGTATCGGTGACTACTGATGCCTTACCGGCCTTGATCGCGGCAAATAGATCGGCATCCGGCACCAAGCACAGCCGCTGATCCCACACATTGTAGCGAGGGGTGAAGTGCTGCTCGATCATTTCGGGGGGCAAATGCTCGCCCAGCATGGCCAGCACGCGTTCCTTTGCCTTCGCGGGATGCTTGCGCGCGGCGTTGAAGAAATACATGCCGAACAACACGTTGCGCCACCGGACCAGCGCATAGGCTAGCTTTGACGGCAGCAGATTGCGGAGCTTGTTGGCGAGCGCATCCTCCGACGGGCGCGAAACCACATAGGTGGGCGAACGCTGCAACATCGTCACCTGCGCGGCCGCTTTTGCCATTTCCGGCACGATCGTAACCGCAGTGGCGCCGGACCCGATCACGACGACCCTTTTGCCCGCATAATCGAGGTTCTCAGGCCAGAATTGCGGGTGGATGATCTGCCCGACGAAATCCTCTGTCCCGGCAAAATCGGGCAAATGTCCCTTGGCGTAATTGTAATAGCCCGAGCACATGAAGAGGAAATTGCAGCTATACTGCACCTCGC
>CAZYOU010000173.1:0-3796 GCA_964649315.1 uncultured Stakelama sp. | reverse complement strand
AAGGCGATAAATCCTATCAGGGCAAGCTGATCGCCTATGATGCGCAGCGTGATCTGGCACTGATCGAGTTTACCGGCACGCGGCTGCCCCCGCTCACCTTCTATCCCGGTGCTGCGACCGACGGCGAAGCGGTGATCGCGCTTGGCTATCCCGGCAATGTCGATGTCGCGACCGCGCAGAGTGCCGCCGATTTCATCAAGCCGCTTGGCCCGGTGCGGTCGCAAGGCGGGTTCGCCGGCGTCCGCAAGCTGACCGGCGTCGATGTCCTGTTGCACACGGCAGGCATTGCGCGGGGCAATTCGGGTGGGCCGCTGCTCGATATCTGCGGCCGGGTGATCGGTGCCAATTCGGCAATCACCAAGGCAGAGGAAGGCGATTCGAGCTTTGGCTTTGCCGTTGCCGATTCGGAGATTGCGGCTTTTCTGAAAGAGGCCAAGCAGCCTTTTGCGCAGACCAGCGCGCCGTGCATCAGCGCCGAAGAACGGCTGCGGCAGGGGCAGGACGCTCAGGTCCGCTCCGCCGAGGCACGCGCTGCCGATGCGCAAGCAGCAGCGATGCGCGATGCGTTGCAGCGCGAGGTTGCGCTCGACAAGGCACGGATTGAAGCCGAACGGCGGCGCGAAAATGTCATCGCGATCGCAGGCGTGTTGCTGGTGTTCGGCGCGCTGGCGATTGGCGGGGCGGGCATCCTCGAATCGCGGCGGCGGCGGCAGGGTGCGATCTGGGCAGGGGCCGCAGGCGTGCTGCTGATCATCGCCGCGGCAGTCGTGTTCCTTACCCGTCCCTATGGTGACGTTACCGTAGCGGCGCCACTGCCCGACGCCGCCCCCAGCGCCGCTGTGCAGGCCAGCTTTGGCAAGATGCTGTGCAGGATTGCGCCCGATCGCAGCCGGATCAACCTGTCCAACCCAGCCGATGTCACCATCGACTGGCAGCCCGATGGCTGCATGAACGGACGCACCCAATATGCGGAAAACGGCGCGAAATGGGAACGCATCCTTGTGCCGAATGACGAGCAGACCGTCTCGGTGCTCGAATATGATCTGGCGACGCGGAGCTATTCGGAAAGCCGGTATCTGCTGTCAGCCGCGCAGATGAAAAAGGCGCGGTCGCTGCGCGGGGCGGTAAAGCAAAAAGCCTGCACGACGAGCGAAGCCGAGCGCCAGCTGCTATCCCGCCAGCAAACCGCGATCCGTGCCGCCCTGCCTGCCCGGCCCGACGAATGGCTGGTTTATGACTGTGCGCCAGCGCCAGCCGGGGACGCGAAGGGGGCAGCGCCGTCCGCCGCCTCGTGACGACGCTGCCAATAAGGCTTGATCACTTGGCCCCGCCGCGCTGCGACGACCAATAGCGCGATCCCGAAAGCGGTGCAGATCAGCATTGCCGGGAGCGACGCCTCCGCGCCGAAATCGCCGCCGGTCAGCAGTTCAGGGCCGGTAATGCGCGGCACCAGCAAGCCCTTTACCTCAAAGCCCGATACCGCGATCCCGTAAATGCCACCCTGGGTGAAGTTCCACGCGGCGTGCAGCCCGATCGCTGCCCATAGCCGCCGCGTCACCATATAGATCGCCGCGAGCATCACCCCCGCCTCGATCGCGATAGCCGCACCTGCCAGCCAGGTCGCGTTGGGATTGCCCAGATGCAGCGCCCCGAACAAAGCCGCCGACAGCACCAGCGCCACCCAGCTGCCGAGCCAGTTCTCGATGATCCGGAAAAACAGCCCGCGCAGCATGATCTCTTCGGTCACGCCAGAGACGATCGAGATGCCGATGATCGGATAGAGCACGCTGGCAGGCTGCGTACCCACCACCTGATACGCGCCGAGCAACGCCATCACGCCAACCACCGACGAAAACAGCAGCACGCCGATGGCCAGACCCGCCAACAGTTCGACCAGCGCCCCTTTCAGCGAAAGATCGGTGACCTGGCGATGCTCTACCAGCCGCCCGAAACCGATATAGGCGATGACGAACACCACCGCGACGATCGACCCGCCGACGATCGCCCATTGTCCGTCACTGCGCGCGCCGACCGCAGCGGCAAGGCCGGTCGCGATTACACTTGCCCCCGCCATTACCCCGAACGCGACGATCAGCGTCATCGGCGGGAAGTGAATGATCCGCCAGACGAGGCTTTTGCCGCGCGGTTTGGTTGCGATGTGGTCCATGATCATTCCCCTGTTCGACCGAGAACATTAGCGGTCGCACGGGGGCGGTAAAGCGCCAATCAGACAGGGTCAGCGTTCTCACGGTTGAGCAGTTCGACCTTGCGATCGACCCCATATGCATAGCCGCCCATCGTGCCATCGCTGCGCTGGGCGCGGTGGCAGGGGATGACGACCGCAAGGTGATTGGCCCCGCACGCCGTGCCCGCCGCGCGGACCGCCCCGGGGTTGCCCGCCATTGCGGCAAGCTGGCTGTAGCTGCGGGTCTCACCCGCTGGAATCTGACGCAGCGCCTGCCAGATCGCTTCCTGAAACGCCGTGCCCTGCACATCGATCGGCAAGTCGAGATCACGGTCGGGCGATTCGACGCTTGCCACCACCTGGACCGCGAGATCAGCGAGCGCCGCACCACCGGGCACGATCTCGGCATTTGGAAAACGCGTCCGCAGCGCCGCCTCACCCTCATCGAACGATACCCGGCACAGTCCCTTGTCGGTTGCCGCAACGAGCAGGGCGCCGAGGCTGGTATCGACGATGACCCAGCGGATTGTCGCGCCCGCCCCACCGCGCTTCCAGGCGCTCGGGGTCATCCCCAGTCGCTTGCCCGCATCTTCGTAGAACCGGCTCGGGGCCGAATAGCCTGCCTCGTAAATCGCGTCGGTCACACTGGGCTCCGTAATCAGGGCATGCGCCGCCGCCCGCGCCCTAAGGCCACGCGCATAGGCCGCGGGCGTCACACCGGTGGCACGTTTGAACAACCGGTGGAAATGGTGCGGCGCATAACCAACCTCCACCGCCAGTTCAGTGAAGCCAAGTGCGGGCGCCGCGGCCTCGACCCCCGCCTCGATCAACGCGACGGCGCGGGCGACCGCGATTCGATCGCGGCCCACTTCGTCGGGCTTGCAGCGCAGACAAGCACGATAGCCTGCGGCGCGCGCCTCCTCAGGATCGCGGTAGAACACTACGTTTTCCCGCTTGGGGTGCCGCGCCGGGCAGCTCGGCTTGCAGTAAATGCCGGTGGTCAACACCGCACCGACAAAGCGGCCATCGCTGTGCCGATCCCGGGCGATAAAGGCGGCCCAGGCCGCGTCGGGGTTGAGGGCGGATGGTGTGTCTGTGGTGCTCATGCAGCGGGTATAGGCCGCTCGCCGCCGGCGCACATCCCGCCGGTTGCGATCAAAGCGGCGGCGCCAATTCCCCGCCGTGCCGCCTCATCGTGACGAACAGCGCCATCCAGGCAATGGCTAGCAATATTGCCGCCAAAAGGAACGGCGCGCCGGGAAAATAGAGTCCCTTCGCGTCGGCAAACGCCCCGAACACCCCGGTCATGATTGGCGGGCCGATAATCGAGGTAAGGCTAATCACACTGGCAATCGCACCTTGCAGCTCGCCTTGCGCGTCATCGGGCACGCGCAGCGTCATCATCTGCTGCATTGCCGGAAAGGTGACGCCGGCAAATGCCCCAACGACCATACCGACCAGCAGGATGGCGGTGTTGGGGGCGGTCGCCAGGATCAGATAGGATGGCACGCCACAACTGAGCCCCACCACCGCCACGCGCCGTGCCCCGAAACGCTTGACGAGCGGGCCGACCGCAAAACCCTGCGCGCCCGCCAGCATGATACCGAACAA
>CAZYOU010000172.1:0-3799 GCA_964649315.1 uncultured Stakelama sp. | reverse complement strand
CGCGCTGACCCAGTGCGGGGCCGATCGGCGGGGAGGGGTTGGCCTTGCCTGCAGGGACCTGCAGCTTGATATAGCCGGTAATCTTTTTTGCCATTCGTCTCACTCTGTCAGGGGGCGGCCGCGCAAAGCGGTTCGCCCCGTTCAAGTTTAGCGGTTCAAGCGGCAAGCCTGAAGACTCGCCTCCCGCGCGATTTCCACAGCTTTAGCGTTGGAAGAGCGGGCGCATAGCGCAAGGCGTGCCGCGCCGCAACGAAGGATTTGCTATCAGTCCGCCAAGAACGTTCATGACGCGGCCGATCTGGCAGCGCTTGCCTGTCGCCCCATATTGCGGTTTCCTGAACCCGTCCCGCCGAAAAGGAATCCCGCCATGGCCGATGCCCCTGATCCCGCCAACAACCAGCCCGCCGGTTACGTGCCCCCCGCCGTCTGGACCTGGGAACCGGGCAATGGCGGCCAGTTCGCGAACATCAACCGCCCCATTTCGGGCGCGACGCACGACAAGATACTCCCCATCGGCAAGCACCCGATCCAGCTCTACTCGCTTGGCACGCCCAATGGGATAAAGGTGACGATCATGCTCGAGGAGCTGCTCGCCGCTGGCCATTCGGGCGCGGAATATGACGCCTGGCTGATCAAGATCGGTGAGGGCGATCAGTTCGGCAGCGGCTTTGTAGAGATCAACCCGAACTCGAAAATCCCCGCCATGGCCGATCATTCGGTCGATCCGGTGATCCATCTGTTCGAAAGCGGATCGATGCTGTTTTACCTGGCGGAGAAATTCGGCGCGTTCCTACCAACCGATCCGCACAAGCGCGCCCAAACGATGAACTGGCTGATGTGGCAAATGGGCTCCGCGCCCTTCCTTGGCGGCGGCTTCGGGCATTTCTACGCCTATGCCCCCTTCAAGATCCAGTACGCGATCGATCGCTATGCCATGGAGGTGAAGCGCCAGCTTCATGTGCTCGATACGCATCTGGCAAAGAACGAATATATGATCGGCGATCAATACACGATCGCCGATATGGCGATTTATCCCTGGTACGGCGCGGGAATCCGCGTTGCCTATAACGCCCGTGAGTTCCTCGGCATCGACGACTACAAAAACGTGGCGCGCTGGACTGACCAGATCGGCGCGCGGGAAGCGGTAAAACGCGGCGCGCGGGTGAACCGGACGTTCGGCGATCCGGCCAAGCAGCTAGCCGAACGACACGATGCGAGTGACTTCGACCGAGTGGTAGCGGTGGCGGCGGCCGAGTGACCGATAGGGACGCGGGAGTAAATCCCGCGTCTCCGTCGGACGGGTTCGCTTGCCGCGACCCGCCGTCCGGTCTTCGCCGTCTCGCAAATAGCGATGCTATTTGCGTGCGGCCGTTAAATGCGGCTGTGCCTCATTTAACTCGTTCGACCTGCTCGAAGTCCAGTTCCACCGGGGTCGCGCGGCCGAAGATCGAGACGGAAACCTTGACCTTCGACTTGTCGAAATCGAGTTCCTCGACCGTGCCGTTAAAGCTCGCGAATGGGCCGTCGAGCACCTTCACCGCATCGCCGATCTCGTAGTCGACCTTCACCTGCTGCTTGACGTTCGCTGCGGCTGCCTCTTCCTTGGTGGAAAGCATCCGAGCGGCTTCGGTTTCGCTGATCGGCTGGGGCTTACCCATCGATCCGAGGAAGCCCGTGACCTTCGGCGTGTTCTTCACCAGGTGATAGACGTCGTCGTTCATATCGAGCTTGGCGAGCACATAGCCCGGCATAAATTTGCGCTCGACCTGGATCTTCTTGCCCCGGCGTGCCTCGGTAATCGTCTCAGTGGGAACCTCGACCGCCTCGACCAGCCGGTCGAGCCCCATACGGGTCGCCTCAGCCATGATCGAATCGCGGACCTTGCCCTCGAAACCGGAATAAGCGTGAATGATGTACCAGCGTGCCATGCGTTAATGCGTCCTTGCTTCCACGCTTATTTTGCGAACGACAGCAGCAGTTTAACGATCGCTGCAAAGATCGAATCGATCGTGAAGAAAAACACCCCGAGCATCAGCGTCATGATCATCACCATCACTCCGGTCATGACCGTTTCGCGCCGCGTCGGCCAAGTGACTTTCTTGCGCTCAGCTTGGACCTGATTGATGAACTCAAGTGGGTTCGTTTTTGCCACGTCGTTGCAACCTGTTCAAAAGCGCCGCGTCCGGGGCAAAGAGCCGCCGCCTGGTCCTTGTCGAACCAGCCGCGCTCATCCCCATGTTCGGAATGGAAACAGCATCTAGCGAGCGACCGGCGAAAAGGCAAGACCGGCTGCAAAAGCGACGGAAAAAGGCGGGAAGTGGCAGGGGAGCTCGGACTCGAACCGAGGGCCTTCGGTTTTGGAGACCGACGCTCTAACCAACTGAGCTACACCCCTGTGCGGACTGAGGCTTTAGCGAGCGCGGGCAGGCGAGGCAAGATCGCTTTGCCCCATCCTGACGCAGTGGCGTTAGGCGGCGACGCTCGCATCCGGCCGCGCGCGGGCAGCGACGGCGCGGGCTTCTTCGACAGGCAGCGGACGACCAAAATAATAGCCCTGCACCTTGGTGCAGCCCAGTTCGTACACCATCCGGTGCTCGTCCTCGGTCTCGACCCCTTCCGCGGTCGTTGCCATGCCGAGCGACTGGGCGAGCGCCACGACGGCGCGGATAATCGCAATCGCCTCGGGCACTTTTTTGGAGGCGCCCTGCACGAAGCTGCGATCGATCTTGATCGACGAAAAGCGCGTGCGGCTGAGATAGCCGAGCGAGGAATAGCCCGTCCCGAAATCGTCGAGCGACAACTTCACGCCAAGGTCGAGAATGCGTTCCAGCACCTTGGTGGCGCCGGTGCCTTCGCGCATGAAAACGCTTTCGGTCACTTCGAGCTCAAGCCGATCGGCGGGTAGGCCACTGTTGCTGAGCGCTGAGGCGACGACCGCGACAAAGCTGGGATTGTTGAGCTGTTCGGGGGATACGTTGACCGCCACGCGCACCGGGCTTTCCCATCGCGCCGCCTCGGCGCAGGCCGTGCGCAACACCCATTCACCGATCGGACCGATCAGCCTCGTGTCCTCTGCAAGCGGAATGAACTTAACGGGCGATATGCTGCCCAGTTCGGAATGGTTCCAGCGCAGCAGCGCCTCAAAACCCGTCAGCGCGCCTGTCTTGGCACTCACGACCGGCTGATAGTTCAGCAACATCTCACCATTGGCGAGCGCCTTGCGCAGCGCCATTTCGAGCACGCGGCGTTCCTCTGCCACGGCATGAAGCTGGGGTTCGTAGATATGGTGGACGCCGCCACCGGCATCCTTCGACCGGTACAGTGCCAGATCGGCCGACCGCACTAGTGTTTCGGCCGTGCGCCCATCGCGAGGACCCATTGCTATGCCAAGGCTGGCGCCGATGTAGAGCGTATTGTGATCAATCTGATAGGGTTGCGATATGGTGTCGATGATCGATCGGGCGATCCGGTCAACCCGCGCGCTATCGCTTGCGTCGCGGATCACGAGCGCGAATTCGTCACCGCCGAGCCGCCCTACAACGTCACCGTCCGTGATCAGGCTGCGAAGCCGATCGCCCACCTGCATCAGGATGCGGTCGCCGACCGGGTGGCCGAGCGTGTCGTTGATCGCCTTGAAGCGATCGAGATCGATCATCACGAAGGCACAGCGCGAGTTCCATTGCTCAGCATCGGCCATCGCGCGGGCAAGCGTTTCGTTGATCAGCAGCCGGTTGGGCAGCCCGGTCAACGTATCGTACCGGGCCATTCGGTTGATCTTTTCGGCAGAAAGGCGCGCTTC
>CAZYOU010000171.1:0-3887 GCA_964649315.1 uncultured Stakelama sp. | reverse complement strand
TGGTGATCGCCACCAAATTCGGCTTCCGGTTCGAGGATGGGCGGATGACCGGGGTGGACGGCTCCCCTGCCAATGCGCGGCGCGCGGTGGAGGGATCGCTCAAGCGGCTGGGCGTCGACACGATCGACCTGTTCTACCAGCACCGCGTCGACCCCAAGGTGCCGATCGAGGAAACCGTGGGCGGGATGGCCGCGCTGGTGAAGGAGGGGAAGGTCCGCCATCTGGGGCTGTCCGAGGCGGGCGCGGCGACGCTGCGCAAGGCGGCAGCGGTGTACCCGATCGCGGCGCTGCAAAGCGAGTATTCGTTGTGGGAACGCGATGTGGAGGAGGAAATTCTGCCCACCGCGCGCGAACTCGGCACCGGCTTCGTGCCTTATTCGCCGCTGGGGCGGGGTTTCCTGACCGGACAGATCACGTCGCGTGACGATTTACCGGCGGGCGATTACCGATTGAACGATCCGCGTTACTCGGCGGAGAATTTTGCGTTGAACATGGCGCTGGTCGATGCCGTGCGGCGGATCGCCGATGCGCATGGCTGCAGCGCGGCGCAGGTCGCGCTCGCCTGGCTGCTGGCGCAAGGCGACGATATCGTGCCGATCCCGGGATCGAAGCGACGGGTGACGCTGGAGGACAGCATGGGCGCGGTGGACGTGGTGCTGACGGCGCAGAATCTCGCCGATCTCGATGCCGCCGCGCCGCGCGGTGGCACGGCAGGGCCGCGGTATGGCGAGCGGATGATGGCAATGGTGCGGCTTTAACCCCGCGCTATTTTCACCCGACCCAACGCCAGATGCCGGCGGCGATTCCCGCCGCCGGAATATGCGCCCAGGTCGCGGCAAGCCAGATCACGACGCCACCGGCAATGTCATGCGGACGGAAGCCGCCAAAGCTTGCCTTGCCCGACGCAATTGCTGCGAACGGCCAGTAGCTGCTGCGCTTTTCCCAGACGAGCCAGAGTTCGGGCACAAGCACGCGCTTCTTGGCATCCTGCAGCGCCGCCCCGACCAACGCGAGAATTGCGATGGCCGCTGAGAGATAAATGTTCGCGGCGACCGGATAGACCAGCACGTGCGCGAGCGCCCAGAGCGCGAATGACCACATCATCGGATGCCGGGTGATGGCAAACACGCCGCGCGCCTTTTCGGGGGCCTTTACGCCGGGGACAGGCATCGCCGGATTGCCGATCAGCGAGCCGACCAGCAAAATGCTCGCGACGAACATGATCGCGGTCCCCACCGCCCATAACCCGTCGCCGACATCCCACAGCATTGGCGTGATCGGTGCCGCCTTATAGGCGTTGGCCGTCCAGCCGAGCGTCGCAAACGCCACCAGGGCATAAACCAGGGTAAAGCCGCCATTGCCCAGCGATTTGACGAGGGGCGCGCGCAACGGGTGCGACAGCAGGAAATGCGTCCCCACAAAAGATGCCGCCGCCACCGCGACCATCGTCGTTCCGTCCATCACTATCCCCCCCAAATGCCGCCGCGCGAATAAATCAGGCGGGTGCTCGCTCGTCATCGTCCTTCAAGGTGGACAGGTGCATCCGCTTGGTCACGATCGGTGCGAGCACCAGCACCACTGCCGCCACGCCGATCGTGATCCAGCCAATCGTCGAATAGATGGCGAGCGTGCCTTCCTTGGTCGCAACACCGCTTTCACCGCCGGTCGCCTCGCCGATCTTGCCCGCCACGAAATTGCCGACCGCCGTCATGTAGAACCACGCGCCCATGATGAGGCTGGCGAGATGCTTTGGTGCGAGCCGGTTCATCGCCGACAGGCCCACCGGCGACAGGCACAGCTCGCCGGTCGTCTGGAAGAAATAGATCAGGAACACGAACAGTACCGGCGTCGCGACGCCGACACCCACGCTGTTGGCACCCCAGACGAACAGCAGGAACGAAAAGCCGACCTGCAGCAGCGCGAGCCCGAACTTGGCGGGGGCGGAAGGCTCCATCCCGCGCTTGCCCAGCGCCACCCATAGCCAGGCGAAGATCGGCCCCAGCAGTACGATGTAAATCGGGTTGATCGACTGGAACAGCGATGCGGGTACGCCCGCCCGGTCGACGAAGCGATCGGTGTAAAGATTCAGCGATCCGCCCGCCTGTTCGAACAGCCCCCAGAACACCGGGTTGAGCGAAATGAGGAACAGCACCACCAGCATCCGGTCGCGTGCCTGTGGTTCGAGCTTCAGCGAGACACGCAGCACGTAGAGCAGCAGGACGATGCCCGATGCGAGGAGCAGCCACTGGATGACCTGCTGATACTGGATCAACGCCCAGATCACGAACACCGACGCAACGCCGATCGCATAGATCAGCCATTCGAGCTTGATCCCGCCAACCGGGCTTTGCAGCCGCGCTGCATCGGGTGCCTCGCCCTTGCCGAGCAGCAACGGCTTGCCGATGACGAACACCACCAGCCCCAGCAACATACCCAGCCCCGCCGCGCCAAAGCCGTAGCGCCAGCCATAGGTTTCCCCCAGCCAGCCCGCGAGGATCGTGCCGATCGCCGCGCCGACGTTAATGCCGACATAGAAAATCGTGTACGCGCCGTCGCGTCGGATATCGGTGCGCGGATAAAGCTGGCCGACAATCACCGAGATATTGGCCTTCAGGAATCCCGAACCGACGATGATGAAGCTGAGTGCCATCCAGAAAATATTGATCGTCGCATCGGCCTGACCGCCCGTGCCTTCGAACGCCATCAGCGAGTGACCGACGGTCAGCATCACCGCGCCGAACAGCACCGCCTTGCGCTGCCCCAGATAGCGATCGGCCAGATAGCCGCCCAACACGGGCGTGATATAAACCAGGCTGGTATAAGCGCCGTAGATGAGGTTGGCGGAACCGTCGCCGAACAGCCAGTGCTTGGTCAGGTAGAAGATCAGCAGTGCACGCATGCCGTAATAGGAAAAACGCTCCCACATTTCGGCGAAGAACAGGACGTACAGCCCCTTGGGATGGCCGGCGAATTCGGCCCCCGGCCGCACCGCGATCATCCCGCCCAGCCCCAGCAGGACAATCAGAAACCCAAGCGCAATTGCCGGAATAATGTCCACGCGGCACCCCTTTACCAAACAGCCGAATGCGGATCACTGACGGACCGCTGATCAAGCCGGAGAACCTAGCGGCCAAAATCCTGCTGCCAAGTAATAATGTGACACAATCCGGGTTGCCGCGCGACTTGTTCCCCACCGCGGTGCAGCTTAGGGCCAACCATCATGTTCAACGATCGCTCCACCCCGCTCTCGCTGCTCGCCACGCGCCGGTCTGGCCGCCCGCGGGAGATGATTGCGCCCGGGCCAGATGCCGCCCAATTGAACGCGATCCTTGCCATTGCTTCGCGCACGCCCGATCATGGGAAAATCAACCCGTGGCGCTTCGTCATCGTCCCCGATTCCGCCCGCAGCGCGCTCGCCACGCTGATGACGACGGCCTATCTTGCCGAGCGACCCGACGCGGCACGGCTGGAGATCGAGACGCTAGAAGCATTCGCGACGCAGGCACCCACCCTGGTCGTCGTGCTGTCCTCCCCCAATCCCGAACGGAAGATCCCGGTGTGGGAGCAGGAACTGTCGGTGGGCGCTGCCTGCATGAACCTGCTCCTTGCAGCGCACGCGCACGGCTTTGTCGGTGGCTGGCTGACCGGCTGGGCGGCCTATTCAGATGTCGTACGCGATGCATTCGGCGCCGCGCCTGAGCGGATTGCCGGTTTCATATTCTTCGGCAGCCCGTCCCGCGACCTCGAAGAACGCCCGCGCCCCGATCCGGACAGCGTCATTTCGACATGGATTCCCTAGCGGCAATATCGCGCACGAAGGGGCTGGACGAAACGGGCGATTGCTGTATTAAGGCAGCATGACAGCGCTCAACAGCGAAGACAGCCCG
>CAZYOU010000170.1:0-3937 GCA_964649315.1 uncultured Stakelama sp. | reverse complement strand
CAAAGCAGGCGCGCTACCAGACTGCGCCACTCCCCGACGCTGGGGTGCCCTAGGGCCCGCAATCCCCAAGCGCAAGCTGCATGTCCGTTTTATTGCAGCAATATCGATGGGAATGTTGGTGGGCCCGGCAGGACTCGAACCCGCAACCTAGCCGTTATGAGCGGCCAGCTCTAACCATTGAGCTACAGGCCCCACCACCGCCACGCCTAGCGGAGGCGCGGGCTGCTGGGCAAGCCTAGCCAGCAGCGGCGGTTAGTACATCAAGGCCGATCGGACGGACACCCAGTCGATCGAGCAGCGCGAACACAGCGTCCCACCACCGGTAAAATGCCGCCAGATCTGCCGAATCGCGGACATAGGGCGTGTGGCCCGGCACCAGCGAGGGTGAGTGGAACGAGAAGGTCAGCACCGCCAGATCATCGTCCACCGCCACGCGCACCGCCTCCAGCGCATCACGGAGCGGCATTTGTTCGGGCGTCAGCGCAACGCGCGCAAGCAAGCCGCTTCGCGCCATGAGCCCGCGACCACGGGGCACCCGCCCCAGCAGGGGATAAAGCGACGATCCCTGCCCGCGCAGACGGCCCGTAAACACCGTCGTCAGCGGTAATTCGATCAGCCCGCCAGTCCGAAAAGCATAATTATCGATCGCGGTAAAATCAGGCCCGCCATCCGTTGAATAATCATAGCGCGCGCGAATTGAGCTATCGAGCCGATAACCCCGGTCAGCGAGCAGGTCGATCGTGTGCGGGCCGATGCCGTAACGCCCCGCGCGGTAGGCGCGCGGCGCGGTGCCGAACGCATCGGTGATTGCTGCCGTCAGCACATCGATCTTCGCGGCTTCGAGTGCCGCGGGCAGATTGCCGGGGAAACTGTTGACGGGCGTCACCGCCTCATCAAAGGGCGGGTTTACCCAGGGGTGGAGCTGGGTACCGATGCTCGATTGCCCATCTTCCAGCGTGCGACGCAAAATATCGACGGCGGCAGGATCGCTGACGATCGGGTGATCAATCATGAATGCAAGCGGCACGCCGGCTGTGGCAAAACGGGTATGTGCCGCCGGGATGGCGGCCACGGCACTCGTCGCGCGCGCATCGCGGGAAAATGGGGCGTTCCAGTCGAACTCCTCTTCGGTATCGACGAAAACGATGAAGCGTCGGCCAAAATCGGGCGGCCAGCGCACCCGTTGATCATCGGTCGGCACCGCCGGGCGATAGCCCGCTGCCCGCGTTGTCGGAGGAATCGTATCCGACACGATCAGATGGTTGATGCTTGGCCCACGCTGTGAGTGAAGGCGGCGGGCAAGCGCAAAGTCAAGCGATCAACGCCGATCGTCAGGCTGCCGCCCAGCTCGACCGCCAGATTGCGGGCCAGCCGGAGCGCAAAGCCTGTGCCCAGCAACGGCGCGCCGGTCGCCTCTGATTCCGCTTCGGCATCGATCGTCAGCAAAGAATCGCCAGAATAGGCAGCAAGCGCGCGCGGACGATCGATATGAATGGCGACGGTTTCCTCACCTTCGCGACCCATCCGCACCGAAATGGTCTCCCCCGCGCTGCCTGCGGCGACCAACGCTGCCAGCAACCGCGCGAACAGCCGATCAACCGCGCGGTCATCTCCCCTAATCGCGACGTCACCCGCCGCGATATCGAGCGACAGCGCAGTGCCCCGCATCTCGGCAAGCGGTTCAAGGTCAAGCGCGATCCGTTGAAGCAGCAACGCCACGGGTACATCGGTTGGTCGCAGTTCGAGCGCATGCGCTTCGATGCGGGCGGCGGTATCGAGATCGTCGATCGCGCCCAGCAAGCCCATCGCCTGATCGCGGATCGTGCTCGCGTAATCACGATAAGGGCCGGATACGGGGCCGAGCAATTCACCCTCAATCATCTCTGCAAAGCCGGCAATCGCGGTGGTCGGCGTGCGCAACTCGTGCACCAGCTGCCGAAGCGAGTCGGTTGCGGGCGAGCGATCGGCGTGCTGCGGTTCGGCACGTTCATCAGCACGTGGACGACGCGCGGTGCCGCGAAAGCCGGTAAAGCGTCCGGTGGCCTTGTCGAACGTCGGCACCCCGGACATGCGCCACTGGCCAGCTGCATCAGACTGACCGGCGATCACCAGTCGTGCCTGCGCAAAGGCAGACCGGCGACGAAACGCCCCCGCCGCCACACCGTCAACCTGCGCTGCGTCATGGTGCGACGAGGCATCGAGCGACACGCCGATCAACGCCGCGCGCGATGCGCCGGACACCCAGCGGATGACGCCGCGCGCATCGGTTTCGAAGCTGAAACCCTCCGGCGCGGGCAGCACGTCATCGGTATCATTGGCGATTGCCAAATGGGTGTCGACACGGCCCTCTTCATCGCGCTGGCGCTGGAAAGCATCAATCCGGGCGACCAGATCGGAAATCTGGAACGGGCCGCGCGGCACCGCCGCATCCGATGCTGCATCGACGGTCGCCACGACCTGTGGCGCTTCTACGGTCGCAAAATCACCTTCGGCTGCGGCTACGATCTCCGCTTCGGGTTTGGCTTCGGCTTCGGTTTCAGCCCCAACTTCGGCTTCGATCACCGGCTTTGGATGCACTTCCACCACCGCATCCGCCAATCGCGTGACCGATTGATCCTGCTGGCGCAGCGCTTCCACGACGACAGGCAGCCCAAACGCCACACTCGCGATCGATACGAACGACCAGGCGCCGACCTGCTCTGCCGGTTCGGCCGGCGCAGCTACCGGTTCGGGTGCGGCCGGCACGGGGGGCACGTAATCGATCACCGGCGGCGACAAATTAATGGTCGGCGCAAGTACGGGAACGACCGTCGCCACGGGCGCCGGTTCGGGCTGAGGCACAGGAGCCGCTACCGCGGGCTGGGGCGACAGCACCGGCGGCGTAAACGCCGGCAGCATCGTCGGCAAATTCAGCGGACGTGGCTTGAACGCTGCGTCCCCCGGCTCTTTCGGCCGGGCAGCAATCACCGCCGTCCAATCGATCGACAGCGGTTCATAGACCGCCTCCGGCTCGGGCACAGGATCGCTTGACGATGCCGTATCCGCGGCCGGTTCGGCTGTAGGCGCTTCAACTGGCGCCGGTGCTGGCTCAACATCATTCGCGGCCAATGGCATCACCGGCGCATTGTCGACGCTATCCGGGGAGGGCGCGGCAGCGATCGGCTCTATGTCTGCTGTCAGGGCTGCTTCCGGGAGCGCCTCAACCGGTGCAGGTGCCTTATCCGAAGGCGGCAGAATGAAATCGATCGGGCCATAGGCTTCGAGTGCCCGGCCGACCTCAGCCGAAAGATCACGGCGGTGGCGCAGCACCGAACGCCCAGCCGACGACATATCGGGCAGCATTGCGATCCATTCAGCGGTGGTGAGATCAGCCATGCGCAGCACAGGGGCGGAAATGGCGAGATCTTCCTCGGCAAAAAGGCGCACCAGCGGCGCAGGCGGCCGCGCAAAAGCAAGCGCACGTGCGCTTGCGGCGCGAATGGTGGCCGGCACTTGCGGGCGAATCGAGCGCAGCCGGGCGATGGCGATCTCGCTGGCCGGTGCGCGTCCCCGGCCGATCAGATCGACCAGCTGCCGCCACGCGGTTTGCGCGCCGAACGCCGTCGACATATCTGCCGTCAATACCGTGTCGAGGCTGTCGTCGAACCGCAAATTCAGGGCGCCTTCCGCCGACGCCAAGGGGGGCGTCGTAAGGAATTCTTAACCCCAATCACGGGGCCGTGGGAACAGCTGTTTTCGGCACGTCGCAATGTGGGACAATTGCGTTTGCCAGCAATTATATTATGTGAGCATGGCTGCGACCGGATTGAATCCATCGCGAAGGTGCAAAAGGAACAACAATGGCATTCGACCGTATCGACCGGCAGATTCTTGAACTGCTGCAAGACGATGGCCGCATGACCAATGTCGACCTGGCCGAGCGAGTCGGGCTGACGGC
>CAZYOU010000169.1:0-3999 GCA_964649315.1 uncultured Stakelama sp. | reverse complement strand
GCCCGGTCCAGCGCATGATCGATCCGGCGCGTTCGTGCACCATCGCGCGGATGATGTGCTCGTTCGCGGACAATGTTTGCCCGGCCCAGCGGATGATGCCGTTCAGCAGCGGCAGATGCCGGTCCTTCAGCATCGCCGCGTCGAGCGCCTGCCCGAGGAGCGGGGCGATATCGAGCGCGCGCAGCCGCTGGCCGATCGTGTGCTTCACCATGCCGCCAAGGCGCTTCTGGTCGAAAGCTTCGAGCACGTCGGCCGCCAGCCGCCCGGCACCGCGCCGCAACCGCCCGTCGCCCGATGACGGGCTGGCGAGCCAGCGCCCCGCGGAGGAGGCGAGGTCAAGCCGCCGCATCCGCCGCGCGACGACCCCGGGCACCAGGAAGTTGTCGCGCAGGAATGCCGCCAGATTATCGCCGATCCGGTCCTTGTTCCGCGGGATGATCGCGGTGTGGGGAATCGGCAGCCCGAGCGGGTGGCGGAACAGCGCAGTGACCGCGAACCAGTCGGCAAGGCCACCCACCATAGCCGCTTCGGCAAAGGCGCGGACGAAACCAACCGCCGGGTGCAGATGATCGAGCGTCCGCGCTGCCAGAAACACGATCGCCATCGCCACCAACAGCCCGGTCGCGGTCGCCCGCATCCGGATCAGCGCAGGCGGGGTTGCCTGGTCCGGGCGGGCGGGGCGGGTGAACAGGTTCATCACCTGCCCAATTCCCCACCGCCCGGATGGTTCATCCTGCCGATCCGTCGCCCGGTTCTGATACGGGTCACGCCCCGATCATTCGGCGGGCTGCGGCTCGCCATCGCCGGGGCGGTAACCGATTGGGCGCGGACCGTCGGGCTTGATATCGATCACGGGCACGCCGTCGTCACCCTCCCGATAGGTGAGCAGGCGGCGACCGAGCCGTGGCCCGATCCATTCTTCGATGCCCACCGCGATGCTGAAACCGGCGGGCACAATCACCAGCGTCAGCAACGTCGACAGGATAAGCCCGCCAATCACCGTCACGCCCATCGGCGCACGGAAGCTGCCATCGCCGGTCAGCGACAGCGCGATTGGCACCATGCCGGCCACCATGGCGATCGTGGTCATCACGATCGGCTGGGCGCGTTTGTGACCGGCGTCGAGGATGGCGGCGGTCTTTTCAACGCCCTTGTGCATCTCCTCAAGCGCGAAATCGACCAGCAGGATCGAGTTCTTGGCAACGATGCCGAGCAGCATCAGCAAGCCGATAAACACCGGCATCGACACGGCGTCGCCGGTCAGCCGCAGCGCAATCGCGCTGCCCAGGGGCGCCAGGATCAGTGATCCCATGTTCACCAGCGGCGGCATCACCCGCTTGTAGAGCAGCACCAGCACCGCGAACACCAGCAACACGCCAGCGATCACCGCCAGAACGAAGTTGAGCAGCAATTCGGCCTGCCACTTCGCTTCGCCGATCTGCAGCTGCGAAACGCCGAGCGGCAGGTTCTTCAGCGCGGGCAGCTGCTGGATCTTCGGCATGGCATCGCCCGTCACCTTGCCGGGCGCAAGATCGGCACCCACGGTGATGCGGCGCGTCTGGTTCGATCGCTGGATCTGGGTCGGGCCGGCGCCAAAACCGATATCGGCGACGACCCCCAGCGGCACCGATCCGCCTGTCGACGTCGGCACCGGCAGGTTCTCGATCGTCGAGAGATTGCGGCGCGAATCTTCGGAGAGCGCGACCCGGATCGGAATCTGACGATCGGATAGCGAGAATTTCGCCACATTCTGATCGATATCACCCAGCGTCGCGATGCGGATCGACTGGCTGAGTGCCGCCGTCGTCACGCCCAGATTGGCGGCCAGGTCCATGCGCGGTCGGATGGTGATTTCCGGGCGCTGCAAGTCGCCGTTGACGCGCGGTGCGCGCAATTCGGGCACGCCGTTCATCTGATCGACCAGATCATTCGCAGCCTTGGTCAGCAGGGCCGGATCGGAACCGCCGAGCGTGATCGTGATGTCACGACCCGATCCACCGCCGCCGCCCTGCGACTGGAAGTTCACGCGGGCATCGGCAATCTGCGCGAGTTGTGGCGCATAGGCCCGTTCAAACTCCACACTGGTGCGATCGCGCTTCGGGTTCAGCGTAATGAAGATGCTGGCGCTGCCGACCGATATGTTGGTGAACGCGTTCTTTACTTCAGGCGCATCCTTGATGATCGCGGTTACCCGCAGCGCGACATCCTGCGCCTGCTGGAGGGTCGAGCCGGGCGCGAGCTGGATACGGATTCGGCTATAATCGGTGTTGATCGTTGGCTGAAACGTCAGCGGGATCGGCTTGAGCACACCGGGGAAACCGGCAAAGGCAACGACGGTGGCGACCAGCGCAAGCCCGCCGACGCCCACGGTCTTCCAGCGATTGGTCACCGACCAGCGCAGCGCATCCATGTACCGGTCCATCCACCAGCCTTCACCATGGCTGGCGCTGCCCTTTGCCTTCAGGAAATAGGCGGCGACCATCGGGGTAATCAGGCGTGCAACCGCAAGGCTGATCAGCACCGAGACCACGACGGTCAAACCGAAATTCTTGAAGAACTGGCCCGAAATGCCGGGCATCAGGCCAACCGGCAGGAACACGGCGACGATCGACATCGTCGTCGCAAGCACGGCAAGGCCGATCTCGTCGGCAGCATCGATGGCAGCCTGATAGGCCGATTTGCCCATGCGCATGTGTCGGACGATATTCTCGATTTCCACGATCGCATCGTCAACCAGCACACCCGCCACCAGGCTGAGCGCCAGCAGGCTGAGCGAATTGAGCGTGAAGCCCATCAGATCCATGAACCAGAAGGTCGGGATCGCCGACAGCGGGATCGCGATTGCCGAAATGATCGTCGCGCGCCAGTCGCGCAGGAAGATGAACACCACGATGACGGCGAGTACCGCGCCTTCGACCATCGCCTCGATCGCCGAATGATATTGCGTCCGGGTGTAATCGACGCTGTTGAAAAGCTCGGTGAACTTGACCTCGGGATTATCCTTTTCGAGCTTCTCGATCACTTCTTTGGCTGAATCATAGACAGAAACGTCCGACGATCCCTTGGCCTTTTCGATGCTGAACGCGAGCACCTGCCGCCCGTCCTGAATGGCGAGTGAGCGTTGTTCGGCGTAGAGATCACGCACTGTCGCGATATCGGAAAGTTTGATCGTGCGGCCGCCACCGACCGCAATCTGGGTGTCGCCCAGAACGAGCGCGGTCTGCGCGTTGCCGATCACGCGCACCGATTGTTCTGATCCGGCGATCTGGGCACGGCCACCGGCTGCGTTCAGGTTAGTCTGGCGAAGCTGCTGGTTCACCTGCACCGCGGTGATGCCCAGCGACTGGAGCTTGACCGGGTCGAGGATGACGCGGATTTCGCGGTTCACGCCGCCATTGCGGCTCACCTTGGCCAGCCCGGGAACGGCAAGCAGCTTCTTCGATACGGTATCGTCGACGTACCAGCTCAATTCCTCAAGCGTCATCGCCGTCGATGAAGCCGAGATATAGGCAATCGCATCGCCGCCAATATCAACCCGCTGAACCTGGGGCTCAAGGATGCCATCGGGCAAATCGCCGCGGATCTGGTCAATCGCGTTGCGGACATCGTTCACGGCCCGATCGATGGGCGTGCCGATCGCGAACTGCACGAAGGTCGAGCTCGATCCTTCGCTGACGTTGGAATTGATTTCGTCAACGCCGTTGATGCCGCGGATCGCGGATTCGACGCGCTGGGTGATCTGGGTTTCAATTTCCGTCGGCGCAGCGCCGGGCTGCGTGACAAACACCTGCGCGGCCGGGAAATCGATGTCCGGATTGTCGTTGACGTCCATCGTCAAAAAGCTGCCGATGCCAAGCATCAGCAGCGCAATGAACAAGACGATCGGCGGTACGGGGTTGCGGATCGACCAGGCGGAAATGTTGCGGAAACCCATATCGATCAGCCCTGCTTCTTCTGAAGGACGGGGGCGACCTTTTGCCCCGGATTAAGGAACGCGCC
>CAZYOU010000168.1:0-4183 GCA_964649315.1 uncultured Stakelama sp. | reverse complement strand
CGTCTACCGCGTCAACGGGCTGATCGACGATTGCGGCGCGATCGTGGGGAAGGGGGCAGCGGACGGGCGCTGGTTCGATTTCTCGACGCTGAAGGAGCCGTATCGGATCGAGGGCAAGAAGACGATGGGGCTGGAGCTGGCCGCGCAGTTCGGCTGGAATCTGCCTGATGCGATCTTCTACCCCACCGGCGGCGGGACCGGGCTGATCGGCATGTGGAAGGCGTTTGACGAGCTGGAAAAGCTCGGCTGGATCGGCCCGAAACGTCCCAAGATGTTCGCGGTGCAGGCGAGCGGTTGTGCGCCGATCGTCAAGGCCTTCGATGACGGCGTGGAACATGCCGATCGCTGGGAAGGCGCGCACACGATCGCCAGCGGCATTCGCGTGCCCCGCGCGGTGGGTGATTTCCTGATCCTGCGGGCGGTGCGCGAAAGTGGCGGTATAGCCATGGCGGTGGACGATGATCTGATCGAACAGGCGGTCGAATTCTGTGCGCGCGAGGACGGGTTGCTGCTGTGCCCCGAAGGTGGCGCGACGCTTGCGGCCTACCGACTCGCGTTGAAACAGGGGTTGGTGAGCACGAACGACAAGGTAGTGCTTTTCAATTGCGCAACGGGGCTGAAATATCCGATGCCCGAGGCCAAAGATGCAATCGACAAGGACGGTGTGATTGATTTCGACGCGTTGTGAGGAATTGGGTTGAGGCCAGTTTTTTGGAAACTTGATCCACCCTGACCGTTCGCCCTGAGCGAAGTCGAAGGGCACGCGCGGCGCTCGGGCCCTTCGACTTCGCTCAGGGCAGGCTTCGACTTCGCTCAGCCCGAACGGGTGTCGGGTGATTGCATATCCAACCGCGTTACATGCCTGATGCGCTGAACTGAGCGCGCAGGTTTCGGAGCACGCGCCCCGATACCGGATCGAGCGCGCGAGGTTTCTTGCCGGAGCGTAACCGGTCGCGGTCCTTCCTCGACGGTTCGACACGCTGAACGCGCACCCGCGCAAGGCCCTGCGCCCGGACGCCCAGCAACTCCGCAGCGCCGCGCGACAAATCGATAATACGTTTCGATTCGCCGAACGGACCGCGATCGTTGATCCGCACCAATATGCGCCGACCGGTGTCGAGCGCGGTCACCTCGGCATAGGTCGGAAGCGGCAAGGTGCGGTGCGCGGCGGTGATCCATTCCGGGCGGAACCGTTCGCCGCTGGCGGTCACGTTGCCGCTCTCGCTGCCGTACCAGCTGGCATAGCCGAGCATGTCGTACCCGGGGTCAGCCTGAGGAACAAAGGTTCTGCCGCGGATTGAATAGGGCTTGCCGATCTTGACGGGCGTATCGCTGACCGGGCGCACATTGCCGCCCGCACAGGCCGACGCCAGCAGCGCCAGCATGCCGGTTACCGCCAGTCTTGATCCCCGCGCGCCTATCATCGCTGCGATTCTAAAACGAAACGCGGCAAATGGGAATCGCCTCAGATCACTTGCGCCCGGTTTTCGTCGCGGTGCTTCTTCAGATACTTCATAAACGGCGTGCCGCCCGTACCGACATCGGGATCATTGCCAGCGGCATTCGACGCCTGTTTGTTGATGTAGCTGGCGGCATATTCGAGGTGGCGGCTACGGAACCGGGCGACCTGCTCGACGCACGCATTGAACGCATCTTTCAGCGACGGGCCCTGAGTCCGCGCGAAATCGCGCAGATGGCTGGCGGCTTGCATATCCTCGATGAACGCGCGGTGCTGGCGGGGGCGGTAGTGATGGAGCTCCGCCAGAAATGCGCGCAGGTCATCATCGGTGTGCGTCACCTGAAACAGCGCATCCATCGTCGGCACGATCGAGCTTTGTGATCCGGTCTGCCCGCGCAGCGCCTGTGGTTTGCCGCCGAACCGCACAACGCCTTCGTAGATCAGCCCGTCGGGCATCGCCGGGTTGTTCTTCCAGCCGTTGATGTAGGGGCGGACGCGGTTGAAATAGATGTACGGATCGCATTTCTCGACCATCCGGTCGAAGATCGCATTGATCTCGTCCCAGACGAGATTCATCTCGACCAGCAGCGCCTCGGTTGTTGCCGCATCGCCCGCGTCGCTCGCGCGGACCAGATCGACCCCCAGCGCCAGTGCCCGGCCCGCCACCGCTTCGATCGCGACATGCACCAGCACGAACCAGTTTTCGTCCTGCCCGCCCGCGAAATGCTGATCCATCATCAGGTTTTCGAGCGCGATCGGGCCGGTCTTGTCGAGCCGGTACCAGTTGTCGAGCACATAACCGGCATAGTTCATCACCGGCGGAAAGCCGATCGCGTCGGACAGGGCGACGAACGGCAAGGCCAGGTTCGCAGGCAACGTCGTGATCGGCGTCGGCTCGCCCCAGACATAGGCCTGAACGAGGAAGGAGTAGCGCACCATCGCAACGCCAATCGCGGCAGTGTCGCCCGTCGCGATCAGCGCGTCGTAATCGGGGATCGGCAGTGCGCTCAGCCATCGCCGGACTTGTCCGGTGCTGACCAGACCCGATAGGATCGCCGCGGCATCCTCCACCTCCGCGAAATCGTCGGGCAGGAGCACTTCGTCGATCTCGGTGGCCGACAGGAACCCCCGATCGGGTGACAGGCCATAATGGCGCAGGTCATGCATCGCGCTGATCCTTTGAAACCGGTTTCATTTGATACAGTCCTAGGCGCTGTGCCGAAACGATGCCAGCGGCGCCATTATCCGAAAGGCAAGATGCTCTCATATTGCGATAGAGGCGGCGCGCCGGGCAGGACGGCACCACTGCGCAGCAGAAAGGCGTGGCGAACAATCTCCGCCTGTTGCTCAATGCCATAGCGCTTCAGCGGCAGGCCGGGCTTGATGGCATAGCTGTACCGGCAAAAGGGATGACGCGCGATCGGCAGGAATATCCCCTGCTGATGCTGCCAGACATGCGTCATTTCGTGGATGAACAGCCCCTGCGCGTCGCGGCGGCCCGACGCGAAATCATCGCAATAATGGCAGCCCCGGGGGTGAAAATGCAGGTGGCCGCGCGGTGCCATCACCGTGTCGCGCGGCTGGAAAAACGCCCATTTGCGCTGGATGATCCGCACCGGCGCATAATCGATCGCGGTGCCGAACACGCTTTGCGCCAACGCGATTTCCCCAGCGGTCAGCGGCCGACCGGGTCGGTCAGCCATTGGTCATCGCTTCGGCACCGGATCACCTGCGGCAATCACGGGTGCGGTATATTCGATCTTCAGATTGTTCGAGAAGGTGAAGAACAACCTCATCGTGCCCCCCGGCTTTACGCTGGGGTTGATCGTGTAGAGCATCACATGCTTGCCGCCGGGGGCGAAATTGATCGTGGCCTTGGCGGGCACCGGCACATCCTTGATCGGGGCCATCGATGCCATCGATCCGCTCATCATGCTTTCATGCAATTCGGTCTTGATGACGCTGGGTGCCGTGACGCTCAGCAACCGCGTGTCCGCGTCTCCGCCATGGACGGTGAAATAGGCGACGCCGGGGTTACCGTTGACCGCGGGCAAGCGCACATAGCCCTTTTCGACATAGATTTGGGCGGGCTGGCCGCAGGCGCTCAATGCCAGCGTCGCGACGGCCAAACTCATCATCTTTCGCATCGTGCATTCCAGTGGCTGGCTGATTGCGGGATTGATCTGGGACAAACGCGGACCTTCTAGAAAGGTACCAATCTTGCGGCAAGCAAAAGCCCCCCTATATCGCCTCCATGATACGACGGGGCAGGGCGCCTTGCCGTAAGGGCATTAATCACACTGATAGGGGCCGAACACCACTATGGCTAAAGTTATCGGAATCGATCTGGGGACCACCAACAGCTGCGTTGCAGTGATGGAAGGCGGCAAGCCCAAGGTTATCGAAAACGCCGAAGGCGCACGCACGACGCCGTCGATCGTTGCTTTCTCGAAGGATGGCGAGCGGCTGGTCGGCCAGCCCGCCAAGCGCCAGGCGGTTACCAATCCCGAAAACACCGTGTTCGCCGTCAAGCGTCTGATCGGCCGTCGCTTCGACGATCCGATCACCAAGAAGGATACCGAGCTGGTGTCCTATCATATCGTCAAAGGCCCGAATGGCGACGCCTGGGTAAAGGCGGGCGGCGAGGATTATTCGCCAGCACAGATCAGCGCCTTCACGCTGCAGAAGATGAAGGAAACCGCCGAGAGCTATCTGGGCGAAACC
>CAZYOU010000167.1:0-4232 GCA_964649315.1 uncultured Stakelama sp. | reverse complement strand
TATTCAACCTCCGGCCCATAGGCCAAAGCCTGGTTGACCGGGATCGTCCACGGCGTCGTGGTCCAGATAACCGCGTATGCGCCCTTCAACTCTTCAATCGGCGAGTCCACGATCTCGAACGCGACGTCGATCTGCGTCGAGACGATATCCTCATATTCGATCTCGGCCTCGGCGAGCGCGGTCTTTTCGACCGGCGACCACATCACCGGCTTGGCGCCGCGATAGAGCATGTCGTTGGCGGCGAATTTGAGCAGCTCGCGGACGATCGTCGCTTCGGCCTCATAATCCATCGTCAGGTACGGATGATCCCAGTCGCCGTTGATGCCGAGCCGCTTCAAGTGCTCGCGCTGGGTGTTCACCCAGTGTTGCGCATAGGCGCGGCATTCTGCGCGGAACTCCGCGGCGGGCACCTCGTCCTTGTTGAGCTTCTTGGCGCGATATTGCTCCTCGACCTTCCACTCGATCGGCAGGCCGTGGCAGTCCCAGCCGGGCACATAGGGCGCATCCTTGCCGAGCAGGCTCTGCGTACGGCAGACGGTGTCCTTCAGGATGTGGTTGAGCGCATGGCCGATATGCATGTCGCCATTCGCGTAAGGGGGCCCATCATGCAGGATGAACTTTTCGCGGCCCCGGCGGGCGTCTCGCAGTTTTTCGTACAGGCCAATCGACTGCCAGCGCGCCAAAATGCCCGGTTCCTTCTGCGGAAGGCCGGCTTTCATGGGGAACTCGGTCTTCGGGAGGAAGACGGTGTCCTTGTAATCGGGTGCGGTGCTGTCAGTCATAAGAGGGCGGGCAATAGCGTAGCGCGTCGCTCGATACAAAGAGGAAGATTGGTTCGCGCGGAGGCGTGGAGACGCGGTGGGGTTGCGCCTGCCGTTATGTTGCTCGGCAAAGCTATATCAATTCCCTGCTGGCACAACAGATTGACGGTCACGATGACGCAAGACGCGTCCACGGACACATCATCTCGGCGTCCTCTGCGCCTCCGCGCGAACCAAAACCTTCTTCTTCGCAAGCGCATTCGGCAGTTTGAAATTTGCTGACTTTCGGCTAACCGGCCCGCGATTTCTGGCGGTGGGGGATTGAGACCGTGTCGAACGTGATCGCAGCACTGTATCTGGCCACTGCCGTCGTCGCCCCGCCGTCTGACGCAGTATCCGGTGCAGTAGTTGCCGATATCACGGTTGTGGACGACGCCGAGCAGGCATCGCCACCCGCTGCATCGCCCCCAGCAACACCGACGCGGCCAATGGCGTTCGGTCCCTTTCCCGTCGGGTGGCAAATCGATGTCGGGCCGGGCGTGCTCGCCGTGCCGCGCTTTCCGGGCAGCGACGGCCTGCGCATTCTGCCGATCCCGCAGCTCGATATCCGCTACAAAAACCTGTTCTTTGCCTCGGTGCAAACCGGCATCGGCTATAATGTGCTGAATACCCGGAAGTGGCGGGCCGGGCCGATCCTGCGCCCCGAATTCGGCCGGACGCAAAGCGACATCGCCGTTTTTCCGGGGCTCGATCGCATCCGCTTCGCGCCGGAGCTGGGCGGTTTCCTCACCTATCAGCCGTCGCTGTTCACTTCGGTACAGTTGGAGGTGCGCAAGGCCGTGGGCGGGCATGACGGCGTGGTCGCCGATCTTTCGCTGCGGCGCTTTAAGCTGACGGGCAAATGGACGCTCGGCTATGGCGGCCGGGTGCGTTTTGCCGACGCGACCTATTTGCGCGCCTATCACGGGGTGACACCTGCCCAATCGGCAACGAGCGGGCTTGCGGTTTACCGGCCCGGTGCAAGCGTCAATGATGTCGCGCTATCCGGCTTCGCCTCCCGCCGAATTGGCGGCAACTGGAGCGTGAATGCCTTTGGCAGCTATGCGCGGCTTGTGGGTGACGCCGCCGGGTCGCCGATTTCAAAAAGTGCGTTTGGCAGCCGCAACCAGGTCACGCTGGGAACATCGATCAGCTATCGATTCCGCTTCAATTAGAATTTGGATGCATTTTTGAGGCCCGTTCGTCCTGAGTAGCCACTGAGCTCTTGTCGAAGTGGCGTATCGAAGGACAGCGTTTGGGGCACACCCTTCGATACGCGTCTTCGACAAGCTCAGCCGCTACTCAGGGCAAACGGGGGAATGGGACAACGAGCTGGTATCATTCGGAAATATGCGACCGCGCCAGCACCACCCGGGCCGCCGCGCAATCGGCGTCCATTTGCGTCACCAGTGCGTCGAGCCCGTCGAACTTGGCTTCGGGACGCAGATAAGCGATCAGTTCGACCTCGATCGGCTGGCCGTACAAATCCTCGGCGAAATCGAACAGGAACACCTCGAGCAGTTCCTTCGGCGGATCGAAGGTCGGGCGAATACCGATATTGGCGGCACCATCCACCACCCGCCCATCCGCCAGCCGCGCGCGCACCGCGTAAATGCCGTAGGCGGGGCGCAGATAGCTGCCCATGTCGATATTGGCGGTGGGATAGCCGATCGTGCGGCCAACCTTGTCGCCGTGCTGCACGGTGCCGGCAATCGCGAAGGGCCGGGTGAGCAATCGCGCGGCACCTGCCGGATCGGCCCCCTGCAACAGCGTGCGAATCCGGCTGGAGGAGACGACCTCCGCCGCTGCCGTCACTGGCCCCACGGTATCGCAGCTAAAGCCATTTGCCGCGCCCAGCGTGGCGAGGACGCCGACATTGCCCCCACGCTTTGCGCCAAAGGTAAAGTCTTCGCCCGTCACCACGCCAGCCACCCCCAGATTGGCGATCAGGCATTCATCGACGAACGCCGCCGCGCTCAGCCGGGCCAGGTCGGCATCGAAACGCAGCACCACCATCGCATCGGCCCCCGCCGCGCCGAACAGCCGTTGGCGCTGATCGAGCGTGGTCAGCCGGAACGGCGCGGTATCGGGTTTGAAGAATCGGACCGGGTGCGGATCGAAGGTCGCGACCAGCGCGGGCACGCCGCGCGCCCGGGCCAGCGCCACCGCACGGCCGACGACCGCCTGATGCCCCAGGTGAAATCCATCGAAATTGCCGAGCGCGACAATGCCGCCGCGGAACCGCTGGGGCACTGGCGCACCCCCGTCGAGACGCTCCATGCGCGGGGCTATAAGCGCACGCACCGCAGGGCGCTAGGGGCGCAGCAACGAGACGAAACTATGCGCGGGCGCAGTGGCGGTGGCAGGCACATCCTCGCGCGCCAGCTCTCGCCAGCCAGTGAACGCCGGCACCACTGCATCGCCTGTTGGTGACAGATGCACCTCAGTCAGCTCGATCCGGTGGGCAAGGGGCAGGAACAGCGCATAGATTTGCGCGCCCCCGATAATGGCCACGTCGCCCGAACCTGCAAGCGCGAGCGCGCTGTCGACATCGTACGCCACCTCGGCCCCGGCCGCGGCCCAATCCGCGTCGCGCGTCAGCACGATATGCCGCCTGCCCGGCAAGGGGCTGGGAAAGCTTTCGAATGTTTTGCGACCCATGATCATCGGCTTGCCCATCGTCATCGCCTTGAAGCGCTTCAGATCAGCAGGCAGATGCCAAGGCATGGCCCCGTCGCGGCCGATGACGCCATTATCGGCGCGGGCAAGATAGAGCGTCAGGGTCTGTGGATCAGCCATCGCCCGTTTATGCGGGCACGCACTCGGCCTGCCAAGCGGTGATCACCCGTTCAGCGTCAACGCGAATCGTACCGGGCCGATCTGCGCGTCGAGGATGGCGTGGGTGCCCGCAACCGGGACGGACGGGGCTGGCTTTCGCGCCGGACGATCGCCGATCGTCCCGATCACGAGCGCCGCCAGCACTAAGATGACATACAGGTTTCGCATTGCCCGTTCCCTCGACACGATCAGTGATTACGCATGTAATCACTGCGGTTGAACGCGCGATGAACGGCAGGTTCAGATCGCCACCGGGGCCGAAATATGCGGCTGGGCGACGTAATCGATCAGCTTGAAATCCTCATACGCGTACCCGTCGATGCCATCCGGCCTGCGCAGGATTTCGAGTCGTGGCGGCGGGCCAGGTGTCCGCGTCAGCTGCAATCGGGCCTGGTCGAGATGGTTGAGATACAAGTGGCAATCGCCGCCGGTCCAGATGAACTCGCCCACCTCCAGATCGCACTGCTGCGCCAGCATGTGGGTGAGCAGCGCATAGCTGGCGATGTTGAACGGCACGCCGAGAAACACGTCCGCCGATCGCTGGTAAAGCTGCAGACTGAGCTTGCCGTTGGCGACATGCGTCTGGAACAGGCA
>CAZYOU010000166.1:0-4289 GCA_964649315.1 uncultured Stakelama sp. | reverse complement strand
GCTGGTGGAACCATGACCACCAGCTGCGCCCGATGCTGAACGAAGCGGTGTTCCCTTTCTACATGATCCACCAGACGATCATCGTGATCGTCGCGGGCGCGCTGCTTGCTTATGGCCTGGGGGCAGCAACCGAATTCGTCATCATTCTGGCGGCGACCGTGGTGGGATGCTGGCTTTTCTATCGGATCGGGCGGGAAATAGGCTGGCTCCGTCCCCTGATCGGCCTGCGGATACGGCGGCCCGCCCCTGTTGAAGGACCAGCCCAATGACATCCGACCCAAAGCGCTGGACGCTGATGATTCACGGGGGCGCAGGCATTTTGCGGCCCGAAACGCTGTCGCCCGAACAATCCGCCGGGGCGCGGGTTGGGTTGGCGGCGGCGCTGGATGCAGGGGCGGCGATCCTCACCTCCGGCGGCACGGCGATCGATGCCGTTGAGGCGGCGGTGCGGGTGCTGGAGGATGACCCCCATTTCAATGCAGGCCGCGGGGCGGTGTTGGGGTTTGACGGCAATGTCTCGCTCGATGCCGCGATTATGGACGGCAGCGATCGGCGCGCGGGATCGGTCGCCGGGGTATCAACCGTGCGCAACCCGGTCAGCCTTGCGCGCGCCGTCATGGCCGCTACCCCGCATGTCATGCTGAGCGGGGCCGGTGCCGAGGAATTCGCTCGAGAACAGTGCATCGAGGCCGCCAATGACGACTGGCTGATCCTGCCAGAGCGCCGCGCGCAACTGGCCGAACTGCGCGCCAAACCGGCGGGCTGGTTCGACGCTGAGATGAAGTATGGCACCGTTGGCGCAGTCGCCTGCGATGCGCACGGCCATGTCGCTGCCGCGACCTCGACCGGCGGCGTCACCGGCAAGCGCTGGGGCCGGGTGGGCGATACCCCGCTGATTGGCGCTGGCACTTATGCCGACGATCGCGCCTGTGCCGTCTCCGCCACCGGTGCGGGCGAGGTTTTCATCCGCGAATCGGCGGGGCATGAGATTACCGCCCGGATGCGGATGCTCGGCGAGGATGCGGCGACCGCCGCCGAAGCGGTGATCGCTGGCGTGGTCGCGCTGGGCGGCACCGGCGGCGTGATCGTGGCGACACCTGCGGGGGATGCCGTGTGGCGCTTTTCGACGCCGGGCATGTACCGCGCTTCTGTCGATGCAAAGGGTGTCCGAACGATCGCGATTTTTGGCGACGAGAATTAACTTCCAGCCGTCACATTCGCTGGGTAGGGGCGAGGCATGATCCGCCCGCTTATCCTTTTCGTCGCGGCGTTCTCGCTGCTGATCCACGGCCCTGCCCAAGCCTATGGCCGCTTTGCGCACGGGGCGATTGCACGCATCGCGCTGATGAATGCCAAGCCCGCGACGCGCGCCGCCGTCAACGCGATGCTGGCGCGCACCGCACTGCTGGAGACGCCGACCTGCCCCGCCAAAACGCCCGAGGATGCGAGCGTCTGGCCCGATTGCATCCGCGCGATGGGCGACCGGTTCAGCTATACCGGGCCGTGGCACTACCAGAATGTCGACATCTGCAAGCCGTTCGACCTGACCAGTGCTTGCGCCAACGGCAATTGCGTCTCTGCCCAGATCGACCGGCAAGTAAAGCTGATCCAGGATCGCTCGATCCCGGTGCGCGAGAAAATCGCGGCAACGATATTTCTGATCCACTTTGTCGGTGATCTGCACATGCCGCTGCATGCGGGTGATCGCGGCGATAGAAGCGCCAACAATGTGCAGATCGTCTATGGTTACTACGCACCGACGCGGCTGAATCTGCACAGCGTCTGGGACGGGGCGATTGCTGAGCGCGCGCTCACCACGCCGCCCTCCCTCGAACGCCGCTATGAAGACGCCGAACGCGCGACCATTGCCGCCGGGACGGTGGCCGATTGGAGCCGCGAAGCCTGGACCGTCAGCCACGACACCGCCTATGCGCTCGCCCAAGGCGGCGACCCCTGCGGCCCGAAACCAACCGGGCGGGTGACATTGACCAACGAGTCACTCGCCAAGGCAGTGGAGCCACAGCGCCTGCAAATCGAACGCGCCTCGCTCCGGCTGGCCCGGTTGCTCGACGAGGCGTTCGATCCGGCGCGGGCGTTCACGCCGAAACCGCGGGATTAAGGTTGGCTTAGTCCCGCGCGCCCCAGCGCCAGCGCCAGCCGCCGTCGGTTTTGTGGTACACCAGAACAACCAGCGGGGCCGCCAGCGCAATGCTGACGATGGCGCGGGTGAGGTTGTCCGGAAGAGAGGGTGAGATCAGCTTTATCGCTACGGCATAGCCGAGCACAATCGCCCAGCCCTGCCACGTGACCGGCGTCGCCCCATAGCCGAACAGATGCGGTGCGAACCAATAGCCCGGGCGCACTGTCCAGTTTTTGCGGATATCGTCTAAGGTCATCATTCGTCCCCCTGCTTCGGCGGTCGGCCACGCCTGGCGGTTTCGCTAACCGCCACCTTTACCCCGCGCCGCGTGAGTGCTTCCCGCAGCAGATATTCTACCTGGGCGTTGACGCTGCGCAGATCACCCGCCGCGCTTCGTTCGATCGCGGCGTAGAGCGCCGGATCGAGACGAAGCGGAAAGGCTTTCTTGGGCAGCGCCATCGCGGTTCAGCGGATCAGTAGAGCGAGCCGGCATTGACGATGGGCTGGGTTTCCCGCTCACCACACAACACGACCATCAGGTTGGAGACCATCGCCGCGCGGCGCTCATCATCCAGCTCGACGACATTCTTGGCGGACAGCATGTCGAGCGCCATTTCGACCATGCCCACCGCACCCTCGACCAGAGTCTTGCGGGCAGCGACCACTGCCTCGGCCTGCTGGCGACGCAGCATCGCCCCGGCGATCTCCTGCGCATAGGCAAGGTGGGTAAAGCCGCATTCGTCGACCGTGATGCCTGCCACCGACAGCCGCTCCATCAGCTCGCTGCGCAGTTCCGCGCCGACCTGATCGTGGTTCCCGCGCAGCGTGATCTCCTGATGCTCGAAATCGTCGTAAGGATAACGCGACCCTATGGTGCGTACCGCTGCCTCAATCTGGGCGACGACGAACGCCTTGTAATCATCGACATCGAACAGCGCCTGCGCGGTATCGGTGACGCGCCACACCACTTGGGCCGCCATTTCGATCGGGTTGCCGCGCAGATCGTTGACCTTGATCTTTTCCGAAATCAGGTTGTTGGCGCGCAGCGAAACCTTGCTCTTGAGCATCCAGGGCCAGATCCAGCGCAGGCCATTCACCCGGTCGCTGCCCTTATACGCGCCAAACAGCGTGATCGCCGCCGCCTGGTTTGGCTGGAGCATGTAGAAACCTGGCGACACGAAAATGAAGACGAGCAGCGCTGCGACCAATATCGACAGGCCGATCAGCTTGTCCGTCGGCAGCATCGCGCCGCCCGCAATCATCGCCGCCACCGAGATCAACAGCACCACGAGCATCAGATACCCGTTCGATGCGACCGCGGGATAATCCCTGCTCCGCGTCAGCGCCCCAGCACCCCCCAACGACTCAACCATCTTTGCCTCCCATTAATGTGATATCATATTTATATCGCATTGAAGGGGTCGGCAAGCGAAATCGTTGCGGATGCGAACAGGGGCGACGATGCCACTGCATCGCCGCCCCCTGAAGGTCTGAGTAAATGCTTGTAGTTACTTCAGAACAATCGTCACCGCGCGGCGGTTCTGGGCCCAGCTGCCCTCGTCCGAGCCGAGCGCGATCGGGCGTTCCTTGCCATAGCTGATCGTGGTGATCCGCGTGGGGCTGATCCCCTTGGCGGCGAGATAATTCTTGGTCGCGTTAGCGCGGCGATCACCCAGCGCGAGGTTATATTCGCGGGTGCCACGTTCGTCGCAATGCCCCTCAATCGTGATCGGCACATTGGGGTAACGGGCAAGCCACGCCGCCTGGCTGTCGAGCGTCGCGCGCGCTTGCGAATCGATGTCATATTCATCGAGTGCGAAACGAATCGTGTCGCTCGCGATCGAGCGCAGGAAGTCGGCTGCGGTGCCGGGGATGATGCCATCGCCGGTGTTGGCATCCTGATAGCCCGGCGCGGTCGTGCCAACCGGACCGGGGGGCAAGGCTTCCTTGCGCTTGGTGGTGCAGCCGGCCGTGGTAATCAGCGCGGCAGCGATGATGATCGTCGTCGTCAGTCTGGCCATTTTCGTCCTCCTTCGACTTGGTCGTTCGTTTCCGCCCTCACATAATGGGCGGTAGTTTGGCGTCATGCTATCGTGGCTGTCAAACATTAGAATTGTTACGGGCGTAGGGGCCCCCAACCGGGATCGGA
>CAZYOU010000165.1:0-4344 GCA_964649315.1 uncultured Stakelama sp. | reverse complement strand
GGTTTCCGTGCCAATGGCAACGATACCCAGATGATCGCCAACGGCACCTTCCTGAACAACGGCGATTTTGCACCGCAGATCGGCATGGGTCGCTCGGGCTTGTTGCAGGATCGGGTAACGCGGCGCCGCTACGGCCTGCCTGCCGAACTGCGCATGGCCAAGCTGGAAGATACCGCCGCACAGGACCGCAATTATATCGGCGACGCCGATTGGGTGCGCTCCGACATTACCGTGACGACCGATGCCGGGCAGACGCCGATCGCGCCGGGCAAAAAGGTGTCGGACGTGACGATAGGCGGCAGGCGGACGGCGCATTTCGTCGCCACCGCGCCGATCCTCGCGTTCTTCTCGGTCCAGTCAGCTGCTTATGCTGAGAAATCGGCCGATGCGGGGGGCGTGAAGACCACGGTCTATTATGACCCCAAGCACGAATATAACGTCGATCGCATGCTGAAGGCGATGAAGCTCAGCCTCGATTATTACCGGGCGAATTTCGGCCCCTATCAGTTCGATTACACGCGGATCATCGAGTTTCCCGGCTATCAGACCTTCGCGCAGGCCTTTGCCGGCACGGTGCCCTATTCGGAGCGGATCGGTTTCATCGCCGATACGCGTGACGAGAATGAGATTGATTACGTCACCTATGTGACCGCGCATGAACTGGGCCACCAATATTGGGCGCACCAGATCATCTCCGCCGAAATGCAGGGTGGCACCGTGCTCGTCGAGACGATGGCGCAATATTCGGCGATGATGGTGATGAAGAAGCTCTACGGCGAAGATAAGATGCGCCGTTTCCTGAAGTACGAGCTCGACAATTATCTGCGCGCGCGCGGCTCCGAAGCGATCGAGGAACTGCCGCTCGAGCGCGTCGAGAACCAGGGCTATATCCATTACCGTAAGGGCGCCGTGGTAATGTATCTGCTGCAGGACCGGCTGGGCGAGGACCGCATGAACGCGATGCTGGCGCAGCTGCTCAACAAATACCGGTTCAAGAGCCAGCCTTATCCCCGCTCGCTCGATCTGGTGAATGGCCTGAAATCGATCGCACGTGACGATGCCGAACGCGCGCTGATCAGCGACCTGTTCGAAAAGATCACGATCTATGACCTGAAGGCCAAGACCGCGACGGTGAAGAAGCTGCCCGATGGTCGCTTCGAAACGGTGGTCACGGTGGCGGGCGACAAGTTCTATGCCGACGGCAAGGGCAAGGAGACGAAAGCAACGCTCGACGACGTGATCGAGATCGGCTTGTTCGCGGCACGCCCCGGCATCGGCGCGTTCTCCGCCAAGGACGTGGACTTCATCGAACGCCGCCCCGTGAAATCAGGCGAGCAGCAGATCCGCGTGATCTCCAAGCGCAAACCCGCCTTTGCCGGGGTTGATCCGTACAACAAATATATCGACCGCAATTCGGAGGATAATGTCGTCGCCGTGACGGGGTGATCCAGTCCGGCATGGAGATCATCGCCCTCCTCATCATCGCCGCGGCAAGCCTCTGGCTTGTCGCGGTCGGTGGGTTGATGGCGTTTCGGCCACGCCGCTTCCTCCACTATCTCGCCCAGACCGCATCGACCCGGCGGATCAACAATATCGAACAGGGGCTTCGGCTGCTTGTGGGTGCGGCGCTCGTCGTTCACGCTGGATCATCCAAGCTGCCGATGCTGTTCGCGATCAGCGGCTGGTTCATCATCGCCTCGTCAGTGATCCTGCTGGTCATTCCGCTGCGTTGGCATGCGGGCTATGCAATCTGGTGGGCAGCACGGATGCGACTTTGGATGGTACGCGCGATCGCGCCTGCATCGGCAGCGTTTGGGGCGGGGCTGTTTTATCTGGCGCTGTAGCGACCCGCCTGCCGATCCAATCGGCTCGCCGTCGCCTGGCTTACACCAACAGCCAGCCACTAAAGCCGCCGAGCATGAGCAACGCGGGCGTCGCCACCTTGCTCCGCCAACGACACATTCCGATCAACCCGGCGAGGAAGATGAGCACGGCCAGCCAGGGCATGGGTGCACGATCAAGCGTTGCCATCGCCAACTGCGCGCACGTCGCCGCGATAATGCCCACCACTGCCGCCGCAATGCCATGGCGTCGATGTGGACGGTCCGCTCGCCAGCCCCGCCATCCGCAAATGCGTCGACTGGGTAGCGAACAAAGCTCCAGACCTCACCGCCAGCACGAGCAAGAAACAGCGCTGTGCCGGGGGAGAGCAGGTTGGGGGTTGATTGTGGATTGGCAGGTTCTGGTCGAAGATCGGCATTGGCAGAAAGCGCCCCAATTGCGCATATTTACAATAGAAAGTGTTTGGGGATGGTTAGCCTAGTTCCCATTCCAACCTTTCAGCGGCTCTTCGCGCAAACTCTGCATCGTCAAAATTATGAATCAACCATCCAAAGACAGACTCAGAAATTTGGACCAATTCTTCGCGGCGCCCCTCTTCGCACTTCTGTAGATATGACTGAGCGCAAAAGTCGGGATACTGCTTAACCCCGACCCCTAGCAATTCGACGTAATCAGGTGACTCCACGGGAGATTTGCCCAGCTTAACGACGATCTTGTTTACGCCATGAAATTTAAATGGATAACGTAAAGCGTCATTCACTTCACTCTCAACTGTTTGGCCAACAGGGTCCATCCTGAATCCTCTGCCAATTATGTCTTTCTCGTGAGGACAAAGCTGGAATTTCCACTGCGTCATCACATTAGAATAGCGGATGAGCTGCTTACCACAATGTGGTCTTTCATAATATATCCGAAGTCCGTTTTCCACCACTTGCAGTCGTGTCCGTGCGCCTCTCGACCCCACCGGTATCACTCTCTATCGCCCGATCCGCCCCTCGAGCCATGTCGCCGCTTCTTCCGGGCTGGCCTTGTCGGTGTCGCGATCGACCATGTAGTTCGCCTCGCGCATCAGTTCGACCGGGATGCGGCCGACCAGCGGGCGCACGGCGTTGAGGAAGCGGTCGTCCTTGGCATGATCGCGGTCAACCATCAGGATCGCATCATAGCCCGGTATCGCGCCCTTTGGATCGCCGAGCACCGTCAGCTTCTGCGCCGCAATCCGTCCGTCGGAGGAGAAGGCGGAAATCACATCGGCACGGCCACTGTCGATCGCGCGGTACATAAAGGTGGGGTTATAGGCCTGCGCTGATTTGAAGCTGAGCGGATAGGCCCGCTTCACGGCTGCCCATTCGGGGCGCTCGAGAAATTCCAGATCAGAACCGAATGACAGCGCGGGGGCCTGCGCCACCAGATCATCGAGCGTCGCGATGCCAAGTTTTTTCGCCTGATCTCCGCGCATTGCAAAGGCATAGGCGTTTTCGAAGCCAAGCGTGCCGAGCATAGCGATCCCATGGGTCTTGCTCGCCCAGGCCGCGATCCCCTGCGCCATCGTCGCGCGCGGCGGCACATCGCTGCGCTTCATCTCGTTGGTCCAGATCGTGCCGGAATAATCGACATAGACGTCGATATCGCCACTCGCGAGCGCGCCGAACACCACGGCGGAACCCAGCCCCTCGCGGTAGGTGACCCGGTAGCCTGCCCGCTCGAGCCGGTGCCCGATCAGGCGGGCGAGGATATATTGCTCCGAAAAGCCTTTTGCCCCCACGACGACGCTCTTCTGTCCCGTCGGCAACATTGGAGTGAGCGCCAGCAGGATGCCCGCCGCGAGCACGCCAAGCGCGACAAAGGCACGAATGCGCTTGCGGTGCGCGATGGCATGCTCGACCACACCTAGCAGCGCATCAACCGCGAGTGCTAGCGCCGCCGCCGTCAGGCACCCGGCGAGTACCAACGCCCAGTTTTGCGTTTGCAGCCCGGCAAAGATCATATCGCCCAGGCTCGGTTGCCCTACGGTCGTGGACAAGGTGGCCGCACCGATCGTCCACACCGCCGCCGTGCGGATGCCCGCCATCAGCACGGGGGAAACCAGCGGTGCCTCGACCAGCACCAATTTCTGCCACGCCGTCATCCCCACGCCGTCGGCAGCCTCGATCACTGCGGGGTCGATGCTGGTCAGCCCGGTCACGCCGTTGCGCAGGATCGGCAGCAGCGCATAGAGTGTCAGCGCCAGCAGCGACGGCAGGAAGCCGAGCGCCGGGATGCCGCCGCCCACCAGCGCGGACAGCGACAGCAGCAGCGGATAAAAAAGCGCCAGCAGCGCCAGGCTCGGGATCGTCTGGACAAGGCTGGCAAAACCAAGCGCGGTGCGCGCGACTAAAGGCCGCCGCGCCGACCAGATCGCCAGCGGCAGGCTGATCACCAGCCCCAGCACCAGCGCCGATGCCGCCAGCAACAGATGCGCCGCCAGCAGATCGGGCACGCGGGCCAGCGCATCGAAGAACG
>CAZYOU010000164.1:0-4357 GCA_964649315.1 uncultured Stakelama sp. | reverse complement strand
GCCTGCTTTGGGAGCAGGATGTCGCAGGTTCGAATCCTGTCTCCCCGACCATTTCCCTCAAATCGCTGGTATCGACGCCTCAGCGCTTGCGCTGTTTGCGCGCGGCGTATTTCGCGTCGCGGATCGCCTTCTTCTCGGCTTCGGTCAGTTCAGGCTTAACCTTGGCGGCTTCGGCTTCAGCCTCCAGGCGCTTGCGTTCGGCCTTTTCGGCGGCTTCGATTTCGCGCTGAGCGATCTTGGCGGCGCGCTTTTCGGCATCGGCGGCTTCCTTTGCGGCGCGCGCGGCGAGGCGGGCGGCAACGGCTTCTTCGTCCACCGGCGGGCGCGCCTTCAGCTTGTCGAGCGCCGCCTGCTTGGCCTTGGCGGCGCTGGCGATGCGATCATTGAAGCCGGGGTCCTTGTACGACATGGGGTAAGCTGCTCCGAAAAAATTTTTGGGTAACCCTGAGATTATGGGGTCAACGCCCGGTGGGCGTGCTATGCCTATGGATTATGTCACAGTCCATCCCGCAAGCTATTCCGCACGAGTACACAGTCGCCATCGATCCGGCCGATATCGATTTCATGGGCCATGTTAATAATGCCAGCTATCTCAAATGGGTACAGGCGGCTGTTATCAATCATTGGGAACGCCTCGCGCCGGCAGAGGCGATTGCATCGCACCTGTGGGTCGCGCTGAAACACGAAATTACCTATCGCAAGCCCGCTTTCCTGGCAGATGATGTGGTGGCGACGGTGCTGCTCGAAAAGGTGCACGGCGCGCGCGCATTTTACCAGACGATCATCCGGCGCGGCGAGGAAGTACTGGCCGAGGTGCAATCGAGCTGGTGTTGCATCGATGCAGATACCCACCGCCCGGCACGGCTGGCGGACAGCGTGATCGAGCGGTTTTTCGGCAAATCCTCGACCTGATCAGGCGCAAGCGGCAAAGAAAAAAGGGCGCCCCGAACGGGACGCCCTTTTTTCTTGATTAGCGTCAGACGGATCAGCGCTTGTTGGCGGCCATATCATCGGCATTATCGGCCGCATCGTCGGCGGCATCGCGGACGTTATCAGCATCCGCATTCATCGCGTCTGCCGTGTTTTCCATCATGTCCGATGCCATGGCGTTCGACGTGTTATCGGCCATCGCGTCCATCGAGTCGGCCTTCATTTCCATATTGTCGGCCATCATCTCGCCGGTATTTTCAATCGCTGCGCCCTCGGGCGAACGACCGCATGCGGAAAGGGCGACGAGGCTGGCGGCGGCAGTGGCCGCGAGAATGATCTTCTTCATGTGTAGGCTCCCCAAAAGGACGATACGACGCACCGCCCCCCCTGATTAATCTGGGAACGGATTACGGCACTAAGGCAGCAATTAAACCCGATGATCGCGAAACGGTTCCATTGGGTTTCACTTAAACTTCATTGCGTTACCGTTACTTTTCTGCACCGGTCAACGCGGCTTTACCGGCCCGATGTCCTCAGGCGCGTTCGCGGTGATCGCGAGCATCGCGGTCCACGCGGCAACATTCTGGCGCAGCTGTTCGGGGTCGATCCGCTCCAGCGTATCCTCCGGCGTATGGTGATAATCGAAGTAGCGCAGGCCCGACTGGTTCAGGTCTACCGCCGCGGTGCCGCTTCGCAGGATCGCGCCGATATCTGCGCCGTCGCCACCAACCGCCGTGCCGCGCACGATTCCGAGTGGGGCAAGCGCACTCGCGAGCCGGTCGCCGATTACCTTGGCGCTTTCAGGCAGGTTAACTTCGAAACGCCAGATCCGGTCCGCGCCGAAATCGGATTCAGCAGCAACGGCATGGCGTTCGCCCTTATGCGCTTCACCGTAGGCACGGCCACCGAACACGCCGACTTCCTCCGCCCCGAACCAGACGACGCGGATCGTGCGGCGCGGGGCGGGGCCGTCGAGCAGGCGCTTGGCGGCCGCCGCGGTGATGGCGATGCCCGCGCCATCATCGATCGCGCCGGTGCCCAGGTCCCAGCTGTCGAGATGCCCGCCGATCAGCACGATTCCGGCCGATGGATCGGTACCGGGCACTTCGGCGATGACGTTCCCCGATTCCTGCATACCGATCTGCTTGGGTGTCAGGACGAGTTTTACCGTCACCGGCTGACCGCGCTTGACGATGCGTTCGAGATTAGCGGCGTCGCTGGTCGACAGCGCAGCGGCGGGGATCGGGGTGACGTCTTTCTCAAAGTTCGTGCCGCCGGTGTGCGGGCCACGTCCGCGATCGCTGCCGATCGATTTGACGAGGATCGCCGCGGCGCCCTTTTTCGCCGCGACATTCGGCCCGACGAAGCGCGCGGTGCCGAAATTACCATAGCTCGAGCCGTCCTGCGTCGCGACCATGGCGTTGGAAACGAACGCGATCTTGCCCTTCAGGCTGCTATCGGGGGCGGCTTGTAGGGCAGCGAAGTTCTCGAAATAGACGATCTCCGCCGTCAGCCCGCCCTTGGGCGTCGCGCCCGAATTGCCGAGCGCCGCCAGCCGCAGCGGCTGCGGGAAAGGGCTGATGACGGTGGCTGTCTCTTCGCCGCGCACCCAGACCGGCATCTGATAGGTCTCAATGCGGACATTCTTGAAGCCGAGCGCGGTCAGCTTGGCGACACTCCAGGCGCGGGCGCGGGCCTCTGCTTCGGTACCGGCCAGCCGCGGCCCGACCTCAGTCGTGATGCCCTCGACGATATCATAGGCGACATCATCCTTCAGTGCCGCATCGCGCAGTGCTGCGACCGCCGGATCGACTGGGGCGGCCATAGCAGGGGCGGGGCGGCCTTGCGCGAATAGGGGCAGGGGGAGGGCGGTGGCGGCCAGCGCCGCGAGCATCAGGGTTTTTCTCATATCGACGAGCCTAGTCACCGCCCACCCGTTTGCCAATCACCGGCGCGCTCGCTAAAGCCCCGCTTCGAAATTCTTTCCCAGTTCTCGATCTACACTGTCCTTCATCGAAAAAGACGGAGCCCGTCGGCCATGGCCGTGCAATATACCTATGTGATGAAGGGTCTGACCAAGACCTTCCCCGGTGCCGCCAAGCCTGTGCTGAACAACATCAGCCTGCAATTCATCCCCGGTGCCAAGATCGCGATCATCGGCCCGAACGGGTCGGGCAAATCAACGCTCATGAAGATTATGGGCGGTATCGACCCCGATTACACCGGCGAGGCCTGGGCAGCGGACGGGATCAAGGTCGGTTACCTGCCGCAGGAGCCGCAGCTCGATGCGACCAAGGACGTCATCGGCAATGTCCGCGACGGTGCGGGCCCAGTCGCGGCGATGGTCGAGCGGTTCAATGCGATTTCCGCCGAAATGGGCGATCCGCAGGACGACACCGATTTCGACGCGCTGATGGAGGAAATGGGCGACCTTCAGACCAAGATCGACGCGGTCGACGGGTGGTCCCTCGACAATCAGCTCGAAATCGCGATGGAGGCTTTGCGCTGCCCGCCGGGCGATGCCGACGTGACCAAGCTGTCGGGCGGTGAAAAGCGCCGCGTTGCGCTCTGCAAGCTGCTGCTCGAAAAGCCCGACATCCTGCTGCTCGACGAACCGACCAACCATCTCGATGCCGAAAGCGTTGGCTGGCTGGAAAATTTCCTGAAGGAATATACCGGCAACGTCATCCTCGTCACCCATGATCGCTACTTCCTCGATAACGTCGTCAACTGGGTGCTCGAGCTCGATCGCGGGCGCTATTACATCTACGAAAGCAATTATTCGGGCTATCTGGAAAAGAAATCCAAGCGGCTCGAGCAGGAAGAGCGCGAGGAGCAGGGCAAGCAAAAGGCGATTCAGGACGAACTCGCCTGGATTCGCCAGAGCCCCAAGGCCCGCCAGACCAAGTCGAAGGCGCGTATCAAGGCGTTCGACGAGCTGGTTGCGGCCCAGGAAAACCGCACCCCGGGCAAGGCGCAGATCCTCATCCAGATGCCCGAACGGCTCGGCAACAATGTGATCGAAGCCAAGGGGCTGACCAAGGCGTATGGCGACAAATTACTGTTCGAGGATCTGAACTTCAACCTGCCGCCCGGCGGCATCGTCGGCGTGATCGGCCCCAACGGCGCGGGCAAATCGACCTTGTTCAAGCTCATCACTGGGCAGGAACAGCCCGATACCGGCGAGATCAATGTCGGCCAGACCGTGAAGCTCGGCTATGTCGACCAGAGCCGCGACGACCTCGCGCCCAACAAGACGGTGTGGGAGGAAGTCTCCGACGGATCGGACGTATTCCGCTTCGGCAAGCAGGAAGTCGGCACGCGGGCCTATGTTGGCGCGTTCAACTTCAAGGGGCAGGACCAGCAGAAAAAGGTCGGCCAGCTCTCAGGCGGCGAACGCAACCGCGTCCATATGGCCCAGATGTTG
>CAZYOU010000163.1:0-4357 GCA_964649315.1 uncultured Stakelama sp. | reverse complement strand
TATCGGCTCCGCCTTCTCAGGAGTTGGAGCCTCCGACAATCCCGGTGCGGTTCAGAACGCTTTCGGCGCTCGAGGAGGAACAACACGCGCGTCCACCTTGATCCGGTCCATGTGCGAGCGCTCATGGAGCCGCAATTTTACGGCATTCTTGCCGCACTCGAATCCAAAGAATTGAATGCATTATGCCAACAGGACAACGCACTGCCGCAGCCAAGCCCAAGTCCGTCAAACGCTACCAGCTTGGTCCGTACTGGCTCTGGTATCGCAGCGATCGAGGAACCTGGTCCATCTGTTGGCTCGAAGGTCGAACAACGCGCCGCCGATGCACTGCTATCACAGGAGGTTCAGCTGCTAACCCGCCGAGCGAAGCACAAGACGCACTAGCGCAGCATTATCTGCTCGCCAAAACCCCCGTCACAGCAGCCGCTCCCGAAGCTGCGCTTGCACCGTCTGATGTGCTGCTCGCCGATATCACCCGGCAATGGCTGGCATGCCATGTAGCGCATCTGGCGGCAGGTGAGCGGTACGCCTATTCCGTTCAGACGCTTCAGGCATTTTGGGCACAACGGCGTGCGGCTGGACTGATCGTGGGGGACCTCACCGTTGCATCGGTGACCAGGAATGTCGTCTCAGCCTTTGTTGAATGGCGCAAATCCCAGGGCGTCGGTAACGCGACCATCAGCCGTGACCTCTGTGCCTTGCGAGGCCCGATCAACTGGGCATTGAAAGAACAGATAATATCGTCCGCACCGAGGATCGCAGAGTTTCGCGGGGCCAAGAAGCGGCGCGAGACCGAGTATAGTCCCGAGCAAGTGGCGGCGATTCTGGATGCCGCCAGGGCGTCACCAGACCGCGAGCATGTCCATCTCTATGCGATGATCCATCTCAGCACACACGGACGATCAGAAGCCATCCTTGAGCTGGACTCGAGCCAGATCAAAGATGATCGGATCTACTTCAACGCTGATGGTCGTCAGCAAACCCGAAAACAGCGTTCGATAGTCCCGGTGGCACCGACACTTGGTCCCTGGCTGGTCGATATCACCGGCAAGGTGATCAAATACCGGGCAGCGACATCAGAAAAGACTCAGCGTGACGGCGGTCCGGCGTTTTTCGAACGCGATACGAAAGATGTCGGTCGAGCATTTGAAGCATGCCTGATCGCCGCTCATGCGGCCAAGCCTGCGCTTGGACTGGCACGGCACGCAACGGACGCCGCCGGCAACCTCATCTGGCTCCCAGCGAGGAAAAAGCTGGGTGAGACCGGACCGCGACCAAAGATGGTGGGGTTGGGCTCGCCGAACACGCTGCGTCACACCATCCACACCTGGCATCAACGCCGCGGTGTTCCGCAGGCCCAAATTGATTCAGCGGCCGGCCACAGCAGCGAGCGGGGCTCCGGGGCAAACTACACCCATCTACGGCCCGAGTATCTTCAGGAGTTTGTCGCCTCCACAGAAGCGTTTTGGGCAGCGGTTGGGGCGCATACCAAAGCCCATTTGCGATACTAGTGCGATACCAGTGCGATACCAAGACAGCGGGATGAGCGATGGGTACTCGCGCCCACGCCGCCTATCTAGCTGATTTGCTTATCAAAAAAATGGTGGAGCCGTGGGGGATCGAACCCCAGACCTCTGCAATGCCATCGCAGCGCTCTCCCAGCTGAGCTACGGCCCCATCTTTTTTGCCCGGGAGCGTCGCCATTATCGACGCGACGCTCCCTTGGCAAGTAGCGCATTTCGCGCTTTTTCGCGAAGAACGATTCTAGCGTTCTTCCTCGTCGTTCGACGTTTCGACGCCCAGATCATCGTCACCGCCAAGATCGACCTCGTCATCGGGCGAGGGCTCTTCGTCATCGGCGGCGATGTCCAGATCTTCGTCGTCACCGGCGAGATCGTCATCGTCCTTCTTCGGCGTCAGCGCCTTAGGCGCATCGAACGGCAGCGGCTGCTTCGATTTCAGGATCGGCTCGGGCTCCCAGGCCTGGCCGCATTCAATGCAGGTGACCGGGTCATCCTTGCCCAGATCGTAAAAACGCGTTGCGCATTTCGGACACGTTCGTTTCGTGCCCCATTCCGGCTTCACCATAAGGTGCCTCGTGCCTTTCGAAGTAATGGGATTTTGTGGCTGTTGAGCCGCAAAGTGGGGCGCGCCTTGCCATAGCGCAAGCGCGCTGTCAAAGCCGCCGCCGATGCCACACCCCTCTGCCCTCCCCCGCCAATTCGTTGCAAGCGGTCCATTAAAGGGCGCCATGACGGTGCCCGGCGATAAATCGATCAGCCACCGCGCGCTGATGTTTGCCGCCCTTGCCGTGGGCACCAGCCGGATCGAGGGGTTGCTGGAGGGCGAAGATGTGCTCGCCACCGCCGCTGCGCTGCGCGCGATGGGCGCAACGATCACCCGGCTGGAAGATGGAATTTGGGAGGTCAGCGGCGTCGGTGTCGGCGGACTGCTGCAACCGGCGCAGGCGCTTGACATGGGCAATTCGGGCACATCGACCCGGCTGCTGATGGGGCTGATTGCAAGCCACCCGATCACCGCGACATTCATTGGCGATGCATCGCTTTCTGCCCGGCCAATGGGCCGGGTGATCGATCCGCTATCGCAAATGGGGGCGGATATAACGGCCAGCCCCGGCGCCAAAAACCAACAATGCCTGCCGCTGATGGTGCGCGGAATCTGCCCTGCGGTCCCGATCAGCTATAAGTTGCCAGTCGCTTCAGCCCAGGTGAAGTCTGCAGTGTTGTTGGCGGGGCTCAACACGCCGGGCGTCACCCGTGTGATCGAGCCGGTCGCGACCCGCGATCACAGCGAGCGGATGCTCCAAGGCTTTGGCGCAAAGCTGACCGTTGAGGAAACCAATCAAGGGCGAATCATCTCCGTCACTGGCGAGGCCGAACTGCACCCACAATCAATCACCGTACCCGGCGATCCTTCCTCCGCCGCCTTTTTCGCGGTAGCCGCGTCGATTATCCCCGGATCCGACGTGCTGATCGCCAATGTCGGCTTGAACCCGACGCGCACCGGGCTGTTCACCGCGCTCAGGATGATGGGGGCCGATATCACACACGAAAACCCGCGAACTGTCGGCGGCGAACCCGTCGCTGACCTACGTGTTCGCCATGCCCCCCTCAAGGCGATCACCGTGCCGCACGAGCTCGCGCCGAGCATGATCGACGAATACCCCATCCTGTTCGTCGCTGCGGCTATGGCAAGTGGGCGGACAGCGGCGCGCGGCGCGCATGAATTGCGCGTCAAGGAATCGGATCGGATTGCGACGATGGCGAAAGCACTCGCCGCGATCGGCGTTGGCGTGGAGGAATATGAAGACGGCCTGGCCATCACCGGATCGGACGGCGCGCTGTTGAATGGCGACGCGGAAATCGCCTCCCAGCTCGATCACCGGATCGCGATGAGCATGACGATTGCCGGCCTTGCCTCTCGCACGCCGCTCATGATCGACGATGTGTCGCCGGTCGCCACCAGTTTCCCGACATTCTTCGAAACGCTTGACGCGCTGGCCGGTTAGGGCCTTTGGTAGCTTCATGATCATCGCCGTCGACGGACCTGCAGCATCGGGCAAAGGCACTATCGCGCGTGCATTGGCGAAGCATTACGACTTGCCCCATCTCGATACCGGGTTGCTGTACCGCGCGGTCGCATTGACGGTCGTTCGTAACGAGCTGAACCCCGAGATTGAGGCCGATTGCTTTGCGGCCTGCGATTTCGACGAATCGATCCTTGCCGATCCCGAGCTGCGCAATGACGACATTGGCAAGACCGCGTCGATTGTCTCGGCGCATCCCTTGGTACGGACCGCCCTGCTCCACCGCCAACGGCGCTTTGCCAATCAGCCCGGCGGGGCAGTGCTCGACGGGCGGGATATCGGCACGGTGATCGCGCCCAATGCCGATGCCAAATTGTTCGTCAAGGCGACGCCGTCGATCCGTGCGAAACGCCGCCATCTGGAACTTCGCCAGCAGGGCGCGAACGTCAGCATCGACAAGGTTCTGGCCGACATCCGGGCGCGCGATTTGCGCGACAGCCAGCGCACCACCGCGCCGCTCGTGCTCGCCAACGACGCCGCCTTGCTCGATACGAGCTTTCTGTCTATAGAATCTGCCATCCAGCGGGCGATTGAGCTCGTGGAGGCTCGGACAAGGGTGAAGACGGCAACGTCCTGACCCGGCGAGGCGCGAAGCGGAACGGCAAAATGCCGATCCTGCTTACGCGCCCTTTTCGCTTTGTCGGCATGTCTTCGCGCGCGCCATTTTCCAACGGATGCCGCGTCCGGCGTTCGGTCGCCGCGGCAACATGGCCAAAGACCGCCGGAGACAACCGGCTGGCCGGACAATAG
>CAZYOU010000162.1:0-4370 GCA_964649315.1 uncultured Stakelama sp. | reverse complement strand
AATTATCTGGAGTGAAATCATGGAAAACCGAAGGAAACCTGCGCCTCCTGCCGCCGCGCTCGACATAAACTGCGACTGCAAAGAATATGTCATAGATTATCTCGAGCGGGCGTTCCCCACCCGGCAGATGCGCGTCTTCACCGATGATACCGGCACCCCGCGGTCGGTCCCGATGGAGGACGAAGATGGCAACCCGGTCTACAATCCCGAGGCCGAGGCCGCGCGCGACCAACTCATCGAGCAGCTCTGCGCACTCCCGCCGATCATGTCCGCGCTGGACGGCCTCCTCGAGCATTTCGGTCACGACCGCGTCGCCGAAGTGACGGGGCGCACCAAGCGTCTGATTTCGTCGGCCGGCGGCCGCCAGAAGCTTGAGACCCGATCGACGCGGACCAGCCAAGCCGAGGCCGCGGCTTTCATGGAGGGCCGTAAACGGATGCTCGTCTTCTCGGATGCCGGGGGGACCGGGCGATCCTATCACGCGTCCAAGGACGTCGTGAACCAGGAGCAAAGGGTGCATCTCTTGCTCGAGCCAGGCTGGCGCGCCGATCGCGCGATCCAGGGTCTTGGCCGTACCCATCGGACGCACCAGGCCAGCACCCCGTTGTTCAGGCCGGTTACGACAGACTGCAAAGGCGAGCTTCGCTTTACGAGCACGATCGCTCGCCGGCTGGACAGCCTTGGAGCCCTCACACGCGGGCAGAGACAGACAGGCGGCCAGAACCTGTTCGATCCTGCCGACAATCTCGAGAGCGAATATGCCTGTGCGGCGCTCGTGAGCTGGTTCCACCTGTTGGTCGGGGGCAAGCTCACAAGCGTCAGCCATGCCGAATTCGAAAGCCGGACCGGCCTCGAATTATGCGACAAGGATGGGGTGATGAAGGACGAGCTGCCGCCTATTCAGCGATGGCTCAACCGCATCCTCGCTTTGCCGATCGGTTTGCAAAACAAGATCTTCGACGAGTTCCTCTCGCTCGTGGAGACCCGCGTCTCGGCCGCGCGCGAGGCGGGTCGCCTCGACGTCGGGGTCGAAACCATCCTTGTCGATAAGGCCACTCTGATCGAGGACACGTTGCTGCGCACTGATCCGGTCAGCGGTGCAACATCGCACTTGCTGACGATCGAGATCGAACATCGACGTGTGCCGGTCTCGCTCGAGCGGATCCTGCATATCGCCGACAACGACGCGACGGCCGAATTTCTTATCAATACCAAATCCGGAAAGGTGGCCCTCCAGACAAAGGCCCGCGCTCTCATGGAGGAGAAGGAGGGAACGCCGATCCCGCGCGTCGAGTTGATGCGGCCGACGCGGCGTGAATATATGCGCGAGCACGAGCTGTTCGAAAGCGCTTGGACCCTGCTCGACCGAGCTGTCTTTTCCGCGAAATGGCGCGAGGAGGCCGAGGAAGCGGCGAACAAGATCGACACCGAGACGGTTCGTCTCGCCACGGGCCTCCTGCTCCCGATCTGGTCCGCGCTGCCGAGTGATCATCTGGTCGTGAACCGCATCGCCGACAAGGCCGGCAATAGCTGGCTCGGTCGTCTCGTCTTCGACGAGCATGTCGTTCAGCTCTTCACCAAACTGGGCATCGACCGGGCGGAGAACCTGCCACCGCAGGACATCGTCAAATCCGCCTTTTCCGGCCGCGCCGTCGATCTCTCGCGACCCTTCCCGATGACCATCAGGCGTGCTCTGGTGAACGGTACCCCCCGGATTGAGCTGGTCGGCGCGCCGTCACAACAGATCCCATGGCTCAAGTCGATCGGCTGCTTTACCGAAGTTATCCAGTACCGCACCCGCGTCTTCCTTCCAGTGCCGACCGCGACGGAAATTCTCACTTGTGTCATGTCCGCAGGCGGCTGATCCATGAGACGGCAGCGACTTTCCGCTTTCCCGAGCCTCTCGCATCCCTAAGAAATAAGTCCACCGGCGCTGGCAGTTCGCCCGACCAACTCAGGACTAAAGATGATGGCTCATGAGCAGGCAATAATCACGACTCGCAGCGGCGAAATGTCGGTCGACCTGTTTACGGCTGACGATGGGACCCCGGCACCCGCCATCATATTTTACATGGACGCCGGCAGCATCCGGCCGGCTACGCTCGCGATGGCGGCGCGCTTATCGGAAGCGGGCTTCGTCGTGCTGCTGCCTGATCTTTTCTATCGCTATGGGCCTTATGGCCCGCTTGACCCCAAGGAGGTGTTCAAGGGCGATGTAAAGGCGATCCTTGGCCCACTCATGGCAACGACAGGTAATGCGAGGTCCGCTGAGGACACCGATGCGCTCCTCGCTTTTCTCGACAGCCGCACGGAGGTCGCGGGTGTTAAGGTCGGCGCCGTCGGCTTCTGCATGGGAGGCGGTATGGCCATCGCAGCAGCTGGCACCCGACCCGATCGCTTCGCCGCGGTCGCGAGCTTCCACGGCGGCAATCTGGCAACCGAGGCCCCCGACAGCCCACACTCCTATGCAACCCGCCTGGACGCGGAACTCTACATCGCTGTGGCCGAGAATGACGGCAGTTATCCGCCCGCGATGGCGGAGCAATTCGAGCACGCTCTGAACGAGGCAGGCGTCAGCTATCGCAGCGAGACATACCCTGCCGCGCACGGATGGATGAAGCCCGACTTCCCCGTCTATGACGAGACGGCGGCAGAGCACGGTTGGCGTGAAATGCTGGCTTTCTTCCGTCGAACCCTTCGGTGACGGTTTGCGCTTTCGTGCGTCGAGTGGCTCTAATAGCTCGCCATCAGCCAATCTGCTTGGGTGCTTCTGGTTGGTCCGTGGCCAATCGATCCTCCTCGCTTCGAGCAGGATCAGTATCCTCACCGCAATGAGCCGCAACTGCGGGGGGAGTCTCGCGGCGGCGACGCAATCTCGCGACGCTTATGCCTACCAGGTGCCGGGCGCGTTTGCCGACCTGCAAGAGGCGCTTGGCGGCCTTGGTGAGATCGTCGGCCACGGCTGAAATCGCCTTCCCGAATTTGATCGAGAGCGCGAGCACGAGAATATACGGCCAGAGTTGTTGCTGCAGTTTCCGGCTGTTCTGCTGGATCGGGGTGGGCGTCTTGTTGTCCTTAGCCGCCTGAAGATCGCGCGCGAACTTCGCTCGGGTGCGCGCCCGATTCTGTTCCTCTGCCTGCCAGGCATCAAGTGTTTTCAGGCCCTCTGCGGTCCGATCGTCCCGGCTAGCACACCAGCTCAGCTGTCCGAGCAGAACGACTGCGTGTTCCGATTGGACGCTGATAAACGGCTCGGCAATCGCGCGCTCATGGGCATCAGACATGCTGTCGAAAATCTGGCGGTCATGGGCGATATTGCGCGCCAGTGCCGCTTTCAGCATTGCCTCATCACCACCCTTAGACAATTGCCCAAGGGCGGTCTTCAGCCTGTCGAATGCACCGAGCGAGAGGCTGCTATCTTCCGCAAGCCTGTCGACATACGCCAATCCGGCCCGGCAAAAGCGATCCTCCGCGCGAGCGAGTGCGACCGGGTCCTCAGTGAGGGGAATCGCGAATTCGCCGAACACCGCTTTGATCGCTCTGGCATGCTCGCTATGCGCCCCGCAGCCCGGCGTCGTGCTCCCCTCGCAGACCTCGCCGAGGCTGCGCACGGACGCAAACCAGTCGAACCGCGCCGATAAAAGGGCTGCCGGCGTCGGCTGAAGTTCAACGTTCGGCTGCGGATTGGCGCGCGCACGCCACGCCTCCTCTGTGGCCGTCCGATTGGCTTCGATCTTGAGCAGGGTCCGATTGATGTCGTTGCTGAGGAAAAGCAGCACGATGCCAAGCGCCGCCAGTGGATAATAGACAACGTCGGCCCAGCGCCACAGCCACAGCTTCGGCTTTGTCCAGCCCCACGCACCGACGCCCAGGAACGCGGTCGCCGAGAGCACGAGCAGGAACACGTCTTCCGCGCTCAACATCTCCACCGCGCCGATCCGGACTGGACGCCCCGAACCACAACATGGTTGGCTGAGAGGAAAGGCATCAAAGGCCTCCGCAAATCATGGCAGGTACCAATCGTCGTCCTCCCACGGCTGCTCGATAAGACCACTCTCCATGGCTTCGCGAAAATCCACCGACGCCGCCAAACTGGGGTCATCGAGCCATTCGAGAATCGACTTCACGATGATCGGACGCGTTGCTTCCGACGCCCGATAGGCGAAATCATCGAAGAAGGATTCTATGAAATCCTCAACCGCAGTACCATCGGCCCAAATATCCGGCATGTCCGTCATAACAACGGATCGAGCGTAGCGCTGGACAGTGTCCGGGTCAGTCAAGCTCCTAACTCTATTCGCCAGGAACTTGCCAAAGTGTCAACGGCGGTCGGATTCCAGGCCAGCGTGGCGGAGTAAAAGCAGGCCATT
>CAZYOU010000161.1:0-4458 GCA_964649315.1 uncultured Stakelama sp. | reverse complement strand
CGATGAACACCGGCCACGACGGATCGATGTGTACGCTCCACGCCAACTCCCCGCGTGAGTGCCTGGGTCGTATGGAAAACATGGTAATGATGGGCGACATCAAGATGCCCAAGGAAGCCATCAGCCGCCAGATCGCCGATTCGGTCGACCTGATCGTTCAGGTGAAGCGCCTGCGCGACGGCAGCCGCCGCGTGACCAACATCACCGAGGTGATCGGCATGGAAGGCCCCGTCATCGTGACGCAGGAGCTGTTCAAGTTCGAATATCTCGACGAAAGCGCCGACGGCAAGATCATCGGCGAGTATCGATCGATGGGTCTGCGCCCCTATACACTCGAAAAAGCGCGGCAATACGGGTTTGACCAAGCTTATCTGGAAGCCACGTTATAAACCGCTTGTCCGATACCGGGCGGGGGTTAGGACGGTTCAAGATGAAACGCCTATCGATCCTGATCGCGATCGCGCTGATCGGTGCAGCACCACCGCCGACGACCGCCGTCTCCACGCTGGCAAGCGACACCGAGGAACGCTGGGTGCCGTTTGATTTGACGCCCGGCAACCAGATCCGTTTCGCAATGACGATCAACGATCAGCCCGTGGTTGCGGTGCTCGATACCGGCGTCAGCGCATCGGTCATCTCTCGCACATTTGCAGCCAAGGCGCGGCTGAAAGTGCAGCCGCGCGGCATGGCGCGTGCCATTGGCGGCACGGTCCCGATCGGCTGGGCACCGGTGCGCGGCATCACCATCGGCGGCATGACCCGGCAGGGTGGCGGCATCGGCGTCACCGCCCTGCCCGCTGCCGCCACGGGCGGGACTCAGCCCGTCGATGTGCTGGTTGGGCATGATCTGATCGCTGCCTATGCCATCGACATCGATTACGAAGCGATGCAGTTTCGGTTGCTGAAATCCGGCCGATTGCCGTTTCGCGGCGTAAGCGCACCGCTGCGTATTGCGCCGGTTCAAAATGTCTACATCACTGAAATCACCCTCGCTGGTCGTCGATTGGCACCGATGGTCGTCGATACCGGCGACGGATCGTCAATCACGCTATCGCAGGATGCGTACAGGGCCGCACGCATTGCCGGGGTCCCCACCACGACCACGATCGCTTATGGGCTGGCCGGACCGATCGTGAGCGATCTCGCCATCTTGCCGAGCCTCGCTGTGGGCAAGCTGGTCGCCAACCAGGTCGAACTGCGAGTCGAACGGCGCGGCGGATTTTCCCACACGATCGGCGCGGCGGGACGGATCGGCTCTGGCTTTCTGCAGCATTACCGCGTGCTGATGGACGCGAGCGCGGGGCACATCGTGTTCGGCACCACGCGCACCACCGGCACCCCGCCGCTGCGATCGACCAGCGGCATCCTGATCGCGAACGAAAAAGATCGGCTGCGGGTGTTGCATGTAATGCGCGGCAGCCCCGCCGAAGCCAGCGGCTGGCGCTCGGGGGAGACGATATGTTCGATCGACGGCGCGCCGATCCCGGCGGATTACAATGGTAGCCCGTTGAGCAGCTGGTCGGTCGGTCAGCCGGGTCGCACGGTGTCGCTGAGGCGGTGCGACGGCGTGGCCCGGCAGTTGACGCTCAGCCAATTTTACTGATTGGGCGACGGCCTAGCCCTTTACCGCAAGCCCGGCCAGAATCGCGGCGGCAATCAACGCGAAGACCTGGACGGTCGGCCAATCGATCATGCTGATGGCATCAGGATCGGCGCGGCGGGTGCGCTGCCAGTCGCGCCAGCCGCTGAACAAGGCAATCGCCACTGCAACGCCTGCGCCCGTCCAAAGCCCTGCTTGCATCATTCCCCTTTGCGAGCCAGAAAGCGCAGCATCTGAAGCTCGTTACCCGCCCCTGTTACCCGAGGAGTCGTCATGCGCCACCCCTTTCTGATCCCCACCCTGGCCGTCGCCAGCCTCGCCTTTGCCGGTGGTGCGATTGCCGCCGCCGTTGCGCCGAGCCCGGCGATTGTCGCTGCCGTCAAGGCACCGAGCCGCACGCCTGCCAATATGGCGCGTGATGCCTATCGTCATCCAGCCGAAACGCTGGCGTTTTTTGGCGTGAAGCCCAACCACACAGTCGTTGAAATCTGGCCCGGCGGTGGCTGGTATACCGAAATCCTGGCCCCTTATGTCAGCAAGGGCACGCTGATCGCGGCGACCCCATCGCTGCGCGCGAGCCAGGGCGTGATGAACCTGAAAAGCGCCAAGCCCGACGTGTACGGCAAGATCCAGATGGCAACCTTCCCCGCGCCCGACAAGTCAGCCCCCGTGCCTGCCGGTATGCCGCCAGCGCCTGTGGCTGCTGGCACTGCAGACGTGGTGCTGACGTTCCGCAACGTCCATAACTGGAGCTTTGGCGCGACCGACCAGACTCAGGCCGCGTTTGACCAGATGTTTGCCATGCTGAAGCCGGGCGGCACGCTCGGCGTGGTCGAGCACCGCCTGCCCGAAGACGCACAGGGCATCACCGAAGCCAAGAGCGGCTATATGAAGCGATCCTCAGTCATCGCCTTTGCAACCAAGGCCGGGTTCAAGCTGGCAGCCGAAAGCGACATCAACGCCAACCCCAAGGACACGCACGATTATCCAAAGGGCGTGTGGACATTGCCACCGAACTTCGCCGAAAAGGATGTCGAGCGTGCGCGCTATGCAGCGATCGGCGAGAGCGACCGGATGACGCTGAAGTTCATCAAGCCGAAGAAGTAACGGCGGGTCCGTGGGAGGATAAGCTGATATCCCCCATCCGTTCGCCCTGAGCGAAGTCGAAGGGCACGCGCTGCGTGTGGGCTTCGACTTCGCTCAGCCCAAACGGGTGGGGTGACTCGACCAATGGTTCATGAACTATTGCCGGTAAACCACACCCGCCCGCATCACGAAGCCGACCTGCTTCAGCGTGCGCACATCGGCTAGCGGATCGCCTGTCACCGCAATCAGATCGGCACTTTTGCCGGGTTCGATGCTGCCCACGTCGCCCGCTACCCCGAGCAAATCAGCCGCATTGGTGGTCGCCGCGACGATGGCCTGCGTAGGCGTCATACCGTGCTTGACCATCAGTTCGAACTCGTCAGCGTTGCGGCCATGTTTCGAAACACCCGCATCGGTGCCGAACGCGATCTTCACCCCCGCCGGCACCGCCTTTTCCAGCGCCTTACCGGTGATGCTGATCCGCCAGTCGATCTTCGCGCGCACCTCAGGGGAATAGGCGTTGGGGTTGGCGGCGATCCGTTCGAGATAACCGTTCACCGTCGACAGGGTCGATACATAATAGGCCCCGGTTTTCTTGAAGAGCGCGATCGCCGCGTCGTCCATCAGCGTCCCATGCTCGATCGAATCGGCACCAGCCCGCAACGCCACCGCGATCCCATCCGCGCCGTGCGCGTGGACGGCGACTTTCTTGCCATAAAGATGCGCGGTCTCCACGATGGCGCGGGCTTCGTCATCGAACATCTGCTTGCCCAGCCCTGCACCGATCCGGCTGTTGACCCCGCCGGTCGTGGCGATCTTGATTACGTCAGCGCCGCGACCAATTTGCAGGCGCACCGCCTTGCGGCATTCGTCAGGGCCGTCACACAGATTATCATGCGGGATCGCGTCGATAAAATCATCGCCCACCCCCAGACGCGCGTCCATATGCCCCGATGTCGTTGATATCGATCGACCGGCATCGATGATCCGGGGGCCGCTCACCCAGCCGCGGGCGATGGCCTCGCGCAGCGCCAGTGTTGCACCTTCATCGCCAAGGTTGCGGACGGTGGTGAAGCCGGCCTGCAGCGTTTTTTGCGCGTTCCAATAGGTCTCGTACGCGGCGAGCTGGCGGGATTCGGTGAACCCGGCGAGCAACCCCTCCTGCCCTGCGCGATCCGAACTGAGATGGACGTGGGAATCGATGAGCCCGGGCAGAACATAGCGATCCTTCAGGTCGATCAGCGTCGCACCGGCCGGGACCGCCGCGAAGCCATCAAGAACCGACACGACCTTACCGCCCTGCAGCACGATTGTGCTGGCCCCGCGCATCGGCTGGCCCGGGCGATCGAGCAGATGCCCGGCATGGATATAGGTGATCGGCCCAGCCGCGGCAGGAGACGCATTTTGCGCACAAACAGGGGCGACAGCCCCCAACATCGTGGCAGCGGCGAGCAGGGCGATCGTCGGCTTCATAGATGATGTTTCCCGGACAACATCGCCGGGACATCCGGCGGATCAGCCGAGTTTTTCAACCTTTGCCTGCAATTCGGCAAGCTGCGATTTCAACGCAGCGATTTCGTCATCCTTGCGCGATGCGGTATCCGGCGCACTGCCCGGCTTGAAGGCAGCTGTCGCCGCCTCGAACATCGCGATATTGCGCTTGGCAATCTCGGCAAAGGGCGAATGGGCGAAGGCACCCTCGACGGCCGATTTGAATTGCGCCTGGTTGCGGCGAAAGCCCTCCATCGATGCTTCGAGATAGCCCGGCACCA
>CAZYOU010000160.1:0-4471 GCA_964649315.1 uncultured Stakelama sp. | reverse complement strand
GAGCGCCAGCACCTGAAGCTGGTGCGTCTACCAATTCCGCCATCTGGGCCCCAGAGACTTCAACATCAGGTAGGCCGGGCGCTCTAGGGGAGGGGGGACGGGGTTGTCAATCGGCGCTACAGACTTTCGGACAGCCTTGCCGTTTTGCTGAACCCCCGGCATGGGACGGTGGCTGGTGCAACTGGTATGTGCGGCGCAGCATTCCATACTGAACCAAGGGTCGGGACCGCGATGAAGGACAAGCTCGTAACGCTGATCGGCGGCGGTGGCTTTCTGGGCCGCTATGTCGCCCAGCATCTGCTGAAAATGGGCGCACGGGTGCGGATCGCCCAACGCGACGTCCGCAGTGCCGAGTTTCTCCGCCCGCTTGGCGGGCTGGGTCAGACACAGTTTGTCGCGGTCGATATTCGCCGCCCCGATTCGCTTGCCCGCGCGCTGCAGGGGAGCGACGGCGTGGTCAATCTGGTCGGCATCCTGAAGGGTGATTTCAAGGCGATCCAGGCCGATGGCGCGCGCCATGTGGCTGAGGCCGCAAAGGCGACCGGCGTTGCCGCGCTGGTGCACGTATCGGCAATTGGTGCCGATCCTGCGTCGACGTCCAGCTATGGCTGCACCAAGGGTGAAGGCGAAGCGGCCGTCCGCAGGGCATTTCCGCAGGCGACGATCCTGCGCCCCTCGATCGTGTTCGGGCGCGAAGACCAGTTCATCAATCGCTTCGCCGGACTGATCGTGTCATCGCCCGCCGTGCCCGTGTTGCGTGCCGGGACGCGGTTCCAGCCAATCTATGTCGCCGATGTGGCGAGCGCGGTGGTCGCCAGCCTGGCCGATCCGGCGCGGTTTGGCGGCAAGACCTTCGATCTGGGCGGGCCGGATGTCATTACAATGGGCGAGCTCGTCCGCTGGATCGCGCAGGCGATCGGCCGACGCCCGGCGATCATCGATTTGCCCGATTCGATCGGGTCGATGATCGCGTCCTTCGGCTTTCTGCCGGGCGCACCGATCACGCGGGATCAGTGGCGGATGTTGCAAAGCGACAATGTCGTCAGCCCAACGGCAGAGGGAATCGCTGCATTAGGCATCGTGCCGACGCCGCTAGCCAGTGTCGCGCCGACCTGGCTGATTCAGTATCGCCGCCATGGACGTTTTTCGAGCGACGTCGCCGCCTGATCCTTGCTACGGGGGTCGCTTAACACATTGATAGCGTCAGCCGATACCGCAGGGGGAATAGTGTCCGATCTCTTCACGATCATCCTGCTCGCCATTGTCGAGGGAATTACCGAATTCCTGCCCGTTTCGTCGACTGGCCACCTGATATTGGCGGGCGCGCTACTGGGATATGACGATAACCGCTGGCAATTGTTCAATATCGTTATCCAGTTGGGCTCGATCCTCGCGGTGGTCGTCCTGTACTGGCGCACCTTCTGGGCGGTGATGATCGGGCTGATCGCGGGCAATCCGGTGTCGCTCCGGTTCGTCCGCAACCTGCTGATCGCCTTTGTACCCGCCGTCGTGGTCGGTCTGTTGTTCCTGAAGCAGATCGAAGCGCTGCTGCTCCAGCCGATTGTGGTGGCGGTGGCGTTAATCGCCGGCGGGGTCGCGATTTTGATTATCGAGCGGCTGATCAAGCCCGGGGACACCGTCGGCATTGCCGACGTGCCGGTGCGGACCGCGATCGGCATCGGGCTGATGCAGTGCCTGGCAATGATTCCCGGGGTCAGCCGGTCGGGTGCGACGATCATGGGGGCACTGTCGCTGGGCGTTGACCGGCGAACAGCCGCGGAGTTCAGCTTTTTCCTCGCGGTGCCGACGATGCTGGGAGCCACGACGCTCGAGTTGATCCGCCATTATGATGATCTGAGCGCGGGTAACACCGTAGGGATCACCGGAATCGCGATTGGGTTCGTCGTGGCGTTTCTGGTTGCGCTCCTCGTCGTGCGCTGGTTCGTCGAGATTGTCAGCAAATACGGCTTTGCTCCCTTTGCCTGGTATCGAATCATTGCGGGCACCGCCGCATTGATCTGGCTCCTCAATAAATAGAGCCGTATCGGTCCTATCCAGAGCTATTCCGTCCGAAAACCCGCTCACCCTGTCGCACTAATCGTGTAATTAGGTATGTAATACTGTCTTAAAAGTGCAAAAGTACGTGACTTGGCGCCTTTGCTGACCTAATCGACCCCGGATAAACCGAGGACGGCCGATGGCGAACGATATCATGCTGCAATTTGTCGACACCGCGCAGGTCTATCCCGCCAAGCGCGCGCCCGATTTGCGCGCCGATGACTTTCAGGAAATTGCCAATCGCTATGGTGCGCCGGAGGGAGAGGAACAGGCGGGTCGCTGTTCGCAGTGCGGCGTGCCCTATTGCGCGGTGCATTGTCCCTTGCACAACCACATCCCCGATTGGCTGCGACTGACCGCCGAGGGACGGCTGCGCGAGGCCTATGAGCTCAGCAACGCCACGTCGACCATGCCCGAGATTTGCGGGCGTATCTGCCCGCAGGACCGACTGTGTGAGGGCAATTGCGTTATCGAATTTTCCGGCCACGGCGCGGTGACGATTGGTTCGGTTGAAAAGTTCATCACTGATACCGCCTGGGATAATGGCTGGGTGGAACCGATCATTCCCGGGCGTCCGCGCGGGCAATCGGTGGGGATCATCGGCGCTGGGCCAGCCGGTCTGAGCGCCGCCGAATATCTGCGCGTTCTTGGCTATGACGTAACGATTTACGATCGGCATGATCGGGCTGGTGGATTGCTCACCTATGGGATTCCCGGTTTCAAGCTCGAAAAGCCGGTGGTGATGCGGCGCATCGATCGACTTACCGAGGCTGGGATCACTTTTCAGCAGAATTTCGAGGTCGGGCGTGATGCCAGCCTCAATGATCTGCGGGCGCGCCATGATGCGGTGCTGATTGCGACCGGCGTCTACAAGGCGCGCGAGATCAAGGCCCCCGGAATCGGCAGTGGCGGGGTGGTCGACGCGCTCGATTATCTGATCGCGTCGAACCGCAAGGGCTTCGGCGACGATGTGCCCGCCTTCGATGATGGGCGACTGAATGCAGCGGGTAAGGATGTCGTCGTTATCGGCGGCGGGGATACCGCGATGGATTGCGTCCGCACCGCCGTCCGCCAGGGCGCGAGCTCGGTCAAATGCCTCTATCGCCGCGACCGCGCAAACATGCCGGGGTCGCAACGCGAAGTCGCCAATGCGGAAGAAGAGGGCGTCGAGTTCGTCTGGCTTGCCGCGCCACAGAGTTTCGACGCCGACGGCAGTGTTACCGGCGTTCGCGCGAGCCGGATGCGGCTCGGCGCGCCCGATTCGAGCGGTCGCCGTGCGCCAGAGGCCGAACCGGGCACTGAAATGCATTTGCCGGCAACGCTCGTCATCAAGGCGCTTGGGTTCGACGCGGAACCGCTGCCCGCGCTGTTCGGCGCGCCCGATCTGGGCGTCACGCGCTGGGGCACGATCCGCACCGACAGCAAGACCATGATGACCAATTTGAACGGCGTGTTCGCCGCTGGAGATATCGTGCGCGGCGCAAGCCTCGTGGTGTGGGCGATCCGCGATGCCCGTGATGTGAGCGAACGGATGCATGCCTGGCTGAAGGCCAAGGCCCAAAATGAGAGGAAAGCGGCATGACCGCATCGGCACAGGAGCGCGCCCGGATCGCACGCGAGGGCATGTACCGCCCCGAGTTGGAATCGGATGCCTGTGGCGTCGGCCTGGTTGCGGCGACCGATGGCAAGCCGAACCGGCGCGTCGTCCAATCGGCGATCGATGCGTTGAAGGCCGTGTGGCACCGCGGCGCGGTCGATGCCGATGGCATGACCGGTGACGGTGCCGGCCTGCATGTCGACTTGCCGATCGCGTTTTTCGAGGATGCGGTGGCGCTATCGGGGCACCGCCCGATGCCGAACCGGCTGGCGGTGGGGATGATCTTCCTGCCGCGCACCGATTTGTCGGCGCAGGAAGCGTGCCGGACGATCGTCGAAAGCGCGATCATCGAGGAAGGCTATACGATCTATGGCTGGCGGCAGGTGCCGGTCGATGTCTCGGTCATCGGGCAAAAGGCACAAGCAACCCGCCCCGAGATCGAGCAGATCATGATCGCCGGGCCACTACCCGATGAACAGACTGCCGCTGAGTTTGAAAAGAATCTCTACCTCGTCCGCCGACGCATCGAAAAGCGGATCATCGCCGCGCAGATTCAGGGCTTTTACGTCTGCTCGCTCAGCTGCCGGTCGATCATCTACAAGGGGCTGTTCCTGGCGGAAAGCCTGTCGGTCTTCTATCCCGATCTGCGCGATCTGCGCTTCGAAAGCCGGGTGGCGATTTTCCATCAGCGTTACTCAACCAACACCTTCCCGCAATGGTGGCTGGCCCAGCCATTCCGCTGCCTTGCCCATAATGGCGAAATCAACACGATCCGCGGCAACAAGAACTGGATGCTCAGCCACGAGATCAAGATGG
>CAZYOU010000159.1:0-4504 GCA_964649315.1 uncultured Stakelama sp. | reverse complement strand
CCCCGCGCGGTGCGCCGCCGGTGCCGCTGGTGTAGATGATGCAGGCGGTGTCCTCTCGGCCGAACGTGGCTTGTGCAGCGCACTGCGTCGGCGTGGTGGGGTTGTCGCTGATCAGCTGCTGCCAGCTGTGGAAATCGAGATTGCCCGATTGGCCGATCCGCAGATCCTCGATCCCGATCACGATCTTCGCCTGGCTGGCGCGCATCACCGCGGGCAGCAGGACGCGGGCGAGCTTGGCATTGGAGACGATCACTGCGCGCGCACCGCTGTTCTCGAGGATATGCGCGTGATCGCGTTCGGTGTTCGTTACATAGGTCGGCACGGTAATCGCGCCGGCGGCCATGATCGCGAGATCGCTAATGCACCATTCGGGGCGGTTTTCAGAGACGAGCATCACGCGGTCGCCCGGTGCGATGCCGATTGCCTTCAGCCCTGCCGCCAGCCCGGCGACTTGCTCGGCTGCCTCGCGCCAGCTGCGCGATACCCATTTGCCGTCGTGCTTGTGCCAAAGGAACGGCTTGTCGCCCTGTTCGCGGGCGCGCGTGAAGAACATTGTCACGAGGTTGGGGAAATGTTCGAGCTTGCGCATCGTCTCTCCTGGTGCGCGCCGTTACGGCTTGCGCTTGTTTGTCTCTAGCCCGTTTGCCCTGAGCTTGTCGAAGCCTGTCTCGAGTTTGTCGAGGGGGGCTGCCTTTCTATTCTGCGGTCGAAAAGTAAAGGCAGGGCTTCGACAGGCTCAGCCCAACGGGCGTGGGGTTATTCGGTCAATGCAACGCCTACACTGCGTGGATCAGCCGCGCCGACCCAGCCGGACGGGGTCAATTCCGCCGCATTCGCCTTCAGCCCCAATTTATCGACCGAGACGACATGGCCCAGCTTTTCAAGATCGGCCTTCATCGGTTCGACCGCGGTCCCGGCTTCGAGCACCAGGCCTTTGGAATTGAAATAGACAAGCCCGAGGCCCAGCGCCTCACGCCCCGGCATCCCCCAGTCGAGATGCGCGATCAGCGCCTTGGCGACCTGCATGATGATCGTCTTGCCGCCCGCTGCACCGACCGTGAAAATGGGCTTGCCGCTCTCGTCATAAACGATCGTGGGCGACATCGACGACAGCGGCCGCTTGCCGCCCTGCACGCGGTTGGCGACGGGGGCACCGTTCTTTTCAGGCACATAGGTGAAATCGGTCAGCTCGTTGTTGAGCACAAAGCCGCCCGCAAGCAGCTGGCTACCAAAAGGGCCTTCGACCGTGGACGTCATCGTCGCGACGTTACCGGCGCGGTCAACCGAGACGAAATGGGTCGTGCCGGGGACTTCGGTCTGCGGGGCGGCCGTGCGCGGCTGGGCACCGGGCGGCGTCCCCGCGTCATGCGACGGCAGTGTCTTGTCGAGCGAAATGAGTTTCGACCGCGCCTTCATATAGGCCGGATCAATCAGCCCTGCGACGGGGACGTCAACGAAATCGCGATCACCCAGATATTTCTCACGGTCGGCATAAGCGAGCAGCATCGCCTCGCCGATCAGGTGCCACGATACCGGGTTCGCCGCCCCCAGTTTCTTCATGTCAAAGCGTTCGAGCATCCCCAGAATCTGAAGCACGGTGGTGGCCCCTGATGAGGGCGGCCCCATGCCGCAAATGCGATAGACACGGTAATGGCCGCATACCGCGGGGCGCTGTTTCGCCTGATAGGCGGCGAGGTCGGCGAGCGTGATGTCGCTGGGGTTGCGGGTCGATCCGGTCGCCGCGGCGACGATCGCTTCGGCAATGGGGCCTTTGTAAAACGCATCAGCGCCGCCATCGGCGAGCTGACGCAGCGTTTGGGCGAGGGCGGGGTTCTTGATCGTTTCGCCGACCGCATAGGGCTTGCCGTCATGCATGTACTGCGCGGCGGTGGCGGGAAAATCTTTCCAGATCGACGACACGAACCCCATACCGTTCGCCATCGGCGGGGTGACGGTATAGCCTTCCTCCGCCAGCTTGATTGCAGGCGCGAACAGCGCCTTCCAGGGCAGCTTCCCCCAGCGCTGATGCACCATCGCCATCAGTCGCATATTGCCGGGCACGCCGACCGACTTGCCGCCGGGGACGGCCTGTAGAAAGCCGAGTGCGGTGCCGTCTGGCTTCAGGAACCGATCCGGGGTGGCGGCGGCGGGCGCGGTCTCGCGGCCGTCGATCGCGGTCAGCAGGCCGGTCGCCGCGTCCTGATAGAGGAAGAAGCCACCGCCCCCGATGCCGCTCGATTGCGGTTCGACCACGGTCAGCGCGAGCATCATTGCCATTTGCGCGTCAGCCGCGCTGCCGCCTGCGCGCAGGATTTCCTGCCCGGCGGCGGCCGCGCGCGGATCGGCGGCGGAGACCACCCCTTGGGCGTTGACGGTTGCGGGCAGGATGAAGGCGAAGAGCGCGAGGATCAGCTGTTTCATGAGCGTGAACCTAGCCGGGTTTGACGCACGCGCAAACAGGGTTCGTTACGCGGTGCCGATCGCCTGGGACAGGCTGGCAAAGCCGTCGCGCTTCAACAGCGCGGCGAGGCCGGTATTGATTCGGCGCGCCAGTCCGGGTCCTTCATACACCAGCGCGCTGTAGAGCTGGACCAGCGACGCCCCGGCACGGATGCGGGCATAGGCCTCCGCTGCGCTGTCGATGCCACCGACCGAAATGATCGGGATCGCCCCGCCGGTCGCCATGCGCACATCGGTGAGGCGGGTTCGTGCCAAGCTTGCCAGAGGCGCGCCGGATAGCCCGCCGGTTTCGGTGGCATGGCTCGACGTGAGCGTGGCTGGGCGGGAGGTTGTTGTGTTGGAGACAATCAGTGCATCGACATGGTTAGCCATCGCGGCCCGGGCGATATCATCGATCGCGGCGGGTTCCAGATCGGGAGCGATCTTCAGGAACAGCGGCGTCGTGCCGCGTGCCGCGTCGCATGCCGCCAGCAGCTCGGCCAGTGCCGCGCCGTGTTGCAGATCGCGTAGGCCCGGCGTGTTGGGGGAGCTGATGTTGATCGTGACGTAATCGGCGATCGGCGCGACGCGGGTGACGCCGTGGGTGTAATCCGCAATCCGATCCGTTGCGTCCTTGTTCGCGCCGACATTGATGCCGAGCACGCCTGCACGCCGGGCGGCCTTCGCACGGGGCAGGGCGGCGTCGATCCCGCCATTGTTGAAGCCGAGCCGGTTGATCACCGCGCGATCCTCGACCAGCCGGAAGATGCGCGGTTTGGGGTTGCCGGGCTGCGGGAGCGGGGTGAGCGTGCCGACTTCGACGCTGCCGAAGCCAAGCCCGAACCAGCCGTCAATCGCATCGCCATTCTTGTCGACCCCGGCGGCAAGGCCGAGCGGGGAGGCGAAGGTTAGTCCTGCAACCGTGCTGTGCAGGATGGGATCGGGCGGCGGTGCCGCAAAGGGCGTGCCCAGTCGGGCCCAGGCGGCGAGCCCGTCGATCGTCAGGCCGTGTGCCTGCTCGGCATCGAGGCTGAATAGGGCAGGGCGGAGGAAGGGGAACATGCCAGCGCGTTTGGCAGGTGCGGCGGGCATCGTCAAAGGCGGCACGGACCAAAGCACTGGTTGATTTTGCGGATCGGATGGCCCATTTACTAATCAGATCGAATCTGTCCGATTAGGAATCCATGCGTCTTTCCAGCCTTGCCGATTATGCCGTCGTGATGATGAGCGCCTCCGCGCGTCATTGCGGCGTCACCGGGCGGCTGAATGCGACGTTGCTGAGCGACGAGACGGGCATTCCGCTACCGACGGTGCAAAAGCTGGTCAGTCGGTTGTCGGCTGCAGGCCTCATTGAAAGTACGCGTGGCACCGGCGGTGGCTTTCGCCTATCGCGCCCGGCGGCGGCGATCTCGCTGGCGGATATCATCGAGGCTGTCGAGGGCCCGATCGTGCTGACGTCGTGCGTCGACGAAGGCCGGCATGACTGTATCATCGAGGATAACTGTCGCGTGAAGCCGCATTGGAACGTCGTCAACGGCGCGGTGCGCGGGGCGTTGGCGGGGGTGTCGCTGGCGAGCCTATCGGCGGAGCTTGTGTCGTGACTTTGCCACGTTTTTCCCGTTCGTCCCGAGTAGCGATCGAGCTCGTCGAGAGCGCGTATCGAGGGAGCGCGCGGTGTCTCGATACGGTGCCTCGACAGGCTCGGCCCCTACTCGACACGAACGGTTATTTGGGAGTGACGGCATAATGGCCACCAAGAATGCCGAGGCGATTGCCGCCGCGAACAAGAAATATGAATGGGGTTTCAGCTCGGATATCGAGCAGGAATTCGCCCCCAAGGGACTGAGCGAAGACACCGTCCGCTTCATCTCCGCGAAGAAAAACGAGCCAGAGTGGATGCTGGATTGGCGGCTGAAAGCCTATCGCCACTGGCTGACGATGGAGTCGCCGGACTGGGCCAAGCTCGATCTGACGCCGATCGATTATCAGGACGCGTACTATTACGCCGAACCCAAGGCCAAGCCCAAGCTCGGGTCGCTCGATGAGGTCGATCCCGAAATCCTGC
>CAZYOU010000158.1:0-4550 GCA_964649315.1 uncultured Stakelama sp. | reverse complement strand
TGGTGCCGCGCGCAATTTTGCCGACCGCGATCGCGCTCAGTTCGATCTCGTGGCAGGTCGGCACGATCATTGGACCAGCGCTGGGCGGGATTGCTTATGCAGCAGCGCCTTATGCCGCCTATGCACTCGCGACAGCGTTGTTCACGGTCGCCCTCGGGTGTCTGATGATGATCGGTCATGTCCCCCGCACCGTCATTCCCGGCAAAGCGCACCCGCTACGCCAGATTGCCGATGGTCTGGCCTATGTCGGCCAGAACAAGCTGGTGCTGGGGACGATCACGCTCGATCTTTTCGCTGTGTTTCTCGCGGGCACCACCGCGCTGCTGCCGATTTATGCGCATGACATTTTGAAGGTCGGTCCGGTCGGGTTGAGCCTGCTGGCTTCGGCCCCAGCGGTCGGCGCGTCGATCACCGCGATCTTCTTCTCCTTCCGCCCGATCAAGACCAATGTCGGCCCCAAGATGCTGTGGGCGGTGATGGTTTATGGCACCGCGACGATCATCTTCGGCGTGTCGCAGACAATGGCGCTCAGCCTGGCCGCGCTCGCGGTGGCGGGGGCGGCGGACATGTTCTCCGTCTATATCCGCCAATCGCTGATCCAGCTGCATACACCTGACGACAAGCGCGGTCGCGTGGGGGCGGTTTCGCAGCTCACCATCTCGGCGTCGAATGAGCTGGGCGAAGCCGAATCGGGCTTCCTCGCCGCGGCCCTTGGCCCGGTCGGCGCGGTGCTGGTCGGCGGTGGCGGCGCGATTGTCGTCACGATCCTGTGGACTTTCCTGTTCCCGAGCATCCGCCGTGCCCGAACGTTCGACCCGGCAGAAGACCTGCCCGACCCCAATACACCCAAGCTGGAGGCCATCGCATGAAAGCCAACACGATCCTGGAAACCATCGGCAACACGCCGCACATCCGCGTTTCCAAGCTGTTCCCCGGCACCGAAGTGTGGATCAAGTCAGAGCGATCCAACCCCGGCGGATCGATCAAGGACCGGATCGCGCTCGCGATGATCGAGGCAGCCGAGGCGACAGGCGCGTTGAAGCCCGGCGGGACGATCATCGAACCGACCAGCGGCAACACGGGCGTGGGCCTGGCAATGGTCGCCGCGGTAAAAGGGTACAAGCTCGTTCTCGTCATGCCCGAAAGCATGTCGATCGAACGGCGGCGGTTGATGCTGGCCTATGGCGCGACGTTCGATCTCACCCCGCGCGACAAGGGCATGCGCGGGGCGATTGAGCGCGCGATGGCGCTGGTCGATGCGACGCCGGGTGCATGGATGCCGCAACAGTTCGAAAATCCGGCGAACATCGATGTTCACACCCGCACGACCGCGCTCGAAATCCTCGCTGACTTTGCCGATACGCCGATGGATGTGATCATCACCGGCGTCGGCACCGGCGGACACATCACCGGCATTGCTGAGACGCTCAAAAGCCATTGGCCCAATCTGAAGGTCTATGCGGTCGAGCCCGAGGCATCGCCGGTCATTTCGGGTGGCGCTCCCGGCCCCCACCCCATTCAGGGCATCGGTGCTGGTTTCATCCCGGCCAACCTTCACACGGGGTCGATCGACGGCACCATCAAGGTGGATGCGGGCGTCGCCAAGGAAATGGCCCGGCGCGCGGCATCCGAAGAAGGGATGCTGGTCGGTATCAGCTCCGGTGCGACGCTGGCCGCGATCGCCCAGAAACTGCGCGACTTGCCGGATGATGTCCGCGTGCTGGGGTTCAATTACGATACCGGCGAACGCTATCTTTCTGTCCCGGATTTTCTGCCCGAAAGCTGATCAGTAAATGTCGCCTTTACCGTGATTCGGCGGTATGATTGCCGAGTCGTGGGGACTTATCGGGGGGGCGTTAATGCGCAAGGCGATGATCTGTGTCAGCGTTATGTTGGCCATTTTGAACCTCTGGCCATTTATGATGGGCAAGCAGGTAACGCCTGAACAGGTCGCAGCAACCGCCGCCCCGAGTGCAAAGGCAGCGACCAATCGCCCCGTTAAAGTGGCTGCTTTTGTCGGCGGCAATCCGGTAAACCCTGTTAAGCGTGCTAATCAAGCTGCTGTAACGCCCGGACAAGTTACCTGCTATCGCCATTACGAGATTGCGTTCGCAGCGTGCCAACCGGATAATCGCGCGTGCCGCATGAAAGCTGCTGACCAGTGGGATCTGTGCGAAGCCACAGGCTTTTGGGGCAACTAAGCGCAAATCGTTGCCCGATTTGACGGTGTTTTGTTGCTATCGGGATCCGCCGATCGCCCCCGGAACGACTCGAGACTAGAAATCCACCCGGTGGTGGCAACCAAGTCACATTGTTCGTTGGCGATTGTTTCAACGAGAGACTCGGCGACCCGCGATAAGGGTGCTGAAGGGCAGTGCAACCGAAAGCCGCCCGCTCCCTTCGCGCATTGCCGAATTTAGGCTATGGGCCGGGACCATTTTTGTCCCGAGCTTGTTATCTTGCCCATGTCTCTACCCAAGAACCCGGAAACCAATCATCGATTCTCCTTGGTCGGTAACCCCGATCGGCGATCGGCGATCGTCCTCGCCATCCTCGCAAGCGTTTCCATCGCAATGCCATCGCTGATCGTTGCTACATCCGTCGGCCGTCGCCCAGCGTCGCCGGTGATGATCGCAAAACCCCCGGTTATATCCCCGCAAGACGTGCCGTCGGTCGACCCAGTGAAGTTGGTTGATTTGGCCCCGGACGATGCACGCACAATAAATGCGGCGGTGCCGTTTTCAGCAGCACCCAATCCAGCGGCGCGGCCATTCTACATCGCTGATTCCGGCATCGCAGCGGCGCGCGCGATCGACTGTCTGGCGACCGCTGTCCTTTACGAAGCAGGTGACGATACCACCGGCCAGCGTGCGGTGGCGCAGGTCATCATCAACCGTGTCCGGCACCCCGCGTTTCCCAAGACGATCTGTGGCGTCGTTTTCCAAGGCGCGGAACGCCGCACTGGTTGCCAGTTCACTTTCACCTGCGACGGCGCGCTATTTCGGCATCGTTGGTCTGACGCGGCATGGGCACGCGCGCGAACCGTGGCTGGCCTTGCTTTACGCGGCCAGGTATTTGCCCCGGTTGGTCATGCCACCCATTACCACACCGACTGGGTCGTCCCCTATTGGAGCGCCAGTCTCGATAAGGTTAGCGCGGTCGGCACGCACTTGTTTTTCCGATGGACCGGCTGGTGGGGCACGCCGCCCGCCTTTAATCGCCGGATCTCGATCGACGAGCCCAATATCAGCCAGCTCGCAGCTTATTCTTCGGTCCATGGCGGGGGAGCAGCGCTGTCGACGTTTGATGGCACCAATATGCCCAATCAACTCTTCGGTACCGGTACCGGCCCTTCCAGCGATCCCGCATCATTTCTGGTGACGATCGACGGGCGTGCAAACCCCGATAGTTTCCTGCAGCTTGCACAATTACGGTGCGGCACGCGAAATTATTGCAAGTTTATGGCGTGGACCGAACGGTATTCGAAGCCGGATAAATTGCCGCTCGGATCCTATCAGGTCGCCACGATGGGCTTCAGCTATCTCCGCGACATATTGAACGGGTTCGAGAAAACACTGTGGAACTGCAAACAGTTTCCGCGAGCCGATCGTAGCCAGTGCATGAAGGTGCAGACCTTCGTTACAGACGGCTCGCAACCGTCGGCGATTGCGGGTTCAGGCAGTTCGGGGGACGATGAGGACCTGGTGGCAGCGCTTTTTGCCAAAACCGCTGGCGATGACGCCAAGCCCAACACCATGTCGAGTCGAACCAAAGCATCGAGCAAATCGCCGCCTCGGGTATCAGGGACATTTCGAGAGGTGGCGCCAGCGACGCCTGCCATCCCCGTCCCCAGCTCGGGTGCTTCCACCGCCGAAAAGGCGAAAGCACCCACGCCATGACCAATAACGCGACCGGGTAACCGGTCGTTGAGGCGGTCAGGCCGCCTCGAACATTTCGGGTGAAAGGGCCATCACGGCTTCCGCCCCGCCCTCGATCTTGCGGCGTAGCGATCCGGTATCCGGCAGGATGCGCTCGGCAAAGTAGCGCGCCGTCACGAGCTTTGCTTCGAGGAAGGCCCGATCGGTGTCACCCTTGCCATCGGCAAGCGCCCGCGTCGCGGCCGTCGCCATCCGCAGCCACATCAGCCCGAGCGCGACGATACCCATCAGATGCATATAGCAGTGCGCGCCCGCGCCGACATTGTTCGGGTTGGCCAGGCCGTTCTGCATGAACCAGATGGTCGATGCCTGCAGATCATTGGCTGATCGTTCCAGCCGCGCCGCGAAATCGGCAAGGCTTGGGTCTTCCTTGGCGATGGCGATTTCTTCGGCGAGCATCTTGAACAAGGTCTGCACCGCGCGACCGCCATTGGTAGCGAGCTTGCGGCCGACAAGGTCCATTGCCTGCACGCCGTTGGTGCCTTCATAGATCATCGCGATCCGGGCATCGCGCACATATTGCTCCATGCCCCATTCGGCGATGTAGCCATGCCCGCCATAAACCTGCTGGGCGTTGGTGGCGATTTCATAGCCCTTGTCGGTGCCATAGCC
>CAZYOU010000157.1:0-4561 GCA_964649315.1 uncultured Stakelama sp. | reverse complement strand
GGTCGCCAATGCCGAGTTCGAAGAGGCCAAGGACAAGGTGATGATGGGGGCCGAACGGCGTTCCATGGTGATGACCGATGATGAGAAGCGGATGACCGCCTATCACGAAGCTGGCCACGCGATCGTTGCACTGCATGAGCCTGCGTCTGATCCGATTCACAAGGCGACGATCATCCCGCGCGGTCGTGCGCTGGGTATGGTGATGCGCCTGCCGGAGCGCGACAGCTACAGCTATCACCGCGACAAGATGTACGCGAACCTTGCGGTGTCGATGGGCGGTCGCGTCGCCGAGGAACTGATCTTTGGTTATGACAAGGTGTCTTCGGGGGCCTCGTCTGACATCAGCTATGCGTCGGGCCTCGCCCGGGACATGGTGACACGCTGGGGCATGTCCGACGCGCTGGGCCCGCTCGAATATGCCGAGCCTGAGGGCGAGACCTATCTCGGCTATTCCTCAGCACGGCCGATGCGGATGTCGAACGAAACCGCGCAGCTGATCGATGCCGAAATCAAGCGGATCGTGAATGGCGGGCACGAAAAGGCCACCAAGCTGCTGACCGAGCATATCGACCAGCTGCATATCCTGGCTGAAGCGCTGCTCGAATATGAAACGCTGTCGGGTGACGAGATAAAGCGGCTGATTGCGGGTGACGATATCGGTCGCCCTGATGCCGGTCCAACGACCTCATCGTTGCCGGTTGGCGGTACCTCAATCCCCAAGACACGTCGTCCAAAGGGTCCGTTCGGTACGCCGGCACCCCAAGGCGCCTGAGGACGGGCATGATGCTGTCTGTGTTTGCTGCGCTGATATTGGGTGTGGCAGCACAGGCGGCATCGCCATTGCCCGCCGCGCCGACGGGGGATAGCTTCCTCGCCAATGCACAGGCGCTTGTCGACCGGGGCAAGGGAGCCGAAAATTCGGCGAAAGCGGACCAGCTTCGAGACCAGATGAGTGCTGCGGGGATTGCGCTACGTGCCCGGGTTGCGGCGGAAACGGCCACGGGCAAGCCGCCGGTTGCTTGCTTGCCCGCCCCCGGCAAGGCGAGCCTGAATCTCGGCCAGATCATGTCGGGCATCGCCGCGCTTACCCCGGCGCAGCGCGCCGGGCCGTTCAATGATGCGTTCGCGCTGGCGCTTGCATTCATTTATCCTTGCCCGGCCAAACCCTGAACTGGCGGCCCCCGATCGGCTTTCCTTTCAATCGCAGCATTGTTATGGCGCGCCTTGTGTCAAAGGGAGCGGTGCAATGCGGAAGATGATCCTTGGTTTGGCGGCAATCTGCGTGATCATGCCTGTTGCGGCAAACGCGATGTCGGTGGCCGAGTTTCTTGCCAAGACCGATGCTCTCCAGGCCAAAGGCGTGCTGGCGCTTGGATCGCCCGATATCGGTTTGCTCCGCGATGATATCGCCAGCGCGTCGGATGCTTATCGCGCGGGGCTCGCCAAGCAAGTGGCGGCCGGTCGCAAGCCGAGCAGCTGTCCGCCGCCCAAGGGCACGGCCAAGGTGACAAGCGATGATATCATCGCCGCGTTTCGCGCCATTCCTGCCGGTCAGCGCGCCAAAATGAGTACCAAGGCCGCCTTTGCCGCGTTCATGACCAAGCGGTATCCCTGCAAGGCCTGAAACCAGCGGTCAGGCCACCAAGCTTAGCAGCACGAAGAAGAACAGCGTGCTCGCGACGATGGTGAACATCAGCAATGCGAAGGTGCGCCACAACGCGCCAAACCGGCCCAGGCGATAGGCACCGCGCAGCTGCTTGTACATATGAAGCGGTGGCCCGAAAGTGAGGATCGTCATGATCATCCCGGTTGGAAGGCCCAAGATCTTGGCAAAGCTGAGCAGAACGGCACCCATCGTCATCGCAGATAACGAATAGATCGCGAAAATGGCGTGGTCATAGGGGCCGACATCGCGGCGCAGCGGGAAGAGCAGCCATATAAACGGGATCGAGATCGGGATCAGTGCCCAGCTATACTTATAGGCGCTCGTCTGTAACTTGTAGAAGAACAGCTTGGGATCCTTCAGCGCATACTCGACGCGCTTGTCGAGCGACGGGATGCCGGTGTTGATCGCGCCATCGAAATCGGCCTTTACCAAGTCGCCGTCGATCAATGCACTGGCACTGCGAAGGTCTTTCGCTTCCTTGGCATTTTCCCTGATCTTCTTGTCGACGGCCTTGGTGTCACCGCCCTTCGCGACCATCGCGTCACGCTCAGCACGCAGTTTACGGGCGTCATCGCCCACTTGTTTCAGGGCGCCCTTGATGCCATCGGCGCTGGTGTCGAACTTTACCCCGTTCCGCTCGCCCTGGACGCTTGCCGAGCTGATCGGGCCGCCGATTGAACCGAATGTCGCAAACATCAGGAAAACCGAGAACAGAAACAGCGCCAGCGGCGAGACGAACCGCGCGCGCTCCCCAGCGATATAGCGCCGGGTCAACTGACCGGGCCGGGTGAACAACAGTGGCAAGGTCGTCCAGATCTTGCCTTCGAAATGAAGCACGCCGTGCAGCAGATCGTGGCCGATCGAGGCCAGCGTGCGGTGGATATGCGCGGTCTGGCCGCATTGGTGGCAGAAATCGCCGTTCAGCTGGGTACCGCAGTTCAGGCAAAGCCCCGAGCCAAGGGCAGCATGCCCACCAACGGCCTCTCCGGCATGCGGTTCAAACGCACGCCCGATCAGCCCCCCGGTGGCGATATCACTCGCCGCTTCGATTCCCCCTGACATGGGGTGAGGCTATCAAAAGCGGTTCACTAGCGCGACAAAATCTTGTGCAGCGCGACATTGGCGCGTGGACGCGCTGCTGCTAGCGTCGGACCATGAGTAACATTCCGACCGATGCTGTCGAAATCGTCGCGGTGATGGGCGCGCGCGCCCGGGCAGCGTCGGCGGTCTTGGCAACCTTGCCCACCACCCGGCGGGCCGATGGCTTGCGCCGCGCAGCGAACGCCCTGCGCGTGGCTGCGTCTGCCATCATCGCCGCCAATGACGACGACATGGCAGCAGCGCGCGAGGCCGGGTTGTCCGCCGCCATGCTCGATCGACTCCGACTTGATGCGGGTCGTGTTGCGGCGATGGCGGCTGGCGTGGCGAGCGTGGCTGATCTCCCCGATCCGGTGGGGCACGTCATCGACCACAGGATCGCCCCTAGCGGCATCGCCCTGTCCCGGCTGCGCGTACCGATCGGCGTGATTGGCATTATTTACGAGAGTCGGCCAAACGTCACCGCTGACGCGGCTGCTTTATGCGTGATGTCGGGCAATGCCGTCATCCTGCGCGGCGGCAGCGAAGCGAGCCGCAGCAACCAGGCGATCCACGCGGCATTTGTCGAGGGGCTGTTGGCAGCGGGTTTGCCGGCTGACGCGGTTCAGCTGGTGCAATCGACCGATCGTGCGCTGGTGGGGGCGATGCTGACCGCCGCGGGGGTGATCGACATGATCGTGCCGCGCGGGGGCAAGAGCCTGGTCGCCCGCGTTCAGGCCGATGCGCGCGTGCCGGTTCTGGCGCATCTCGACGGCATCAATCACGTCTATGTCGATGCGTCCGCCGATCCGGTGATGGCGCAGGACATCGTCATCAACGCCAAAATGCGGCGCACCGGCGTGTGCGGCGCGATGGAAACACTGTTGGTCGACCGGGACTATGCCGACACGGGCGAGCTGATCGCGATGCTGCGTGCCACCGGTTGCGAGCTGCGGGGCGACGCTGCGATTCGCGCTATCGATCCGCGCGTGGACCTCGCGAGCGATACCGATTGGGATACCGAATATCTCGATGCGATCGCCTCCATCGCGGTCGTTGACGGAGTCGAAGGCGCGATGGCGCATATCGCCGCGCACGGATCGCACCATACCGACGCGATCGTCGCCAGCGATGCGGCAGTCGCCGAACGGTTTCTGGCAGGCGTCGATAGCGCGATCGTGCTTTGGAATGCATCGACGCAATATGCCGATGGCGGCGAATTCGGGCTGGGCGCAGAGATCGGCATTGCCACGGGCCGTCTCCATGCGCGTGGCCCGGTCGCGCTTGAAGGGCTGACGACGTATAAATGGGTCGGCCGCGGCACAGGGCAGGTGCGGGGTTGATCGTCGATTGACCCGCATCGGCATTCTAGGCGGCTCGTTCAACCCGGCGCATCGCGGGCATCGTGCGATCAGCATGGCGGCGTTGGTCGCCCTCGATCTGGATGAGGTGTGGTGGCTTGTCTCGCCGGGCAATCCGCTGAAGGAAAAGGCAAGCGATATGGCGCCCTTTGCCGCGCGCTATGCATCGGCGGTGAAGGTGGCGCGCCATGCGCCCATTCGTGTCAGCGCGATCGAGCAGCGGCTCGGGACCCGCTACACGGTCGATACGATCCACAAGCTGACGGCGCTTTACCCCAAAAAACAATTCATCTGGCTGATGGGCAGCGACAATCTGGTGCAATTTCATCACTGGCGCGGCTGGCGTGACATTGCCCGGCAGGTTCCGATTGCGGTGATCGCCCGTCCGGGGTATGAGAAGTATGCCCGCGCGGCCCCCGCGATGGGTTGGTTGCGGCGGTTCGTCCACCCCGCATAT
>CAZYOU010000156.1:0-4682 GCA_964649315.1 uncultured Stakelama sp. | reverse complement strand
TTTAGGTCCTGCCATCGCAAGATGTGGGGGTTCGAGTCCCTTCGCCCGCACCAGTCCTGCTGGCTTGCAGCAGAGACTGCCTTCACAAGAATTAGCTGACGAAAAGAGCCAAAATGCAGACTGTTGAGACGTTGAACGAAGGCCTGAAGCGCGCCTATTCGCTCAAGATCACCGCCAAGGATATCGAATCACGCGTGGACGCGGAGATCAAGAAGGTCGCCCCGCAAATCCGCATGCCTGGGTTCCGCCCCGGCAAGGTGCCCGCCAATCTTGTTCGCAAGATGCATGGCCCGGCGCTGACGCAGGACGCGCTCAACACGTCGATTCAGGACGGCATCCAGCAACTGATTGCTGAAAAGCAGCTCCGCCCCGCGATGCAGCCTACGGTTGCGCTCGATGACGGCTATGAAATCGGCAAGGACGCCGACATCACGATCACGCTTGAAGTGCTGCCCGACGTTCCGACCCCGGCGATCGACAAGCTGACGCTCGAGCGTCTGGTGGTGCCCGTCGATGATGCGGCAGTCGATGCCCAATTGCAGCGCTTTGCCGATCAGCAGAAGCGGTTTGACGACGCGCCGAAGACGCACAAGGCAAAGACCGGCGACCTCGTTGTCATGGACTTTGTCGGCAAGGTTGACGGCGTCGCGTTCGATGGCGGTACCGGTGAGGACATGTCGGTGGAAATCGGCACCGGACGTCTGATCCCCGGCTTCGAAGACCAGCTGATTGGCGTGAAAAAGGGCGCCGAGCTGACGATCAACGTCACTTTCCCTGATGACTATGCCGCCGAAAACCTGAAGGGCGCCGCTGCCACCTTCGATCTGGTGATCAAGGATGTCCGCGTTCCGAAAGAAGCATCGATCGATGAGGAACTCGCGACATCGCTTGGGCTCGAAAGCCTTGAACAGCTGCGCGGCCTGCTGAAGGGGCAGATCGAGCAGGAGCATAATGGCCTGACGCGCACGCACATGAAGCGCAAGTTGCTCGACCAGCTGGCGGTCGGTCATGATTTCGAAGTGCCGCCGTCGATGGTGGAGGCTGAATTCCAGCAGATCTGGGCGCAGCTGCAGCATGAAGCCAGCCATGAAGCCGATCCCGCGGCCGCGCTCGCCGAAATGGAGTCCGAACGGGCCGATTATCTCGCCATTGCCGAACGCCGGGTCCGTCTGGGCCTTTTGCTCTCGGAAATCGGCCAGAAGAACGGCGTCGAGGTCACCCAGCAGGAAATGAACCGGCTGATCGCGCAGGCCGCCCAGCAATATAGCCCGGAGGAGCGCACGCGCTTCATCGAATATATCCGCCAGGAACCAATGGCGGCGGCACAGCTGCGCGCGCCGCTCTATGAAGACAAGGTCGTCGACTGGCTGTTCGAACAGGCAACGATTACCGAGCGCGAAGTGACCCGCGCGGAAATCGAGGCAGCCATCGAGAGCGAGGACAGCCATGTCCACGGTCCGGGTTGCGGCCATGATCACGATGATGACGCCAAGCCGGCAGCAAAAGCCAAGAAGGCAGCACCAAAGAAAGCCGTTGCCAAGGATGCTGCCGAACCGGCAGCTGAACCAACCGCAAAGCCTGCGGCGAAAAAGGCAAAGAAGGCAGCGGAGTCTGCCGATGCCTCTGCGGCAGAGGCGAAACCTGCCAAAAAGCCTGCTGCCAAGAAGGCACCGGCCAAGAAAGCTGATGCCTGATCATCACTTGTTTGCCTTTCCCGCCTATGATCGGTCGTTCGAAGACGTGAGGGGCGGGAATGAACAAGCTGGTATCAGGATCGGTGCTACGTGAGGCGGGCAGGGCGTTGGATCAGGTAATGACTGATGCGCCCGTCATCGCCGTGCTATTGCCGTGTTATAACGAGGAAGCGGCGATCGCGCAGACCGTCGCGGGCTTTCGCGCAGCTTTGCCCGATGCGACGGTCTATGTTTACGACAATAACAGCAGCGACCGCACCGTAGAGGTTGCACGCGCTGCTGGCGCGGTGGTGCGCAGCGAGCGGATGCAGGGCAAGGGCAATGTCGTGCGACGCATGTTCGCCGATATCGACGCCGATATTTATGTGATGGCCGATGGCGATGCGACTTATGACGCTCCTTCGGCGCCGGCATTGGTCGCCCGCATGATCGACGAGCAGCTCGACATGGTGGTTGGATCACGCGTGACGCAGGTGCAGGAGGCGTATCGCGCCGGGCATCAGCTGGGCAATGCAGTGCTGACAGGGATGCTGACTCGCCTGTTCGGGCGAAGCTTTACTGATATCCTATCGGGTTACCGGGTATTCTCTCGACGGTTTGTGAAGAGCTTTCCGGTGCTGACCGGTGGGTTCGAGATCGAAACCGAGATCAGCGTCCACGCGCTTGAGCTGAAAATGCCTGTTGCAGAGATTGCGACACCCTATTTCGCCCGACCTGAGGGCTCGACCTCAAAGCTCAGCACCTATCGCGATGGCTTCCGCATCTTGCGAACGATCGCCACGCTGTACCGAATCGAGCGGCCGATGCTGTTTTTCGGGGCAATCGCCGGTGTGCTCGCGCTGGCAGCGCTTTTGCTGAGCGTGCCGCTGGTATCGACCTATATCGAAACGGGCCTGGTGCCGCGCTTGCCGACGGCGGTGCTCGTCACGGGCCTCATGATCCTGGCAGCTTTGTGTGGATTTACCGGGCTGATTCTGGACACGGTGGTGCGGGGGCGGCGCGAAGTGCGGCGGCTTTCGTACCTGTCGCTGCCTGCGCCGGGCCTGCCATGGGGCAAGAGGGCTTGAACTCGCTTTGCGCAAGGCCGATGTAGGAAGTCCAGAGCGGACAAGGACCAGCGAGACCCCCATGCAAAATCCATTCGAAACCGGCAGCTTCACCAACCCTGAAACGGGCGGCCTGGTCCCCATCGTTATCGAACAGTCCAATCGCGGCGAGCGCAGCTTCGACATTTATTCCCGGTTGCTGCGCGAACGCATCATCTTCGTGACCGGTCAGGTCGAGGATCACATGGCGTCGGTCATCACCGCGCAGCTGCTGTTCCTCGAGTCGGAAAATCCGAAGAAGGACATTTACATGTACATCAACTCACCGGGTGGTGTCGTTACGGCGGGCATGGCGATCCATGATACGATGCAGTACATCCGCCCACGCGTTGGCACTTTCTGCATCGGTCAGGCGGCATCGATGGGCAGTTTCCTGCTTTCGGCCGGTGAGCCTGGCATGCGTGTTGCGCTCACCAATGCGCGGATCATGATCCACCAGCCGTCGGGCGGCGCGCAGGGCATGGCGACCGATATCGAAATTCAGGCGCGTGAAATTCTGCGTATTCGGCACAATCTGAACCAGCTTTACGCCAAATATACCGGCCAGCCCCTCGATGCGATCGAGCACGCGATGGACCGTGACAAGTTCCTGAGCGCCGAAGAAGCCAAGGCGTTCGGCCTGATCGACGAAGTAATTGAAAAGCGGCCAATGCCGACCGAGGATGCGTCGACGGTTGCCGCCTGACGGAACCCAAAATCGGCACATGATTTTGGTGATTGTACGATTGAAGCGGAGCGGTCTAGTATGCCCGCCCGACGAGCGCACGTTTGGCGCGAAGGATGGAATGAATGACGAAGCTTAGTGGCGGCGATTCGAAGAGTACGCTCTACTGCTCGTTCTGCGGCAAATCGCAGCACGAAGTGCGGAAGCTGATTGCTGGCCCCACGGTTTTCATCTGCGATGAATGCGTGGAACTGTGCAACGACATCATCCGTGAGGAAACCAAGTCGGCACTCGTCAGCAAGAAGGATGGGGGCGTGCCGACGCCGCAGGAAATCTGCGACGTTCTCGATGATTATGTGATCGGCCAGAAGCGCGCCAAGCGTGTCCTCTCGGTCGCGGTACACAACCATTATAAGCGTCTGAATCACGGGCAGAAGGGCGCAGACGTCGAACTCGCCAAGTCGAACATTCTGCTCGTCGGTCCCACCGGCTGCGGCAAGACGTTGCTGGCGCAGACGCTGGCGCGCATTCTCGACGTGCCGTTCACGATGGCTGATGCGACGACGCTGACCGAAGCTGGCTATGTGGGTGAGGATGTAGAAAACATCATCCTCAAGCTGCTCCAGGCATCCGATTACAATGTCGAACGGGCGCAGCGCGGCATCGTCTATATCGACGAGATCGACAAGATCAGCCGCAAGGCCGAAAATCCTTCGATTACCCGCGATGTGAGCGGCGAGGGCGTCCAGCAGGCGCTATTGAAGCTCATGGAAGGCACCACCGCGAGCGTGCCACCACAGGGCGGGCGCAAGCATCCACAGCAGGAATTCCTGCAGGTCGACACCACGAACATCCTGTTCATCTGCGGCGGCGCGTTCTCGGGGCTGGAGAAGATCATCTCCGCGCGGGGCCGATCGACCTCGATCGGCTTTGCGGCGCAGGTGCTGGCGCCGGAAGACCGCCGCACCGGCGAGATCTTCCGCCATGTCGAACCGGAGGACCTGCTCAAGTATGGCCTGATCCCGGAATTCGTCGGCCGTCTGCCCGTGGTCGCCACGCTGGAAGACCTCGACGAGGCCTCGCTGAAGAAGATACTCACCGATCCCAAGAACGCGCTGGTCAAGCAGTACCAGCGGCTGTTCGAGATGGAGAACATCGACCTGACCTTCGCCGACGAGGCGCTTGGCGCGGTCGCCCGCAAGGCGATCGAGCGCAAGA
>CAZYOU010000155.1:0-4683 GCA_964649315.1 uncultured Stakelama sp. | reverse complement strand
CGTGCGAGCAAGCTCCCCGAGGTGGCGCAGGCGATTTCGATCGACAGTTTCATCCCGACTGACCAGCCTGCCAAGGTCGCCCTGCTGCAGGATGCATCGGTGCTGCTCGACCTGACGCTGAACCCGTTCGATACCGCCCCCGCACCGAGTGATGCTGAGAATGTGGCGGCACTGCGCGCAACGGCGGCGCAGCTTGAGCGAGTCGCCGCGGGGCAACCCGGCGAGGCGGCCGACCACGCCCGTGCGCTCGCAACGACGCTTTCCGGACTGGCAGCTGCGGCCCCCGCGATCCGCGCCCAGGCCAGCGATGTGCTAATCCCGCCGCTCACCGTGATGCTCAATCAGGCCCGCGCAGTGCTGCAGGCCGAAGAAGTGACGCGCGAAACGCTGCCGCCGGAAATTCTCGGCGATTGGCTCACCAAAGATGGTCGCGCGCGCGTGCAGATTTTCCCCAAGGGTGACAGTAACGACAACCGCGTGCTTGCGCGCTTCACCCAAGCCGTGCGCGCGGTTGCCCCCAATGCCACCGGGTTGCCGGTCGCGACGCAGGAAGCCGCCAAAACGGTCGCCTGGGCATTCGTGCAGGCGGGGATATTGGCGCTTGTGCTCGTCAGCCTGTTGCTGTTCGCTGTGTTACGCGATGCGAAGGAAGTGGCATTCACGCTCGCGCCCGTCGTGCTCTCCGGCTTTCTGACCCTTGGTAGCTGCGTCATCATTGGCCAGCCGATCAACTTCGCCAACATCATCGCCTTTCCGCTGCTGTTCGGCGTGGGCGTGGCGTTCCACATCTATTTCGTCATGGCATGGCGCGCGGGGGCGACCGACTTGCTCCAATCGAGCCTTGCCCGCGCGGTGCTATTCAGCGCGCTGGCGACCGGCAGCGCGTTCGGCGCGTTATGGTTGTCGGCGCATCCTGGCACCGCGAGCATGGGCAAGATCCTGATCATCTCGCTGGCATGGACGCTGGTATGTGCGTTGATCTTCGAGCCGGCGCTGCTCGGGCCGCCGCGAAATGACGCGGGGCAGACGGGTACTAAAAGAAAGACACCATTGTCAGCGCGGTAACGTCGGCCTCGCGATCACCGATACTGAACATCGCCGAAGGGGGTGGCGTCGGGTCTGGTTGAGGCGGCGGCGCGAGCGCGCTGTCACTATCCTCCGGCGCACGTTGGGCGGGTTCATCGGCCGGCGCGGCGGCATCGGCTTCGGGATCAACGAGCGGATCGTCCAACCCACCCGGGGCGGTGGTTTCGCCCTTGATCTCAGCGATTTCAACCGCGCGGTTTTGCAGATACACTGATCGCAGCGACGCATAGGGATCGGCCGCACCATCGAGCAGCGCCTTGAACCCGGCATCCGATTCGGCGCGCAGATCGAGCCCGCCAATCGCGGCTGTCGACACCTGATAATCGGTCCGATTGAACGGGGTGCCAATCGCGATTGGATAAATCAGGCCGTCCGCCCCGCCGCCGAACAGGTCGCGCAGCTGTGTTGGCCCGACGAGCGGCAGAAACAGATAAGGTCCGCCCCCCACACCATAGCGTGCCAGCGTATTGCCAAGACCGTTGTTCCGATGCGGCAGCTTCGCCGTCTTGGCGACGTCGAACAGCCCGCCAATCCCCGCGGTGGTGTTGATCGCGAACCGGCCCAGCGTGCGAACCGCGCGCTTGGGCTTCAGCTGCAAAACATCGTGCAGAAACACGATCGGTTCGCGGATATGACGAAGCAGATTGCGCAGCCCGCTGCGGACGAACTTCGGAATGATCGTGGCATAACCCCTCGCCACCGGGCGAAAAATCACGCGATCGAACTTCTGCTGGATGCCGAACATTGACCGGTTGAACTTTTCATAGCGGTCGCCCGGGGTTCGCCCGGTGGCACCTGATTCCGACGATTGTTGTACGGAAGGCGCATCCTGCACCAGTGCCGTCACACCCGTGGACGGTGCCTCGGTCGGTATCGTCACTGGCTGGTCTTGAACGATCGGCCGGGCGTGCACGCTGCCCGATGCCAGCAGCGCGGCGAGAATCAAGGCGCGCGGTGTTTTCACCCCCAACGCTTGAATGGAGGCGCGCGACTGGCTCAGCGGGCAGCCTTTTCGGCAAGCGCGTTGACATGGCCGACCAGCGCCTTGGCCCCGCCCTTGCGCAGAATACCGTCGAAATCCGCTCTGCGAGTCGTCAACTGACTGATCGAGTTCTGGTAATAGACATCGATGATCTGCCAGTCGCCGCCGCTCTGACGGAGCCGATAGGCGATGCTGACCGCCTCACCCTTGGGCTGGGTGAGCCGCGTCTTCACCACGCGGTCCGTGCCGCGCACATCGACCTTGGGATCGATGACGAAGACTTGGCCAGACCAGCTATCGAAATTCGCGGCATATTGGTTGATTGTCAGCTTGCGAAGCGCAGCGACGAGCGCGGTGCGGTCGGCCGGTGCTGCCTTGGTCCATTCCGGCCCAACCGCAAGCCGGGTCAGCAGCGGTAGATCAAAGCTCTTGTCGACCACGGGGGCGATCTGGGCGGCGCGGCCGGCAAACCCGGCCTTCTTCCCCGCCTTCATGATCGCGATCAGCCCGTCGCTGAGTGACTGGACGGGCGCGCGTGCGGCATCGGGCGCTTGCGCAGCACTCGGCACGGCCAGCGCGGCGGTCGCGGCCAGCGGAAAGGCAACAAGGATTCGACGCGTCATTGCAAACATCCGTGATACTCCCAGCGGATTGTGTCGTTCGGATAAAGCGCCAGACGATGCCAGTCCACCCCCTCTATCCGTCCCAAAGGCGTGCCGGATTGCGCGGATTGCGGGGAGATATAGTTGCCGGGGCCGTGTCGGCTGGGCCACATCGGGACAGAATATGTGCTGCGACGCAGCAGATGTGTCGTTATGCCGGAAATGCAGCTTTTCTTATGGTACTTCTCGATTAATATGCCGCTATCGACCTGGGGTTTGAGTGGCGGGACGATGGGGAAAGTCGCAGGCACTGGCCATGGCATGGGGATGTGCGCCGGTTTCTGATGGCTTTTTGGGGGACGGAAAGGACTATTCCTTGCAAGTGATCTTGGCAAAACCGCGCGGCTTCTGCGCTGGCGTCGTCCGCGCGATCGAAATCGTCGAGCGCGCCATCGATCTCTATGGCGCGCCCGTTTATGTGCGGCACGAAATCGTCCATAATCGTCATGTTGTGAACAAGCTGCGCCAGAAGGGTGCGGTGTTCGTCGATGAATTGTCCGAAGTGCCCGATGGCGCGCGCACTGTTTTCAGCGCACACGGCGTATCGCGCGACATCGAGAATGAGGCAGCGGCGCGCGGTCTTCCTGTGCTCGATGCGACCTGCCCGCTGGTGACCAAGGTCCATATCCAAGGTCGGCGTTATGCCACCCAGGGCCGGTCGATTGTGCTGATCGGGCATGAAGGCCATGCCGAGGTGGAAGGCACGATCGGCCAGGTCGATGCGCCGGTGCATCTCGTCTCGACCGAGGCCGATGTTGCCGCGCTCGATCTGCCGACCGACGCGCCGCTGGCCTATATCACCCAGACAACCCTCAGCGTCGATGACGCGCGCGGCATCATCGCGGCGCTCAGTGAGCGGTTTACGGACATTGTCGGCCCGGACGTGTCCGACATTTGTTACGCCACCCAGAATCGCCAGACGGCGGTGCGCGATCTGTGTCGCGTGGTCGATATGCTGCTGGTCGTGGGGGCGGAGTATAGCTCCAATTCCAGCCGCTTGCGGGAGATCGGCATCGACGCAGGGCTGCCCAGCTATCTGGTGGCTGATGGTGATGCGGTCGATCCGGCCTGGCTTGCCGGTGTCGAAACGATCGGCCTCACCGCTGGTGCCTCGGCACCCGATGAATTGGTGGACAGCGTGATCGCTGCACTGCGTAAGATTGGGCCGGTAACCGTCTCGCAACTCGACGGCATTGAGGAAACGCTGGAATTCAGCCTGCCTTCCGAGCTAAGGAACGTGATACCGTCCGCCGCACAGGCTGCTGTGCAGATCCCGGCCGAATAGGAACGACCGCATGACCCTTCCGATCAATCTGCTTGCACGCATCGGCGGTTACACCGTCAAGAAGCATCTCAGCGGCAAGAAATACCCGCTCGTGCTGATGCTGGAGCCGCTGCTGCGCTGCAATCTGGCGTGCCCGGGCTGCGGAAAGATCGATTATCCGGATGCGATCCTGAACCAGCGCCTCAGCGTGCAGCAGTGCATGGACGCAATCGATGAATGCGGCGCGCCCGCTGTGTCGATCGCCGGTGGCGAGCCGTTGCTTCACCGCGACATGCCCAAGATTGTCGAGGGTTACATCGCGAAGAAGAAGTTCGTGATCCTTTGCACCAACGCGCTGCTGTTGAAAAAGAAGATCGACGATTACAAGCCGTCGACGTTCTTCACCTGGTCGATCCATCTGGATGGCGACAAGGGCATGCATGACCACGCCGTCGATCAGGACGGCACCTATGAAGTTGCGATCGAAGCGATCGAGATGGCCAAGGCCAAGGGCTTCCGCGTCCAGGTGAACTGCACCGTGTTCGACGGCGCAGACCCGGAGCGGCTCGCCAGCTTCTTCGACGAAATGGAAAAGCGCGACGTCGAGATCACGATTTCGCCGGGTTATTCCTATGAGCGCGCCGCCGATCAGGAGCATTTCCTGACGCGCGAACGCACCAAGAATTTCT
>CAZYOU010000154.1:0-4752 GCA_964649315.1 uncultured Stakelama sp. | reverse complement strand
TGGCTGTCAAACATTAGAATTGTTACGGGCGTAGGGGCCCCCAACCGGGATCGGAGCCATAAAGCGGGGTCGGCAATTTACGTTCGTTCACCCCCGTCAGGTCGACCGACCAGAGATCGGCGGTGCCTGCACGGCCCTGGCCCGAGCGGAAGAACATCAGCACACGACCATTGGGCGACCAGCTGGGCGATTCGTCCTGCCAGTCGTCGGTCAGCAGCTTTTCGCCGCCGCCCGACGGGCTCATTATGCCGACCCGGAAGTTACCCGTCACGCGCGTAAACGCGATCAGGTCGCCGCGTGGGCTCCACACCGGGGTCGCATAACGTCCGCCGCCAAAGCTAATCCGGCGCTGGTCCGATCCGTCGGCGTTCATCACATAAAGCTGCTGCCCGCCCGATCGATCGCTTTCGAACACGATCCGGCTGCCATCAGGCGAATAGCTGCCACCGGTATCGATGCCGGGGGCGTTGGTGAGCCGTTGCGGTTGCCCACCCGATGCCGAAACGCGGTAGACATCGGTGTTGCCGCCGACTGCCATCGAGAACAAGATATACCGGCCATCGGGCGAGAAACGCGGCGCGAAGGTGAGGTTGCCGGGCGGCACCACCTGACGCTGACGCCCGCTGCCAATATCATAGACATAGATCGCCGGGCGATCGCCGACATAACTCATATAGACGATCGATTGCTGGTTCGGCGCGAAGCGCGGGGTGAGCACGATCGACTGACCGTTGGTGAGGAAGCGGTGGTTCGCACCATCCTGATCCATGATCGCGAGCCGCTTGATCTTGCGGTTTTTGGGTCCCGTTTCAGAGATATAGATAACTCGGCTGTCGAAATACGGGCCCTCGCCGGTCAGCCTTGTATAGACCATGTCGGCACATTTATGCGCCGCGCGCCGCCAGTCTGCCGGCGACACGACAAAGCCCTGCCGCGCCAGTTCGATTCGCGAGGAGACGTCGTACAGATAGCAGCCGACCGTCAGCGTCCCGTCGCCATTGGCGCGAACGAATCCCTGAACGAGCGCTTGTGCGCCGGTGCCGCCCCAGTAATCGAACTGCGGCGCGGTCACCTCCGGATAATCGACCGGGCGGAGCGCATTAGAGCCGAGCGGGCTGAACAGGCCGGAGTTCTTGAGATCGGCGGTGACGACATCGGCAAGCTGTCGGCCGAGCGCATCGGTCGATCCCGCTGCGGTCGAGGTGACGGTGAAGGCAGGCATGACCGGAATGGCGATCGGCAGCGGCGCGGAGATACCTCCCGTCACCGATACTTCGAGCGGAGGCGGGCCTGACGGCGTCTGTTCCTGCGCAGCACCCGCCGGGGGCGCGGGCGGCGGTGCCGCATCCTGCGCGGTGGATGGCACCGAGATGCAGAGCAGCAATGCCGCCAGCGACCAGAGCTTTGAAACGCGGTACATCATGCCAGACCCATCCTCAGCGCAATTGCCATTTGTAGTTGATATTGTTCCAGCCGCCATTCGGCGTTTGGTAATATTCGGGCGGCAGGCGCAGCGGCGAGCAGCCCTTGAAAGCAGCGATTCCCAGATCGATAACGCGCCGGGCATAGCGCCCTGCTTCGCCATCCGTCCCAATTTGACGCACCATCGTCGGCGTCGCAGCCAAAGTGCCATCGGGGTTGAGCCGCAGATTGAGCACGGTGACGATCTCGTTCGCGCCCGGACCAGGGTTCACCTGACGATCGGCGCAGGGCTGAATCTGGCGCGAAATCGCATCCTGGATGCTGGCCAGCGCCTTTGCATCGATCACCGCCGCGCGCGGTGTTGTCGACCGGCTGTTGCTCGGTTTGTCGGTGAGCCCTTTCAGGAAATCATCGCCCAATCGCGATCCGCGCGGACGCGGCTTGTCCGATGCCGGGTCGGTGCCGGTCGATGCCTTGCGCGTTGGCTTGGCGATGGTCGCAGGGGTCGCCTCGCGCTTGGGGGGCGATTTGGCGGCCTTCTGCGGCGATTCAGGCACCGGCTTTTTTGGCTGCGGCTTTGCCTTTTCGGCGGGTTTAGGTGGGGGTGCCGGATCAGGCTGCGGCGCGGGCGGAACCGGCGCGGGGGCTGCCTCCTGCGGTTCGGGCGGGGCGGCATCCTCGGGCGGACCGGCATCGGGCGCGCGTGATTCGGCAGGCGGCACGCGCGATTGCGGGGCAGTTGCGACCAGCCCGACTTCGTCGACCAGCGATACCTCGATCGGGTCCTCGAGCGACTTCACCGGTTCGTCCTGGAACAGGAAACTGGCCGAGAGCAGCGCAAAGATCGCGCCATGCGCGACCACGGCAATCGCCAGCCCGGCTGCATCGGAACGATCCATATCCGGCGGCTCACCCGGCGACGCGGCAGAAACGGCGAGCGATCAACGCGCGTCCTTCCCGACCGTAACGAGCGCAACACGGTTCAGCCCGGCGCGGTTCAGCTCACCCATCACGCGCATCACCCGGCCATATTCGAGCCCGCGATCGGCGCGCAGATACACGGCCGGCGGCTTGCCATCCTCGGCCTCGGTAGCGATTTGCCCCAAAACATCGGGGAGCACCGCTTCGTTCACTTCATCATCGTTGACGAACAGGCGCCCCTGCTCATCGAGCGCGATCTGGACGGGCTTTTGTTCCTGATCGAGCGGCTTTGCATTGCTGTCCGGCAGGTTCACCGGCACACCCGCCGTCAACAAGGGCGCGGTGACCATGAAGATGATCAGCAGCACCAGCATCACATCGACCATCGGCGTGACGTTGATATCCGCCATCGGCGCACGGCGGCCCCGCGCGCGGTGCGAGGGCAGGTTGATCGCCATCAGAGCTTCGCCTTCATCGACTGGCCCTCAAGCTGGCGGCTGAGGGTGGCGTGAAAGCTATCGGCGAACCGGTTAAGCCGTGCCTCGATCCGGTTGATGGCATGGCTGTAGCGATTATAGCCAATCACCGCCGGGATAGCCGCGAACAGGCCGATCGCGGTGGCGAACAGCGCCTCGGCAATCCCCGGGGCAACCACGGCGAGTGACGTGCTTTGCGCCGCAGCGATGCTCGAAAAGCTGCGCATGATGCCCCAGACGGTGCCGAACAGGCCGACAAAGGGGGCGACCGAGCCGACCGTCGCGAGGATGTTCAGCCGATCCGACAGCTTGTCGATTTCAGCAGCGACCGATGATCCCATCGCGGTGGCAAGCCGCTCCCGCGTGCCTTCCTTGTCGATCGTGGTGCCTGCGGTCGATCGCCGCCATTCGGTGACCCCGGCGGCAAAAACCCGCGCAACCGGCAGATCCTCTTCGCCCTGGCTGCGGTAAAAAGCGTCGATGTCGCTCGCGTCCCAAAAGGCGCGCTCGAAGCGTTCGCCGCGCCGCCGGGCGCTGCCGACCTTGATCGCCAGCGCGATAATGACCCCCCAGGTCCAGATGCTCGCCAGCAGCAAGCCGACCATCACCACCTTCACGACGATATCCGCCTGAAGGAACAGCGCGATGGGCGACAGGGTCGACGGATCGGTATTCAGGACGAAATTCATTGCGCGCTCATTCCCCCGTTTCACCCATTTGCGGTCCGCCCTGCATAACGCCCGGCCAGACCAACTGTTCAAACGCCTTCACCCAGGCCGCCGGTTGCCGCCGCGCCCGGCCACCGGGCGAAACAAACACCGCCGTCACATCGGCGTCTGCCAGTATCAACCCGTCTCGTATGACTCGTTGATGAATGCGGCACGAAGCGGGCCGAATGGTGATCAATCGGCTGGCCACCACCAGCGCATCGTCAAGCTTTGCCGGCGCGCGGTATCGAATCGCCAGGTCGCTGACGGCATAGGCGCCCTCGCCGCCCTCATGCGCCGCACGCTGATCGATCCCTGCCAGCCGAAGCATGTCGGACCGGCCCCGTTCCATCCAGCGCAGATAATTGGCGTGATAAACCACCCCCGACAAATCGGTGTCCTCGAAATAGACCCGCACCGCGAGCCGATGTTCACGGTCTACGAACCGGCCTTCAACAGGCACCTCGGGATAATCGGCGGTCATGTCGCGGCTTTAGCCCAGCCACCCCCGCCGCGAAACCCATCGACACGCCCCAGCCTGTCCCTCCTTCGGCCTGTCCCGCCTTAGACCTGCTCGAACAGCCCATCCTGGCTGCCGGGTGGCGGATTGAGCCCGAGATGTTTCCACCCGCGCGCGTTGAGGCACCGGCCCCGCGCAGTACGCGCTACTAGGCCAAGCTGGATCAGATAGGGCTCGATCACTTCCTCGATCGTGTCACGCGGTTCGCTGAGGCCCGCCGCGAGTGTCTCGACGCCCACCGGCCCGCCCCGATAGATATCGGCGATCATCGTCAGGTAACGCCGGTCCATCGCATCGAGCCCGAGCGCATCGACCTCCAGCCGGTTAAGCGCGGCATCGGCGGCGGGTGCATCGACAATCGCGTGCCCGGCCGCGTGGGCAAAGTCCCGCACGCGGCGCAGCAGCCGCCCGGCAATGCGCGGCGTACCGCGAGCACGGCGTGCCACTTCGGTTGCGCCATCGGGGGCAAGCGCCAGGCCGAGCAACCCGGCGGCGCGCGCGACCACTTTTTCGAGTTCGGCGACGGTGTAGAAGTTCAGCCGCACGGGGATACCAAACCGGTCTCGCAAGGGGGTGGTGAGCAACCCTTGCCGCGTGGTTGCACCGACCAAGGTGAATTTCGGCAAATCGATCCGCACGCTGCGCGCCGATGGCCCCTCGCCGATCATCAGATCGAGCGCGCGGTCCTCCATCGCTGGATAGAGGA
>CAZYOU010000153.1:0-4761 GCA_964649315.1 uncultured Stakelama sp. | reverse complement strand
AAGACGATGGCCGCATGACCAATGTCGACCTGGCCGAGCGAGTCGGGCTGACGGCCCCACCCTGCCTGCGTCGCGTCCGCGCGTTGGAAGAGCAAGGGGCGATCAAGGGCTATCATGCCAGCCTCGATGCGGCGACGCTTGGGTATCCCATCACCGTTTTCGCGCTGGTCAGCCTGCGTAGCCAGGCTGAGCAGGATCTTGCGGCATTCGAGGATTATATTGAGACAATCCCCGAAATTCGCGAATGCCATATGCTGAACGGCGAAATCGATTTTATCCTGAAAATCGTTGCGACCGACCTGAAGGCATTTCAGGAAATCCTGACCACGCACCTGACGCCGGCACCCAATGTCGCCAGCGTGAAAACATCGCTGACGATTCGCACCGCCAAGAACCTGCCCGGCATCCCGGTGATCCACGAAGACTGATCGGCGAGCGGTCGCTCCTGCACGGGTGATGGTCCACAAAAAAGGGCGGCTCAGTGGCCGCCCTTTTCCGTTTGTGCTGTCAGTGCTGCCGATCAGGCCGTGGGCGCGGTTGCCCCCAGATCGAGCCAAATGATCCAGAATGCGGCAATCTGATCGCGCGGGGTCGTCTTCACCTTGGCGAATGCCGCGCGCGCATTGGCATCGTCGCGCTGCAGGGCATAAGCGATACCAAGCCGGGTATTGACCTCGTCAACCTTGGTCACGCCCTTTTCGAGCGCAATTTTGTAGAGTTCGGCTGCCTTGGCATAGTTGCCTTCACCCAGATAGCCATCGGCCGTGGCTGCCGCCGACACGCCTGTTGCCGCCGCTTTCGCCTTGGCTTCGCGCGCGGCGATCGGGCCGTCGAGCTTGATCGCGGCGACAGCCGCCGCGTAAAGACCCTTATCATCGTCACGCGTCAGCGCCATCTTGCCCGACTTGACGCCTTCATCGAAGACCGCCTTGGCTTCGACGGGCAGGCCGATCGAGTTCAGATACTGTGCATATTGCGCAAAATCGGCCAGATCGGCGAGCGCGTTGTTGGCACGCATCAGACGGAACAAGTCGATCTTCTGCGCCTTGTCGAGCAAATCGACCCGCTTTCCGGAAAAGCCGAAATACACGATCAGGTTCCGCCAGTTCTTTGCGGTCGGATATTGCTTCAGCTTGGCCTGTGACCAAATAAGATACTCGCTGAACATATCGGCCTTGGCGAGGCGCGGAATGATATAATCGTACCACGACTCGATTGGCTTGCGCCCCGCTGCCAGCTCGGCGTCGATCGCCCGCTTCATCGCGGCAGCACCGCCGGGAATATCACCGCCCTCAATCTTCGCCTTGGTCAGCGACAGCGGCAGCTCAGGATCGGTCTCGCCCAGCTCGAGCGCTTTTTCCATGAACGTGGCGGCCGCAGCATAGCGCTTTTGACCATATTCGATCAGTCCGCGACGATAGGTGAAGCGCGAACGATCCTTGGGGTCGGTCTTGGCATTGGCGATCAGATTGTCGAGCGGCTTGATGAGCGCCACTTCAAGCTGGCGATAGGTGGTCGGATTGCCCTGGGCGGTCTGCTCCAGACGATTGCTTTCCAGCTGAAGCCGGAACAGCTGCGAATAATAGATTTCGTCCTCATTCTTGGCGGCCGCTTCCGATGCAATCACGGCGGGCTCGGCAGCGGCGAGGTTCTTTGCCTTGAGTTGATTCTGCGCTTCAACCGCGGCCTTGCGGAATTCGGGGCCGAGAACGGGGCCCTTGGGGGCCTTGTCGTCCTTCTTCTGCGCATGCACGGCGACGGGCAGGATCAGCCCGGTGGTGCCGACGAGCAGTGCTGCCGCAAGGGCTGCCTTTGACAATTTGGTCATTTCCAGAACTCTCCTGAAGCCGTTTTCAGCCTGTGATGCGGTGTGCCATAACGGTGGTGCCCGCCCCGTACAAGCAACCCGTACCGGCAAAGCGTGTCGTTCATTGCCAGCATCCGCTTTGGCGCGAGGCGACTGAACGGTGATTGAACGCCGATCGCTCATTTTGGCTCCATAACGAACCACTTTGACCCGCGCGGCGGGCGACGGTAGCAGACAGGCATGATCGCCATATTATCCCCCGCCAAAACACTCGATTACGCCACCCCCCTGCCCCCGCTAACGCCCACTGAGCCGCGCTTCGGTGCGGATGCGACCGTACTCGCCAAGGCCGCGGGCCGGCTCGGTAAAAAGCGACTCGGCGACTTGATGGATATCTCCGACAAGCTCGCCAAACTGAATATCGACCGATTCACGTCGTTCGAAACCCAGCCGGAACGGCCCGCGCTGTTCGCCTTTGCGGGCGACGTCTACACCGGGTTCGAGGCCAAGACGCTCGATACGCCGGCAATCGATTTCGCGCAGGATCACGTCCGGATGCTGTCGGGCCTCTACGGTCTCCTCCGCCCGCTCGATGCGATGCGGCCTTACCGGCTGGAAATGGGCACGCGCTGGGCGCCACGGCGCAAATCGCTCTACAGCTACTGGGGCAACCGGATTGCGGAGGCGGTGGCGGGTGATGTGGCCGCTGAGGGATCAGGCGTGGTGCTGAACCTCGCCAGCCAGGAATATTGGGCAGCGGTAGCAGGCAAATTGCCGCGTGAGATTCGCGTGATCGAGGTCGATTTCCGCGAGCCCGGCCCCGATGGCCCCCGCTTCGTCAGCTTCAATGCCAAGCGCGCGCGCGGCATGATGGCGCGATGGCTGTGCGAGCACCGGATCGATGATGTCGAGGCAATGAAGGGCTTCGACAGTGACGGCTATCGCTTCGATGCCGATGCGAGCGAGGGCGACCGCTGGCGGTTCACCCGGGCATGAGCGCGGCCGTCATTATTGGGGCGTCGGGCGGCATTGGCGGCGCGATTGCCGATGCGCTGGCGGAGGAAGACGCGTTTACCGTGGTTCACCGGTTCGGCCGGTCGCTGGACGGCGCGGCGCATATCGACATCACCGATGAAGCGAGCGTCGCCGCGGCCGCTGCAATCGTCGCGCAGGGCCCTGCCCCCACGCTGGTGTTCGTTGCAACCGGCATCCTGCATGATACATCGTCCGGTCCCGAAAAAGCGCTGAAGGAGCTCGATGCGACGTGGCTCGCGCAGGTTTATGCCGTCAACGCGATCGGTCCGGCGATGATCGCCAAGCATTTCCTGCCGCTGATGCCGAAAACCGGCCGCACCGTGTTCGCGGCGTTATCAGCGCGGGTGGGCAGCATTTCGGATAACCGGCTGGGCGGCTGGCATGGTTATCGCGCGTCGAAGGCGGCGCTGAACCAGCTGATCCGTACGATTTCGATTGAGGAGCGCCGCCGCAATTCGAGCTCGATCGTGGTCGCGCTGCACCCGGGGACGGTAGACACCGCGCTGTCAAAACCGTTCCAGAGCAATGTCGCGCCCGGTCATCTGTTCGACGCAGGCCGCGCCGCGGTGCAACTGCTCGACGTGCTTGATGGCCTGCGCCCGCCCGATAGCGGGAAGCTGTTCGCATGGGACGGGGCTGAGGTGGCACCCTGAGGTTGCGCTGATTTGTTAGCGCAGAGGAGCAGAGGGCGCGGAGAAGAGGCGCGGAAGCTTTACCCGTAAAACCCCCGATGCAGAACGACCGGCAGTCCTGAAATACAATCGCTTCATCACCCCATGTGTCCCCGCGAAGGCGGGGACCCAGCCTGGGCTCCCGCCTTCGCGGGAGCACAACAGCAACATTAGTGATTGGCGACCCGAAACGACCGAGTGTGGTAGAAAGCGGACGTTAGAAAACTCAAAGCTCGCGACGATCTAGAAAATACCGCCATGCTGGCTTGCGATAATCAGAAGCGGTCGTGTCGAACTCAATTGCCTCGAAAGGGAGAGGGGTGCTTCGCCAACGCTTTGTCCAGCTGACAAAACGGACTTCCTGCTCTGGCGAGGTGAAAATAAGGCCCAAAACGACACCCCAACTAATTGGGACGAGCGTCGCTAAGATACCAAGACAAACGACATAATAGTTCCCATTTCTGGATAACGGAAGATAGCGCACAATGCTTTCAGTTCTGCCGGGGTAGATCAGGGTAACCGCCAGCAATGCGCTCATTATAATGGTTATGATTATGAGCCGAGCGATGGCTTGAAGCTTCTGATCCTGATATTTCACCGAAGAATCGCCCGAGCTATGACCGCGTCAAAGGTTATACATTCAACTTGCTCGGCAAACAAACAAGACGTCGGGCCGTCCGCTGTTGGAGCGAAAGCCGACAGACCGCTTTTGCTGCCCTTGGTCTCAACACCCTTCGCGACGCCGCCAAATGGCGCGCTCGATAACCCCCCTCCGCACGAACCCAATCCCCGCTCCCCCAAAACGCAACGCCCCGCACCTGCCAGCGACCACCCCTCGCGCACGCGCGCATGCGTGACAAATGCGGACGGGCGGTCTAAACCGTCACACAACAGAAACACCCATCCGAAAGCGCCAGAAATTGACCGACGAGACACTGCTCGCCGACCCATCAGACGTTACCCCGATCAGCATCGTCGACGAGATGCGGTCGAGCTATCTCGACTACGCCATGAGCGTCATCGTCGCGCGCGCGCTGCCCGATGTGCGTGACGGGCTGAAGCCGGTCCACCGCCGGATCCTGTACGCCAGTCAAGAGGGCGGCTTCGTCCCCGGCAAGCCGTACCGCAAATGCGCCAAGATCGTCGGCGACGTGATGGGTAACTATCACCCGCACGGCGACAGCTCGATCTACATGGCGCTTGCCCGCCTTGCCCAGGATTGGGCGATGCGCGTGATGCTGATGGATG
>CAZYOU010000152.1:0-4820 GCA_964649315.1 uncultured Stakelama sp. | reverse complement strand
ACGCCGCACACCGATTTCCAGTCGGAAGTGTACGTGCTGTCGAAGGAAGAAGGTGGTCGTCACACGCCATTCTTTGCCAACTATCGCCCGCAGTTCTATTTCCGCACCACGGACGTTACCGGCACCGTCGAGCTGCCTGAAGGCACCGAAATGGTCATGCCCGGCGATAACATCGCGCTTGGCGTGAAGCTGATTGCGCCGATCGCCATGGACGTGGGCCAGCGCTTCACGATCCGTGAAGGTGGCCGCACCGTCGGTTCGGGGATTGTCAGCGCGATCTCGAAGTAATATACGCCTGCCTCCGCCCGATTCCCCGGTCGTCAAAAACCTGGGAGTCGGGCGGTTGTTATTTCAATCAATGATACGAGCCGTCACAAGGCGGCCCGCTCTTTCGCATCGGTAGGGACTATGGAAACGCAGAATATCCGTATTCGTCTGAAGGCATTCGATCACCGTGTGCTCGATCAGGCCACTGGCGACATCGCCGATACGGCGCGCCGCACTGGTGCGCTTATTCGCGGTCCTATCCCTTTGCCGACGCGCATTGAGAAATTCACCGTGAACCGCGGCCCGCACATCGACAAGAAGTCGCGTGAGCAGTTCGAGGTGCGCACCTATAAGCGTATGCTGGACATTGTTCAGCCAACCCCGCAGACGGTCGATGCTTTGATGAAGCTCGATCTTGCTGCTGGCGTTGACGTGGAGATCAAGTTGGCCTAAAGGCCGCGCTCTCCAACGAGATTCGGCCCCGTTCAACGGGGCCAACGATAAGGGATACCGCCGGATTTATTCGGGCCCGCGTCCCCCGACACGTTTCCCAAATGGGAAGCACCAGCCCGGGTCGGGGCACGTACAAACATTTAGGGTTGAGGCACGCCCGCTCGGGAATAGTCCGGAGCGGGCCTCTGTTATTGAATGGAGCATGGATCATGCGCACTGGCGTGATCGCGAAGAAAATGGGGATGACCCGCTTGTTCAAGGACGATGGGCGCCATGTGCCCGTCACCGTCCTTTCGCTTGAGGGTCTCCAGGTCGTTGCCCGCCGCGAGGCCGACCGTGATGGATATACTGCCGTTCAGCTGGGTGCCGGTACGGCCAAGGCAAAGAACGTTGCCAAGCCGCAGCGTGGCCATTTCGGCAAGGCCGAAGTCGAGCCCAAAGCGAAGCTGGCTGAATTCCGTGTTTCCGAAGATGCGCTGCTCGATGTGGGCGCCGAGATTTCGGCAGACCATTTCGTGGCAGGTCAGTTCGTGGACATTGCCGGCAACACGCAGGGCAAGGGTTTCCAGGGCGGCATGAAGCGCTGGGGCTTCGGTGGTCTGCGCGCGACGCACGGCGTTTCGGTCTCGCACCGTTCGCTCGGTTCGACCGGTCAGCGCCAGGATCCGGGCAAGGTCTTCAAGAACAAGAAGATGGCCGGTCACATGGGTGACAAGCAGCGCACGCAGCAGAATCTCGAAGTCGTCTCGACCGATGTCGAGCGCGGCCTGATCTTCATCAAGGGCTCGGTGCCCGGTTCGAAGGGCGGCTGGTTGCTCGTCAAGGACTCGGTGAAGATCGCGCGTCCTGAAGCAGCGCCTTACCCCGCTGGCCTGAAGGCCGTCGCCAACAGCAACGATGCTCCGGCTGAAGTCCCCGTCGAAGACGTGGCGGCTCCCGAAGCCACCAACGGCCAGGAGGGCTGAACATGAAGATCAAGCTTCAGTCGCTCGATGGTGCCCAGGGCGCCGATATCGATCTCAGCGATGACGTGTTCGGCCTTGAGCCGCGCGCTGACATCCTTCACCGCGTTGTCACCTGGCAGCTCGAAAAGCGTCGCGGCACTGCCCGTGGCACCCGCGAGCGCGCCGATGTTGCGCGTACCGGCAAGAAGTTCGGTCGCCAGAAGGGTGGCGGTACCGCTCGCCACGGGGATCGTCGCGCGCCCGTCTTCATCGGCGGTGGTAAGGCTCACGGTGCTCGTGTTCGTGACTTCAACCCGTCGCTGAACAAGAAGGTTCGCGCGCTGGGCCTGAAGATGGCGCTGTCGTCAAAGGCAAAGACCGGCAAGCTGATCGTCATGGACAGCCTGGTGGTCGAGAACGCCAAGACGGCGGTGCTGTTCAAGAACTTCAGCGCGATGGATGCCAAGACGGCATTGGTGATCGACGGTGATATGGTCGAGGCAAGCTTCGCGCTCGCCGCGGGCAACCTGCGCCAGATCAACGTGATGCCGGCCGCAGGCGCCAATGTGTACGATATCCTAAAGGCCGATACGCTGGTGCTGACGCGCGCGGCCGTCGAAAAGCTGGAGGCGCGCTTCAATGGCTAAGCAAGACAAGGCCGCGATTGCGACGCGTCATTACGACGTGATCGTCGCGCCGCACATCACCGAAAAAGCAACGCTTCTGAGCGAGCACAACGCTGTTGTGTTCCGCGTAGCAGGCGATGCGACTAAGCCCGAGATCAAGGCTGCCGTGGAAGCGCTGTTCAACGTCAACGTTACTGGCGTGAACACGATCGTCCAGAAGGGCAAGACCAAGAAGTGGAAGGGCAAGCCCTACACCCGGTCTGATGTGAAAAAAGCGATCGTCACCCTGAAAGACGGGCAATCGATCGACGTGACGACGGGGATCTGAGGCAATGGCACTCAAGCATTATAACCCGACCAGCCCGGCACGCCGTGGCCTGATCCTGGTGGACCGTTCGGGTCTGCACAAGGGCGGCCCCGTGAAGGCGCTGACCGAAGGCAAGCGCAAGACCGGTGGCCGCAACAACAAGGGCCATGTGACGTCGCGCGGCATCGCCGGTGGCCACAAGCAGCGCTATCGCATTGTCGATTTCAAGCGCCGCCTGTGGGACGTCGAAGGCACGGTCGAGCGGATCGAATATGATCCCAACCGCACCGCCTTCATCGCGCTGATCAACTATGGCGCTGACGAAGAAGGCAAGGATCGCCTGGCCTATATCGTTGCCCCCCAGCGGCTCGCCGTTGGTGACAAGGTGATCGCCGGCAAGAAGACGGACGTGAAGCCGGGCAACGCGATGGAGCTCGGCCAGATGCCGGTCGGCACGATCATCCACAATGTCGAGATGAAGCCCGGCAAGGGTGGTCAGCTCGCGCGCTCGGCCGGCACTTATGTGCAGGTCGTCGGCCGCGACAAGGGCATGGTGATGGTCCGCCTCAACTCGGGCGAGCAGCGCTATATCCGCAGCGATTGCATGGCGACGGTGGGCGCAGTGTCGAACCCCGATAACGCCAACACCAACCTTGCCAAGGCAGGCCGCAACCGTTGGAAGGGCATTCGCCCGCTGACGCGCGGTGTCGCCAAGAACCCGGTCGACCATCCGCACGGCGGTGGTGAAGGCCGGACCTCGGGCGGTCGCCATCCGGTGACGCCATGGGGCAAGCCGACCAAGGGTGCACGCACCCGTCACAACAAGGCGACGGATAAGATGATCATCCGCTCGCGTCACGCCAAGAAGAAGGGCTGATCGCTCATGGCACGTTCCGTCTGGAAGGGTCCGTTTGTCGACCTTCACCTCCTGAAGAAGGCGCAAACCGCTCAGGAAGCCAATAACCGCGCGCCGATCAAGACCTGGTCGCGCCGCTCGACGATCCTGCCGGATTTCGTCGGCCTGACGTTCAACGTCTATAATGGCCGCAAGTTCGTGCCGGTTTCGGTCAATGAAGACATGGTCGGCATGAAGCTGGGTGAATTCGCGCCGACGCGCTTCTTCCCCGGCCACGCCGCCGACAAGAAGGGCAAGCGCTGATGGGCAAGGCAAAATCCCCGCGTCGCGTGGCTGATAACGAGGCGCTCTCGGTCGGCACGCAGATCCGTGGTTCGGCACAGAAGCTGGGCCTGGTCGCCGCGCTCATCCGCAACCGCAAGGTTGGTGATGCGATGAACATCCTGCAGTTCTCGAACAAGGCGATGGCCGTCGAGGCGCGCAAGGTGTTGGCATCGGCAATCGCCAATGCGGAAAACAACCATAACCTCGATGTCGACGCGCTCGTCGTCGCCGAGGCATCGGTCGGCAAGTCGATCGTGATGAAGCGTTTCGCCACGCGCGGTCGCGGCAAGTCGACCCGCATCCTCAAGCCGTTCAGCCGGCTGCGGATCGTGGTGCGTGAGCAGGCAGAGGAAGCGTAATGGGTCAGAAGAGCAATCCGATCGGGCTTCGGCTGCAGATCAACCGCACCTGGGACAGCCGCTGGTACGCAGAAGGCGCCGATTATGGCCGCCTGCTGCTGGAAGACCTGCGCATCCGCGAGTTCATCATGAAGACGCTGCCACAGGCCGCGATCTCCAAGGTGGTGATCGATCGTCCGGCCAAGCTGTGCCGGATCTCGATCTTCGCTGCACGCCCCGGCGTGATCATCGGCAAGAAAGGCGCGGACATCGAAAAGCTGCGCAAGACGCTCGGCAAGATGACCTCGTCGGACGTGAGCCTGAATATCGTCGAGATCCGCAAGCCGGAAATCGATGCCAAGCTCGTCGCCCAGGGCGTTGCCGATCAGCTTGAGCGCCGTATCGCGTTCCGTCGTGCCATGAAGCGCGCGGTTCAGTCGGCGCTGCGTCTGGGTGCGGAAGGCATCCGTATCACCTGCGGCGGTCGTCTTGGCGGCGCCGAAATCGCGCGGACGGAATGGTATCGCGAAGGTCGCGTGCCGCTTCACACGCTGCGCGCGAACGTCGATTATGCTGAGGCAACGGCACACACGGCTTACGGTGTGTGCGGCGTGAAGGTGTGGATCTTCAAGGGCGAAATCCTGGGTCATGACCCGATGGCGCAAGACCGGCTGATGATGGAAGCACAGACTTCCGGCGTCCGTC
>CAZYOU010000151.1:0-4846 GCA_964649315.1 uncultured Stakelama sp. | reverse complement strand
CGTGTGAAATACCGCGATAGCGCGGGGCCATGAGCGCAGGCAAATCCTACTTCTTTATTGGCATCGGCGGCAGCGGCATGATGCCGCTCGCGATGATCCTCGCGGGCCAAGGCGCAACCGTCGCCGGGTCCGATCGCAGCCTCGATCAGGCACGCCTGCCCGCCAAGTTCGATCAGCTGCGCAAACTGGGCATCGCCCTGTTCCCGCAGGACGGCAGCGGCATCACCAGCGCCGACCAGATCGTCATCGCCTCTGCCGCAATCGAACCGACCGTGCCCGACATGATCGCCGCCGCGAAGGTGGGCGCGACGCAGATGAGCCGCGCCGAATTGCTGAGCGCGCTGTTCAATGCCGCCCCCCAGGCGATCGGCGTGGCGGGCACCAGCGGCAAATCAACCGTGACTGGCATGATCGGCTGGATGCTCCACGCGCTCGGCCGCGATCCGACGGTCATGAACGGCGCGGTGATGAAGAATTTCGCCGCGCCCGATGCCCCTTTCGCAAGTTCGCTGGTCGGCGCGGGCGATCTGTTCGTCAGCGAAGTCGACGAAAGCGACGGCTCGATCGCGCTCTACCAGCCGGCGGTCGCGGTGCTCAACAATGTCAGCCTCGATCACAAATCGCTCGACGAACTGCGCACACTGTTCGCCGATTTCATCGGGCGCGCAGGGCACGCGATCGTCAATATCGATAACCCCGATGCCGAGGCGCTCGCCACCGCGCTGCCGTCCGACCGCGTCACGACCTTCTCGATCGAGCGCGCCGCCGATTTGCAGGCGATCTTCATCGACGAGCAGCCGTTCAGCATCGACTTCATGATCACCGAGGAAGATCTGATCGTCGAGGTCGCGTTGCAGGTGCCGGGGCGGCACAATGTCGCGAATGCGCTCGCGGCGATCGGCGCGGTGCGCGCGGCAGGGGTATCGCTGCATGACGCAGCGCAGGCGCTGGCGGGTTTTACTGGCCTGAAGCGGCGGTTCGATCTGGTCGGGCGCGCTGGAGACATCGCCGTGATCGACGATTTCGGGCACAACCCCGACAAGATCGGCGCGACGCTCGATACGCTCCACGCCTTTCCCGGGCGGCTGCTGATCCTGTTCCAGCCGCACGGATATGGCCCGCTGAAAGTGATGCGCCGCGAACTGGTCGCCAGCCTTGTTGACCGGATGGAGGCAGAGGATGTGCTCGTGCTGCCCGATCCGGTCTATCACGGCGGTACCGTGAACCGCGACGTGACGAGCGCTGACATCATCGCCGATATCACCGCCGCCGGTCGCAACGCGCACCATATCGCTGCACGTGACGATGCCGCCGCATTCATCGTCGATCAGGCCCGCCCCGGCGACCGCATCATCGTGATGGGCGCGCGCGACGATACGCTCAGCCAGCTCGCCGCCGATATGGTGGCGGCGTTGGAACGGCGCGGATAGCGTGATACGGTGTCACCTTCGCTGCCATCACTGTTGAGGCCCGCCATGATCCGCCGCCTGTTCCTCGATCACCCCGCCTCGGTCGGCGAGAGTTATGTCGAGCATTTCCGGGTGGCGAGCGGTTTCGGCACCGCGATGATCATCGGTGGGCTCGGCGCGGTTGTCCACGCCTTTCTGCCGTTTGTGTGCAAGACGCGCGGCAGCGACACGATCAACACGCTCCACGCCCGGCTGGTCGCCAAACGCGAGGCAAAACGCGCCGCGACGACCCAGATGAAGACGGTCGACTACATCATCTGACCGCGCGATATCGCGCCAAACTACCCGGAATCTGACAAGTCAGCGCTCCAACCTGGAAAGGGAGCTTGTCATTTTGTGCGCTCGCCTGTAAAGCTTCCTTCACTGATTCGAAAGGAAGCTTGTCATGTCAAAATCATCGGCGCTCCGGCGATATGATCAAACGGTGATTATCCTCAGTCTCGCCTATGCGGCGGCGCTGATCGGGGCCAATATGGTGTTCAAGGGCAATGCGCCGGGTGGCCTTTTGGCCTATACGGTCGCGGTTCTGCCCGCTTTGCCCATCATCGGCATGTTCGCAGCGATCGGGCGGTATCTCAACGAAGAGCAGGACGAATATGTGCGCATGCTCGCGGTGCGCAAGACGCTGATCGCCAGCGCTTTCGCCCTCAGCATCGCCACCGCCTGGGGATTTCTCGAAAGCTTCGATGTTGTCGACCATGTGGACAGCTATTTCATTGCCGTCCTGTGGTTTGGCGGGTTGGGTGTGGGCGCCTGTTTCAACAAGTTCGCACCTGTCGGCGGTGCAGCATGAACGCGACCCGCACTGACCCCGCCTTTCGGGCCTATCTGCGCCGATTTTTTCCGACGATGGCGCTGTATGTCGTCCTGGTATGGGCGTCACCCTTCGCCATTGAGGCATCCGGTGCGGCGGGACCATTGCTCTGGGCGATCGCGATCCTGCCCGCCCTGCCACTCATGGGCGTGTTCTGGATTATCGGTCGATTGCTGATCGAACTGCGCGACGAATATGTCCGCATGCTTGAAATTCGCAAGGCACTGGTCGCTACCGGCTTTGCCATGTCAGCGGCGAGCGCGTGGGGCTTCCTGGAGGTCTATGCGACCGCCCCGCACCTGCCGCTCTTTACCGTGCCGATCCTGTGGTTCGGCGGGCTGGCGATCGGTTCGCTCGTCAACCTGCTGCTCGAACGCAACGGAGGTGGTGAATGAAGAACCGCCTGCGCGTGCTGCGCGCCGAACGCGAATGGAGCCAGGGCGATCTGGCCGAGCGGCTCGACGTCTCCCGCCAGAGCGTGAACGCGATCGAGACCGGTCGCTACGATCCCTCGCTCCCGCTCGCCTTTCGCATCGCCGAACTGTTCGACCTGCCGATCGAAGCGATCTTCATCAGCCCATCAAAGGAGTAATTGCCATGCTGACCCGTCTTGCATTTGCGTTGCTTGCCACCGCCATGCCGTTCGCCCCCGCCCCCGCCCTCGCCCAGACCACCCCGGTCGCTGCCGCGCCAGCACTCGACCCCGTCATTACCCAGTTGCCGCACATCAGCATCGCCACGACAGGGACCCGCAAAAGCGGGGCCCCGGCGATATTCCTGATCCCCGGCCTCGCCTCGCCGCGCGCGGTGTGGGACAGCGTCGTCGCTGATCTCGCCAGGACGCACCGGGTGTATCTGGTCGAAGTCCACGGCTTTGCTGGCGGCGACATCAAGGGCAATGACAAGGCTGGCCTCCTCGACGGCATCGCTGCCGATCTGAACAGCTACATCATTGCCAACAAGATCAAGGACCCCGCCATCGCCGGCCATTCGATGGGCGGTTTGCTCGCGATGATGATGGGGGCGCGCTATCCCGCGTCGACCGGCAGCGTGCTGGTGGTCGACAGCCTGCCCTTTTTCAGCCTGTTGTTCGGGCCCGGCGTTACCGTTGACAGCGCCCGCCCCTTCGCCGAACAAGCCCGTGCGCGGACGCTCTCCACGCCAGTACCGACCGAGGCCGTAACGGCGGACCCAGGCGGCATCTGGTCCAACACTGCCGCCGGGCGGATCAAGGTCGCCAACTGGAGCAATAAGGCCGATCCGCGCGTGACCGCGCAGGCGCTGTACGAAGTGATGACCACCGATCTGCGTCCTGAACTTTCCAAGGTAACCGCGAAGCCCTTCACCGTGCTCTATGCGACCGGCGCGGGACCGCAGGCCAAGACGCTGTGGGAAGCGGGCTATGCCGGTTCGCCCGCCACGCTCGTGCCAATCGCCGATAGCTGGCATTTCATCATGCTCGATCAGCCCGCTGCCTTTGCACAGGCGGTGAAGGACTTTGTTGGTCCGAAATGAGGCGATGAACCCACTGACGCGGCGCGAATCATTTGACCCTGGCCCGGCACTCGTCTCCATTCGGATACGGGTCAGGGGGAATGACGATGTCGACCGATGACGAAGACGGCGCGTTCGCATTCAACGGCACCTGGCGCGAGTTCGCGCCGATTGCGTTCACCAACCTGCTGCTCTGCATCGTCACGCTCGGCATCTATACGTTCTGGGCGCGCACCCGCGAGCGGCGCTATTTGTGGAGCAACACCCGCTTCATCGATGAACGGCTGGAATGGACCGGCACCGCGCTTGAGCTGATGATCGGGTACGGTCTGGCGATCGTGCTGTTCGGCCTGCCGGTCGCCGCACTCCAGTTCGGGCTGCAGGCGTTGATTCTCCGCGGCTATGGCGGGTACGCGGCGATCAGCGGCTTCGTGCTCTATTTTCTGCTGCTCTATCTGATCGGCATCGCGATTTTTCGCGCGCTGCGATATCGGTTGAGCCGCACCTTCTGGCGCGGCATTCGCGGCGGCAGCCACGAACAGGGCCTCAGCTATGGGTTCAGCTATGTGTGGCGCACACTGCTGGGCATGTTCGTGTTCGGGCTGCTGATCCCCTGGTCGATGGTGTCGCTGTGGAACAAGCGCTGGAACGCCATGAGCTTTGGCCCAATGGAATTTGCATCGAACGCGCGGGCCGGGCCAATCTTCGCGCGCTTCCTGCTGTTTTACCTCTCGCCCATCGCCTTCATCATCCTGTTCGGGATGCTCGCTTATTGGGGCATGATGCCGGGGCCCGGCCAATTGCGCCCGCCGCCTGCCGACCTGCGCATGACGGTGTTTCTGATCTTCATCGCCGCATATCTGTTGTTCTTCGTCGTGCTCGGCCTGATCGCGCTTGCCTATTACGCCGCCTATTTCCGCGAGGCGATCGGCAATCTGACGCTGGGTGAACTGTCTTTCGCGTTCACCGCCAGCACTTGGGACTGGCTGAAGCTTGCCATCGGCAATTTGTTGCTGGTGGTGCTGACGCTGGGGATCGGCCAGATCTTCCTCGGCTATCGCAACTGGGC
>CAZYOU010000150.1:0-4867 GCA_964649315.1 uncultured Stakelama sp. | reverse complement strand
ATTCGGCGACGCGCGCGCTGCTCGAGCGCGACGACGTGATCATCGTCGCCTCGGTCAGCTGCATCTACGGCATCGGCTCAGTCGAGACATATTCGGCGATGATCTTTGACCTGAAAAAGGGCCAAGTCGTCGATCAGCGCGAGATCGTCCGCAAGCTGGTCGCGCTGCAATATAAGCGCAACGACGCCGGTTTCTCGCGCGGCAATTTCCGTGTGAAGGGCGATACGCTCGAGATTTTTCCGTCGCATTATGAGGATACCGCTTGGCGCGTCTCGTTTTTCGGTGACGATATCGAGGAAATCGTCGAGTTCGACCCGCTGACTGGCAAGAAGGTGGCCAGCCTGGATTATGTCCGCGTCTTCGCGAACAGCCATTACGTCACGCCGGGTCCGACGCTGAAACAGGCGATGGAAGCGATCAAGTTCGAGCTATCCGAGCGGCTGAAGGAGCTGGTGGGCGAGGGCAAATTGCTCGAGGCGCAGCGGCTGGAGCAGCGCACCAATTTCGATCTGGAAATGATCGCGGCAACGGGGAGCTGCGCGGGCATCGAGAATTACTCGCGCTTCCTGACCGGGCGGATGCCGGGCGAGCCGCCACCGACCCTGTTCGAATATCTGCCCGAAAACGCGCTGCTGTTCGTCGATGAAAGCCATGTCACGATCGGCCAGATCAACGGCATGTCGCGCGGCGATCACCGCCGGAAACTGACGCTGGCCGAATACGGATTCCGCCTGCCGAGCGCGATCGACAACCGACCGCTCCGCTTCAACGAGTGGGAGGCGATGCGCCCGCAGACGACCTATGTCTCCGCGACGCCCGGCAGTTGGGAAATGGAGCAGACCGGCGGCGTGTTCGCCGAACAGGTGATCCGCCCGACCGGGCTGATCGATCCGCCGATCGAGATCAAGCCGGTCGAGGATCAGGTGCAGGACCTGATCAACGAAGCGCGCAAGACCGCGGAGATGGGATACCGTACGCTGGTAACGACGCTGACCAAGCGGATGGCGGAGGACTTGACCGAGTTCATGCACGAGGCGGGGCTGAAGGTCCGCTACATGCATTCGGATGTCGAGACGTTGGAACGCATCGAGCTGATCCGTGATCTGCGCTTGGGGGTGTATGACGTGCTCGTCGGCATCAACCTGCTGCGCGAGGGGCTCGATATCCCGGAGTGCGGGCTGGTGGGAATTCTGGATGCCGACAAGGAAGGGTTCCTGCGCAGCGAGACCTCGCTCATCCAGACGATCGGCCGCGCGGCGCGTAACGTGGACGGGCGGGTGATTTTGTATGCGGACCGCATCACCGGCTCGATGGAGCGGGCGATGAATGAGACGGGGCGGCGGCGCGAGAAGCAGCTGGCCTATAACGCGCTCCATGGCATCACCCCGACCACGATCCGCCGCAACATCGGCGACATCATCCAGGACGTGGCAAGCCGCGATCAGGTGACGGTCGAGATCGATGAGGACCGCCCGCACATGGTCGGCCACAATCTGCGCGCGTATATCGAGGAGCTGGAAAAGAAGATGCGCAAGGCCGCGGGCGACCTGGAGTTCGAGGAAGCCGGGCGCCTGCGCGACGAAATCCGCTCGCTCGAGGCGGAGGAGTTGGGGCTGCCGGTCGACGAGCGCAAAGCGCCGGTGATGGGGCGAAGCAACGAGGGCAAGCCGGGAACGCGCAAGACCCGCTACGGCAAGAGTCAGAAGATGCGTGCGGGGATGGCGGGGAGTTCGCGAAGGGCGCGGTGATTGTGCTCTCTGAAGGGCCGCGCGCCGCTCAACGGGATTGCATATTTCATTCTGTCAGTGTATTGCTCAATCAATACACCAGCCAGTTGGAGAGTCGCCATGAGGCGTGCAATTGCCTTGTCGTTCAGCCTTGTCGTGGCGGCGCTCGCACTGCCGGTTGCCGCCAGCTCGCAGCCAGCGCCTTCGTCGATGGCCAACGCCGTCACCGCGCCCGGGCGTCCGGCGGATCAGCAGAAGCTCGATGCGTCGCGCAAGCCCGCGGAGGTCCTTGCCTTTGCGGGGCTGAAACGGGGCATGAAGGTGGCCGATATCATGGCGGGCGCTGGCTATTACACCGAGATCATGGCGCGTGCGGTGGGGCCGAAGCGGCGGGTGACCGCGTTCGAACCCGTGCAGTTCATGCCGACCGATGACAAGGGCAAGGTCATCTGGTCATCGTTGATCACGCGTAACCCGAACGTCACTCAGACCGCTTATCCGTTCGATGCCTTCGCCGCGCCCGCGAACAGCTTCGATTTCACGATGCTGCATCTCTCGTACCACGATCTGTATTGGGAAAGCGCACAGTATAAGATCCCGCGCACTGATCCGGCGGCGTTTGTCACGGCGTTGTTCAGGGCGACCAAGCCTGGCGGCATCGTCGCGGTGATCGACCATGTCGGTGCCAGCGGCGACACGCGCGTGGTGGTGGACAAGTTGCACCGCATCGATCCCGCCGTCGTGAAGGCTGATTTCCTGAAGGCGGGTTTCGTGCTCGACGGTGAGAGCGATCTGCTGAAGGTCGCCGGCGACGATCACACCAAATTGGTTTTCGACCCCGCGGTGCGCGGCAATACTGATCGGTTCGTGTTCCGGTTCAAAAAGCCCAAGCGCTAGTAATCAAGCGAGTTGGCCTAATCCGTTCGTTTCGAGCGAAGTCGAGAAACTTGCACCAAGCGCAGCGCAGGGTGTCTCGACGTTGCTCGACACGAACGGGAAGTTAATATGCTCACACCTCAAGCCGCGCGCTGTTCGCCTGCGATGCCGGCGACGAAATTCCCCGCGACGCTTTCCATATTGGCCAGACGGCTATCGACCGTGGTGACGCGCGCCTGCAGGCCATCCACCTCGCTGGCGACCACCTGATTATCCTCGCGGATCGCGGCGATCGTGTTGGACATCGTATCGGCGGCGAGCGCGGTTTCATCAACGCTGGCGGTGATCGCGCATACGGTGTTCGCCTGATCGTTCATCGCGGTGCGGAGCCGCGCCGCGCCATCGGCAAGCTCGGTGATGGTCGACTGGATCGATACATTGGTATCGACGGTGGAGCGGGTTGCGGCCTGGATCGCGGCAATCGTGGCGGCGATGTCGTCGGTCGCGCGCGCCGTCTGGTTGGCAAGGCTCTTCACCTCCTGCGCCACAACCGCGAAACCGCGCCCTGCATCCCCGGCACGCGCCGCTTCGATCGTGGCGTTCAGCGCAAGCAGATTGGTTTGCCCGGCGATGTCGCGGATCAACCCCAGGATCGATTCGATCGAACGGGCATGGTCCGAAAGCGCGCGTGACGTTTCGACCGCGTCGGCGGCCTGTTTGCTTGCGTGGAGCGCCGTATCGGCCGCCGCCTCCACTTCGCTGCGCGCATCCCTGATCGCGGCGATCAGGCCCGATGCGGTATGCGCTCCATCGCGCATGGCCTGTGCCGATTGTTCGGCGGCAATCGCCACTTCGGATGTCTTGTCGAGCGTGCTGCGTGCCGCGATCGCGGTTTGCGAGGTGTGCGCCCGAAGCGCCGCCACATCCGCGACCGATTCATGCAACAGCCCACCCAGATCATTGAGATAGGCCTGGCCCCGCACGGATAGCTCGGCCGCCGTCTCGGCGCGGCGAACGATGCCGATCTGAGTCATGCAGATATCGACCTCAATGCAATGCAACCGCTGAATGGTATCCAGCGCCAGCGCGATGAAATCGACATCGTCGGCAAAATGGGTCTTGATGGCGTCGGCCAGCGCGGTGGCATAGTCCATCAACGCGGCAATGATGACGGGCTGCGCCATGTTGAGCGCTGCCTGTTCGCGCCCGCGCTTGGCGATCAGCGCAACCCAATCGGCATCGATTGGCCAGGTCCAGCGCTGTTCGGTCGTTTCCCGAACGATAGCGACGAAGTTTTCGATATCATGGGGTGCAACCCCGCTGAGCGGATTACTGAACGCCGCGCGCCACTTGGCTTCCAATATCGGGATTATGATATGCGATGATCGCGCCCAAACGGTGCGCAGTGCTTGCTGAAACTTCCCGCCGTCATTGTATAAACGGACGCGAAGCGCGACGTCCTTGTCGCTCAAGCGCTTACTGATCTTGCCATCGATCATCGTTGATCTGCCTTTTTGCCCTGCCAGACGATTGGAGGACGCGAAGGCACATTCTAGCTGAGGTAGATTAACGGCTCGTAAAGCATAGCTGTGGCTGCGCCGCTGAGTCTAGCTGAGGCCGGCCTCCCGGATATTGCGCTTTGCGATTAGCCGCCAATTCCGCAATCACGCGATCGGCCCTGGCGGCGACATCTGTTTTGGGGAGCGGGCAAATCTGGTAACCAAGTGCCGGATAGAGCGCTGCCAGCCGATCATATTCCACCACGGCTTCATCGAACGTGTGGCGGCGGGCCTCGTCGATAGTATGGATTTCGGGCCAGGGTGGCGCCAGAAAGACCTGTCGGTGAAAAGGCGCTTTCGGTAGATAACGCGCAACTTCGGGTTCCCCTGTTAATGCCTCCAGGGCGGCCGCAGCATCTATCACGCCGCGATCGAAAAAGACGATTCCACGGTGTGCGCAAGCCGCGGCATAATCGGCGATTGCCAACGCGATTAGCCGATCGAGAAATGCCTTTATATCGACCCATGGCAAAGCCGTGCCGCCGGAATTCAGTTCGGCGTCGACGATCCGTCGTCCCGGTTCTTCGACCACAGCAAAGCCCCGCCGCGCCAGCTCGGCAAGCAAGGTCGATTTACCGCCGCCCGAACAGCCCGAGATGATGACGAAGCGGTCCATTGCCTGCCGTTAATCGTCGGCGATCAGGCTCGTCTTCTTGGTGTCGGGCAGCAGCAGAAAGCCGATCGTCGCCATGCCGATCACGGCGG
>CAZYOU010000149.1:0-4900 GCA_964649315.1 uncultured Stakelama sp. | reverse complement strand
CGGCAACCCGCCCTATGTGAGGCAGGAGGCGATCAGCCCGATTAAGCCCGCGCTGCAACGCGCTTATGGCAGTTTTGCCGGCACGGCTGACCTGTATGTGTATTTCTATGAGCAGGGGTTGAAGCTGCTGCGTCCGGGCGGACGCATGGCTTATGTTGTCACCAACAAGTGGTTGAAGGCGGGCTATGCCGAAGGGCTGCGGCGACTGTTCGCTGAAGATGCCTGGGTCGAGTTCATGGCCGATTTCGGCCACGCTAAGCGCTTCTTTCCTGACGCCGATGTGTTCCCGTGCATCATCGCCGTGCGCAAGCCCGATGCCGGACCGGCGCCGGAGACGTTCGACTTGGCGGTCATCCCGCGTGACGATGTGCCGCGCAGCGGGCTGGCCGATGCGGTGCAGGCGGCGACCTACTTGTCGCGTCGCGACACGCTGACCGCCGAGCCGTGGTCGCTGGAGCCGCCAGACGTTGCCGCACTGCTCGCGAAGATCAGGGCGAACGGCGTGCCGCTGGTCGAGTATGCAGGCGTGAAGCCGCTATATGGCATCAAGACCGGCTTCAACGCAGCCTTCCTCATCGACACGGCAACCAAGGAACGCTTGATCGCCGAGGACGGCCGTGCGGCCGAGGTGATCAAGCCCTATTTGCGCGGGCAGGACATCGATCGTTGGCTGCCGGACTGGGCAGGCCTGTGGATGATCGTGATGAAGTCGAGCAGCGATTTTGCCTGGCCATGGGCGGGCGCGGCGACCGAACAGGCTGCTGAAGCGATCTTCGCCGATGCCTTTCCCAGCCTGTATCGACACTTCAAACTGTTCGAAAGTTTGCCGGACCCCAAGACCGGCAAGCGCAAGGGGTTACGCCATCGCGAGGACCACGGCCGCTTCTGGTGGGAGTTGCGACCGTGCGCATATTACGGCGCCTTCGCCGCTCAAAAGGTCGTGTTCACTGAGATAACCTGGACGCCGTCTTTCGCGATCGACCGCGACGACCATCTCATCAACAACACCGGCTACATGCTGACATCATCCGACGTGAAGCTCATTGCCGTTTTGAATTCGCCGATCTCTTGGTGGTATGGTTGGCGGGACGCAGTTCACGGTAAGGATGAAGCGCTACGTTTCATGGCCAGCTATATTGAGCGATTCCCGTTGGCGCAGATCGAGTCTAACGACAGCCAACAAGCCACAGATCGGGTGATGTCGTTGATCGATGCTACTGCATCTGTCCGCGCTGCCGACCATGCACTTGCCGATTGGCTCACCCACGAAATCGGCCTCGCCAAATTGCCTGCCGCACTTGCGCAGTCCAGCCGCCTCGACAGTGACGGTTTTGTCGCCACGGTGCGCGCGGCCTTGCCGAAGCGTGCGGGGATCACGCCCACGCGGCTCATGCAACTTCGCGCCGCCTTCGCCGAAACCGCAGAGCCTGCCCGCGCCGCCCGCGTCGCCGCGCTCGCCGACGAACGCGCACTCTCCGATATCGTAAACCGCGCCTATGGCCTGACGCCGGATGACATCGCCCTCATGTGGCGAACCGCCCCCCCACGCATGCCGCTGGCGTCACCAATGCCGACCGAGCCGAGCTCAACGGATTCGGCTGCGGACCTGATCTAGGAAGTTTTCCCAAAAGTAGGTTGCCGCGCCTTGGGCATCGAGCGCATCGTCGGCACTGCGGCGCGACATCGTGTTGCCTGCGCCGAATGCCAGACCCTGCTGCGTATCCTCCAAGGGCAGCCAGTCGTTCATCGAATTCCGTGAGCTGCTCGCAGAATCATAGCTCAATCAAAGTGCGTTCCGCCACATGTCGCTCCCGTGCCATATGCTGACTTGGCCGACACGCTTGCCGTCAAGATAGACGCTGGCCGCGAACGAGCGGCTGTCGATCCGTTCGAAGTCGGTATTGATGCGCGGGTCAGACGCGTTCAGCTCGGCAAGCTTCTGCTCGAATAACGCTGCAGTGGTGGCGAAACCACTGCGCAGAAAACGGTCACGATCCAGATCGGTCGGCTTCGCGACGATGCCAAGCGTATTAGTCGAACGGACCGAGCGAGATACCGGGTCGGCCGCGGGAGCCGTCGGGACACGACCACGGGCCGCGAAGGCCGGTGAGCTGTTTCCGCCATCGGCTTTTAGCATTTCGCGTATTGCACCGGCGGCATTGTCGAATGCGGTGTCGGCGTCAGACCAGCTGATGACTGCCTTGCCATCCTTGGGCAGCGCTAAGAATTCCGACAGCGTCTCATTGTTGCCGATGGGAACGCCCTTCCATTGACAGGGGCGCAAAATGATCGGGATTACGCGAGCCCTGCCGTCCCGCTGGCGCGCGAACGCCCGCAGCATCTCCTGCTCATAACAATATTCCGAGGCGATGAAATCCGCCGACACCAGCAGGATCACGACGTCAGACGCCGCCAGGGCGGTCTGAACAGCCGGGTCGAGATGCTCGCCTGGTCGAAGCATTCCATCGTGCCACAAATCGATCAGGCCTTCGCGCCGCAGCGGGGCGAGATGCCGCACAAATTGCTCCTTCAGCGCGCTGTCGGCGTGGGTGTAGGAGATGAAACCGGTTGTCATGACGGCCGACTTTTCGAAACGGCCATCGGCAATGACACGACATTGTCCGGGAGTGGATGAAGGGGCTGACCGGTCAAATGGGTAAACAACTCAGGAGCCATGCCGAGGCCGGCAAGCAGGCGATGCAGATCGATCCCGTCCCTTTTTGAAAGCCAAGCGACAGCCGAACTCAACAATTCGGGTTCCTCGATCGCGATGCGGTCGTCGTATCGCTCCGCCTTCGCCTGTCCAGTCTTTACCAGCTGGATGTTGGCAGTGCGATATTGCGCGGCATCGATAAGCCCAAGATCGAAGGCGCGTCGTGCGATCGCGCGCACCGAAACTTTCCATCGAAGCTTCATCGTGAACAGGGCGTTCCAGTCGAGCACGCGTCTTGTCCGCGGGAATTCTCGTGCGAAAGCGACTCGCGGGATCAGGAACGCTCCAGCGAAGCGGTGCGCCTCGCCTTCGGTGACGCTATCGCCCGTAACAATGCCCTGATGCATGATTAGATGAGCGGCCTCATGCGCGAGATCGAAGCGTAATCGGGCACCCGCAGCCTTCGCGGTCGAACGGACGACGATCGGCCGGCGCCGTGCCATCGACAAAGCGTCGATGCGGTCGGTGAGATCGTCGAATTGAACAACGACTGCGCCCGCATTCTCCAGAACACGGGTCATGCTGGTGATCGGGCCATCGAGGCCAAGCCCCCAATATCGCCGAGCGTCCTCGGCAACACGCTCGATCGCATCGGAACCTTCAGGCCGTGCCGATTCCGGAAAGTCCACGTTCGGCAATCGCACTAAAGCTTCAAGCCCGTTCACCAGCGCTTCTAAGGCCGTCCCCCGCGCCACAGCCTGAGCAACTAACCCACGTGGAGCGCTGGCTAGCCGACGAAAATGGCAATCTTCCTCGCGCACGGGATTGATCGCTGGCGTCGAAAAGAACGCAGGCGTAACCTTCAAGACTGCGGCAAGAGCGTCCCGCATTTCGTCTGTCGGTTCCTTCGCGCCGGTTTCGAGTTGATGAACGAACTGACGGCTCGTAGCCACCGATCCCCCCAGTTCATCGAGCGAAAGACCACCGAGTAGCCTCGCCAGTCGCAGCTTATCGCCATGAAACGCCCGCGCACCATCGGCCAGACCGCGGTCCGGCGTGTTGCCCTTCGTTGGCACGATTAAGCTCCGTCAGGGCCGAACCCGGCCTCATCGTCGCGATAAATCTCGTCGTCCCCAAGGTCGCCGACAGACGGCGGAGGCAGATCGCGTCCTTCAGGCCGCTCATCGCCCAGCAACACTATCAGCGGCTCCGCTTCAGCGAGCGGCAATGGCCAAACCGTTTCCGGCTGATCGTTGCGCAGGGCAACGAAGCTCGCGCCCAAAAGAGCGCCGTCGATATCAGTGGTTACGCCGATGCGGAACAACATCCCTGCCGTCGGAACTCCGGGCTCCAGGTCGAGCAGCAATTGCTCGAACGGGGTAGCGACCACGATTTTGGCCGTCGGCTCTGCCGGATCCCCACGCCAGAACCGCATCGGAACCCCGCCGACGCTGAACTGGAAGTGCTTGCCAGGGTCAATGACGCCTAACCACTCAAAGCCAGGCGTCCCCGCAGCCTGATTGATCCGGAAGCAGCCATAGTTGTATGCACATACACCCAAGGTCCAGTTGTCGTCACCGATCGTGGGATCAAACCGGTCGACTGCGCTGCCACGCCCCACCGCAAGCAGCTGAGCAATTTTTACGAGTCGCTCTTCGGTGAGCTCCTGATGGTAATCCCAAGGCCGCATCAAAGTGTCTCCCGGCCCGTCGGATCGGGCGTATGGGCATCTTTGTCAACTAAAAACTTATTTGTCAACCGCTAGCATGGTTCCTGGGAGCTATGGCTCGCAGAGCTGTGCTTTCCCATCGTGATGGCACCACGGAGTCGACATAAGATTGCGGTGCGGCTTGTCATTACGCGCGTCCCCGCCGATCGTGCGACAATTTCGGACGGAGGGGCTGGCGATGACCGAAAGGATGGCGAAGCTCGATCGGTTGCTGGCGCTCGTCCACGCCCTTTCGGAAACAACCGAAGGGTTGACGCTCGACGAGATGGCCGAGCGGCTCGGCGTCAACCGCCGGACGGCCGAGCGGATGCGCGACATCATCGCTCAGCACTTCGATCTGGACGAGGTAGCCGACGATCGCCGCAAGCGCTTCCTGATCCGCGACAGCCTGCGGCGCGTCTACACGCGACCGACGCCGGCCGAAGTCGCCGCGCTGCAGGCCGAGGTCGATGGCCGCCAGCTAGCTGGCCAGACCGCGCGCGCCGATCAGCTCGCCACGTTGCTCGCCAAGGTGAAGG
>CAZYOU010000148.1:0-4919 GCA_964649315.1 uncultured Stakelama sp. | reverse complement strand
GCGAGTAAAATCCGGGTTGCTTGCGACATGCTCGATTATCTCTCCTGGCGGCGCTACACCTGAACGCCATAACGAATTGGGCGGATGCGCATGGCAAGAAAATATTTCGGCACTGATGGTATTCGCGGCAAGACGAACCAGTTGCCGATGACGGCGGCGATGGCGATGCAGGTCGGCATGGCCGCGGGCGCGCATTTCCGCCGCGGCGATCACCGCCACCGCGTGGTGATCGGCAAGGATACCCGCCTGTCGGGTTACATGATCGAATCGGCGATGGTCGCGGGCTTCACCAGCGTCGGCATGGACGTGGTGCTGGTCGGGCCGATGCCAACCCCGGCGGTGGCGATGCTCACCCATTCGATGCGCGCTGACATGGGCGTGATGATCTCCGCCAGCCATAACCCGTACGGCGATAATGGCATCAAGCTGTTCGGGCCGGACGGGTATAAACTGTCCGACACCGATGAACTCGCGATTGAGGCGCTGATCGACGGTGATATCGCGCTCAGCCCCTCGGCCGAGATCGGCCGGGCGCGCCGCGTGGAGGATGCGCGCGGCCGCTATATCCATTTCGCCAAATCGACTTTCCCGAGCGAACTCAGGCTCGATGGCATGCGGATCGTGGTCGATTGCGCCAACGGTGCGGCGTACCAGGTCGCACCAAGCGCGCTGTGGGAACTGGGCGCGGATGTCGTCGCGATCGGGGTCGAGCCCAATGGCAAGAACATCAATGCCGGCGTCGGCTCGACCGCACCCGATCTGCTGCGCGAAACCGTGGTTGCCAGCGGCGCGGCGCTCGGCATTGCGCTTGATGGCGATGCTGATCGGCTGATCGTGGTGGACGAAAAGGGCCATGTGGTCGACGGCGATCAGCTGATGGCCGTTATCGCCAGCGGCTGGGCGCGGCAGGGCAAGCTGACCGGCGGGGCGCTGGTGACGACGGTAATGTCGAATCTGGGGCTCGAAAGGCATCTCGCAGGACAGGGCATCGCCATGATGCGCACCCAGGTGGGCGATCGCTATGTGCTGGAGGCGATGCGCGCGCACGGGCACAATGTCGGCGGTGAACAATCGGGGCATATCATCCTGTCGGATTACGCGACCACCGGCGACGGGCTGGTCGCGGCGCTGCAGGTGCTGGGCGAGCTGGTGACGGCGGGCGCTCCGGCGAGCGAATTCCTCCACCGATTCGAGCCGCTGCCGCAATTGCTGAAGAATGTGCGGTTCTCCGGCGGCAAACCGCTTGAGGCCGACAGCGTGAAATCGGTGATTGCCGAGGCGGAAGCCGAGCTCAATGGCAGCGGCCGCCTCGTCATCCGCCCGTCGGGCACCGAACCGGTGATCCGGGTGATGGCCGAGGGGGATGATCGCGCCCAGGTGGAGCGCGTCGTCGACCGGATCTGCGATGCGGTGAAGGCTGCGGCTTAAACGGGAGAAGGCACGATGCTTGAGATGCGCCCTGATTGTGAGAAATGCGGTGCCGATTTGCCCGCCGATGCGCCGGGCGCGTTCATCTGCTCGTTCGAATGCACCTTTTGCGCCGATTGCGCCGATGCGCTTGATGAACGTTGCCCCAATTGCCGCGGCGAATTGATGGATCGCCCGACCCGCACGGGTGCTGCGCTGAAGGAATTTCCGCCGAGCAATGCGCGCAAATTTAGCAGCTGACGGGCATTTGGCATGACCGCGATCTATGACCGGATCGGCTTGACCTACGCTGATTTGCGCAAGGGGGATCCCCGCATCGAACGGCTCATCCGCAACGCACTGGGCGCGGCGCAAACCGTGCTCAATGTGGGGGCGGGGGCGGGTTCCTACGAACCCACCGATCGATCGGTCACCGCCGTCGAGCCATCGCTTGAGATGATCGCAAAACGCCCGCCGGGTTCGGCAGAAGTGGTGCAGGCTTGGGCTGAGGATCTGCCGTTTGCCGATGCGCGTTTCGATGCATCGATGGCGGTCCTGACGATCCACCACTGGCGCGATAAGGCCGCCGGGCTGGCCGAAATGCGCCGGGTGACGCGCGGGCCGATCGTGCTGCTCACGTTCGATCCGGCGGCCCGGCCCTGGCTGACTGACTATCTGCCGCAACTGGCGATGCTCGATGAGCGCCAATTCCCAGCCTTGTCAGCCTATCAGCAATGGCTGGGCACCGTCACGATCACGCCGGTGCTGATACCGCATGATTGCAGCGATGGGTTTCTCTATGCCTATTGGCAGCGGCCCGAGGCCTATCTCGATCCGCATATCCGATCGGGCAGTTCGTCTTTTTGGGCGATTGACGATGTTGTCGCGGGGTTGGATCGGCTGAGGGGCGATCTTGATAGCGGGGCGTGGGCGCACCGTTATGCTGATCTGATGACGCTTGGTTCGTATGACGCCGGATACCGGCTGGTCGTGACGGATTGAATGGGCGCCGTTTCGCGCAAAACTTTCCTACAAGCCGCAACTTATGTCATGGATCGGGGATGATCCTGACCGCTCAACCCGCCGCAAATGTCCGGAAAGTGCAGTTTTGCATGGTTTCGGCAAAGGCGATGGAGACCCGCAACTTCCGCAACTTTGCAACCGCCGGTAACGCCCGATGACGCCGCGAATCCTGATTATTGCCGGGTCCGATTCGGGCGGCGGTGCGGGCATTCAGGCCGATATAAAGACGGTAACGATGCTCGGCGGGCACGCGATGACCGCGATTACGGCGATCACGGCGCAGAATACATTGGGGGTGCAGGCGGTGCATCCGGTGCCGACCGAAATGGTGATGGCGCAGATCAAATCGGTGGCCGAGGATATCGGGGTCGACGCCATCAAGATCGGGATGATCGGATCGGCAGAGACGGCCAATGCGGTGGCGGACTGGCTAACCGCGATCGACGTACCGATCGTGTTCGATCCCGTGATGATCGCGACCAGCGGATCGACTCTCGCCGATCCGGATACCATCGCCGCCTTTGGTCGGCTGATGTCGCTCGCGTCCGTCGTCACGCCGAACATCCCCGAACTAGCGGCTCTTGGTGGCGAAGCGGCAGTGCTTGCGCATGGCTGCCATCTTGCGGCCAAGGGCGGGCACGGTGAAGGCAATGTGATCGTCGATCGGCTACTGTACCCCGCTGGTCTGCTGGCCGAACTGAACGGCAAACGGATCGATACTACCGATACGCACGGCACTGGCTGCACCTTTGCCAGCGCGCTTGCCTGTGGATTGGGGCAGGGAATGCCGATCGTCGCTGCCTTTACCCGCGCGGTGAGGTTCGTGCGGATCGCGCTGCTCTCGGCGCCCGGGCTGGGCGAGGGGCATGGACCGATGGGGCATCATCTGGGCGTCGTGCCGTTTGTCGAGATTGCGGGCGACGAACTGGCGGGTGACGCATGATTGCCGGGGTCGACGAAGCCGGGCGGGGCCCGCTGGCGGGGCCGGTGGTGGCCGCGGCGGTGGTCTTGTGTCCGGGGGGAATCGAGGGGCTGGACGACAGCAAGAAACTGACCGCCGCGCGCCGCGAGGTGCTGTTTGCGCAGATCATGGCGGAATGCACGGCTGGAGTCGGCATCGCAAGCGTCGAGGAGATCGACACGCTCAACATCTTGTGGGCGACGATGCTGGCGATGGAGCGGGCGGTTGCGGCGCTTGGCGTCGATCCGGGCGAGGTGCTGGTCGATGGCAATCGCTGCCCCGCCTGGCGCTGGCCATCCCGCGCGATTATCGGCGGCGATGCGACCGTACCGTGCATTTCGGCCGCGTCGATCATCGCCAAGGTGACGCGTGACCGGATGATGATCGCGGCGGACCGGGACCATCCCGGTTATGGCTGGGCATCGAACAAGGGCTATGGCGCGCCAGTGCATATCGCGGCGTTGCAACGGCTGGGGCCGACGCCGCTGCATCGCCGGTCGTTCGCGCCGGTCGCGCGGGCGATTTTTGCGCAGTCATTGGTGGAGTGAGTCTTTCGCGCCACACCACCATTACTTGCGGCGGACGACGAGGACGGACTCAATATGTCGTTTCGATCCTAAAATGTTCCGCTTCGTTAACTATTTAATCACTGATTTCGTTAACCATTGTTTTCTTGACGGGCCGGGGCTTTTTCGTGCCGATGGGCGCTGAGCAAGGCGGGGATGGCGATGATGGGTGTGTTGGAAAAGGTCAGGACACGTCGAACACCGGCGCCGACGGCCGCAATCGACTTGCCGCTCGATTCGATCATCATGGGCGATTGCATCGCCGCGATGCGGGCCTTGCCGGCCAAGTCGATCGACATGATCTTTGCTGATCCGCCCTATAATCTTCAGCTCGGCGGCGATCTCAGCCGTCCCGATGGCAGCCATGTCGACGCCGTCACCGATGACTGGGACAAGTTCGACAGCCTGAGCGCGTATGAAAAATTCACCCGCGCCTGGCTCGCCGAAGCGCGTCGTATATTGAAGGATGACGGCACGATCTGGGTGATCGGCAGCTATCACAATATCTTCAAGGTGGGCTCCGCGATCCAGGATCTGAACTTCTGGATTTTGAACGACATCATCTGGCGCAAATCGAACCCGATGCCCAATTTCAAGGGCACGCGCTTCACCAATGCGCATGAGACCCTCATCTGGGCGTCGATGGGCGAAAAGGCGCGCTACACCTTCAACTATCGCAGCATGAAGACGCTGAATGATGAATTGCAGATGCGCAGCGACTGGGAGTTCCCGGTCTGCGGCGGGCAGGAGCGGCTGAAAAAGGGCGGCACCAAGGTGCACCCGACGCAAAAGCCCGAAGCGCTGATTTATCGCATTTTGCTGGCCTGCACGAAGCCCGGCGACGTGGTGCTCGATCCATTTTTCGGCACCGGCACGACGGGCGCGGTGGCGAAGCGGCTGGGTCGGCGCTGGATCGGCATCGAGCGCGAGCTGGGCTATTGCGATGCGGCGCTCGAACGGAT
>CAZYOU010000147.1:0-4967 GCA_964649315.1 uncultured Stakelama sp. | reverse complement strand
GACAATATCCGCGTCAACGCGATCTCGGCGGGGCCGATCAAGACACTGGCGGCATCGGGCATCGGCGATTTCCGTCTGATCCTGAAGTGGAACGAGTATAATTCGCCGCTTAAGCGCAATGTGACGATCGAGGATGTCGGCGGCGCGGGTCTATACCTGCTCAGCGACCTGTCGAGCGGCGTGACGGGCGAAACCCACCATGTCGACGCGGGTTATAACGTGATCGGCATGAAGGCGGAGGACGCGCCGGACATCACGCTGGCATGAGCCACAACAGCTTCGGCCACCTGTTCCGCTTCACCACCTGGGGGGAATCACACGGTCCGGCGATCGGTGCGGTCGTCGACGGCTGCCCGCCGGGGCTGACGCTGAGCGAAGCCGATATCCAGCCTTTCCTCGACAAGCGTCGTCCGGGCACGTCGCGCTTCACGACGCAGCGGCAGGAGCCGGACGTGGTGCGCATCCTGTCGGGCGTGTTCGACGGGCGGACGACCGGCACGCCGATTGCCCTTATGATCGACAATGTCGACCAGCGATCGAAGGACTATTCGGAGGTCGCAAAAGCTTATCGCCCCGGGCATGCCGATTATGCCTATGACGCGAAATACGGTTTTCGCGATTATCGCGGTGGCGGGCGGTCGTCCGCACGCGAAACGGCGTCGCGGGTCGCGGCAGGGGCGGTGGCGCGGCTGGTAATCCCCGAAGTCCGTATCACCGCCTGGGTCGAGGCGATCGGTGGTGACGCCATCGACCCCGCTAATTTCGATGTCGCCGAAATCGACCGCAACCCCTTCTTTTGCCCCGATGCCGTCGCCGCCGCGCGGTGGGAGGTACTCGTCGATGAAGCGCGCAAGGCGGGGTCATCGCTCGGCGCGGTGATTGCGTGTGAGGCGACCGGCGTCCCCGCCGGATGGGGCGCACCGCTGTACGCCAAACTCGACGCCGATCTGGCCAGCGCCTGCATGAGCATCAACGCGGTGAAGGGCGTCGAAATCGGCGATGGCTTCGGCGCGGCGCGTTTACGCGGCGAAGACAATGCCGATCCGATGCGGCCGGGGGCAGACGGCCCCGCATTCCTCGCCAACCACGCAGGCGGCATCGCCGGGGGCATTTCGACCGGCCAGCCAGTGCTTGTCCGCGTCGCGTTCAAGCCGACCAGCTCGATCCTGACGCCGGTCGAGACGATCGACCGCGATGGCAACGCGACCGAGATCATGACCAAGGGCCGCCACGACCCCTGTGTCGGCATCCGCGGCGCGCCGGTCGTGGAAGCAATGGTCGCGCTGGTGCTGGCGGATCACAAGCTCCGGCACCGGGGGCAGTGCGGCTGATCACGTAATGATCACTTCACCGTCACCCCGGACTTGATCCGGGGTCCCGCTTTTGTGCGGCTGGAGAAGAAGCGGGACCCCGGGTCAAGCCCGGGGTGACGAGAAGAGAGCGGTGGCCCTCTCAATCCGCGAACGGATCGCGGACCAAAATCGTGTCCTCACGCTCCGGGCTGGTCGACACCAGCGCCACCGGGCATTTGATCAGTTCCTCAATCCGCTTGATGTACTTGATCGCCGCGGCCGGCAGATCGGCCCAGCTGCGCGCGCCCGCGGTGGATTCGCGCCAGCCGGGCAGCGTTTCATAGATCGGCTCGACGCCCGCCTGATCGGCATAATGCGCGGGAAAATAATCGAGCGCGGCGCCGTTCAGCCGGTAACCGGTGCAGATCTTGACCTCGTCAAACCCGTCGAGCACGTCGATCTTGGTCAGTGCAATGCCGGTGATGCCGCCCACCGCCGCCGATTGCCGCACCAGCACCGCATCGAACCAGCCGCAGCGCCGCTTGCGCCCGGTCACGGTGCCGAACTCGTGCCCGCGCTCACCCAGTCGTTCGCCGGTCGCATCCGCGAGCTCAGTGGGGAAGGGGCCGCTGCCGACCCGCGTCGTATAGGCCTTGGCAATGCCCAGCACGAAGCCGACCGCGTTCGGCCCCAGGCCAGAGCCGCCCGCGGCCGTGCCCGCAATCGTGTTCGACGAGGTGACGAAGGGATAGGTACCGTGATCGACATCGAGCAGCACGCCTTGCGCGCCTTCGAACAGGATGCGCTTGCCGTTCGCCCGCGCCTCGCCCAGCATCCGCCATACCGGCTGAACAAAGGGCAGCACGAAGCCGGCAATCTCGCGCAATTCAGCGATCAGCCCGTCGCGGTCGATCGGCGGCTGGCCGAACCCGGCACGCAGCGCATCATGATGCGCGGTCAGCCGGTCCATCTGCGCGCCGAGTTCATCGAGATGCGCCAGATCGCACACCCGGATCGCGCGCCGTCCCACCTTGTCCTCATATGCCGGGCCAATGCCGCGCCGCGTCGTGCCGATCTTGCCGTCGCCGCTTGCATCCTCACGAAGCGCGTCGAGGTCACGATGCAGCGGCAGGATCAGCGCACAATTATCGGCCACCATCAACGTGTCGGGGGTAATCTCCACCCCCTGGCCGCGCAGTTTTTCCACCTCGGCCTTCAGCGCCCAGGGATCGAGCACTACGCCGTTGCCGATGACGCTGGGCGTACCGCGCACGATGCCCGATGGCAGCAGCGACAGCTTGTACACCTTGTCGCCGACGACAAGCGTATGCCCGGCATTATGCCCGCCCTGAAACCGCACGACGACATCGGCGCGCTCGGCAAGCCAGTCGACGATCTTGCCCTTGCCCTCATCGCCCCATTGGGCACCGATCACTGCTACGTTTGCCAATTCAAACCCTCACTATTCGTCATGCTGAACTTGTTTCAGCATCCACCGCGCCGCCAGAATCGTCGCGCCTGTGGCACGGTGGACCCTGAAACAAGTTCAGGGTGACGGGAAGGCTGGTTAGGCCGCGCGTGTTAAAGCGGGGTTGGCTTGCCTGCCACCAAAATATGCGTGCACAATTGCGCCTCGGGCGTGTCGCTTGCCTCCAGCGCCGCGACCGTTACCCAGCCTTCGCCGCGCATTGCCGTCGCCAGCGCTGGATCAGTGCCCAGCGGCACGAACAACCGCCGTCGCTCCACCGGTGCCACGCCGCTGTCGACGATCGCATCGGCATAGAGCGAGAACCCGATTGCGGGCTCTTCCGCCCCGTTCTCGTGCATCACCGCATAGCTGCCGCCCCGCCCGATTTCACCGCGTACGCCGCCGGCGAAAATCGAAAAGCCGATCCAGCTCTGATATTCGAAGCCGTGACGTTCAGTGGGATCAAGCGTGAGCGCCACCTTGCCCTTCAGGCTCTGTGCGATCGCCCAAAGCCCGTCGAGGCGAGAGGTGAGTGCCCCACCCGCATCGAACGCACACAGCCGGTCATGCGCGGCCTCGAACGGCCCGGCGGCCTCGATCAACGGCAGATAAGCCGGGGCGAGCGCGGCGACCGCGCCTGCATCCTTGGCATCGAGCCGATCCTTCAACTGCTCAATATGCCCGGCAGCAACCGGAAAAGGCTCGGCAGCGAGAATATCGACCAGATCGGGCAGCGTGAAATCGACCGAGATATTTTCCACCCCGGCCGCGCTCAGCGCCTCGACCGCCAGGCTGGCGATTTCCTGCGCGGCGGCGACGCTGTCGAGCCCGATCAGTTCGCAGCCGATCTGACGGGCCTCGCGTTCGGGGTCGAGCTGTGACGCGCGCAGTTTCAGCACTGGCCCGGCGTAGCTCAACCGCACGGGGCGCGGGTGATGCGCCATCCGCGTCGCGACGATCCGCCCGATCTGTGCGGTAATATCGGGCCGGATCGCCAGCGTACGCTGCGAGACCGGATCGACGAAGCGCACGGCATCACGCGCGCGCGTTGCCTTCAACCGGCTCGCCAGCCCCGCTTCGAACTCGGCCAGCGGCGGATCGACGCGTTCATAGCCATGCGCGAACGCCGCCCCCAAAATCCGCGCCTCCAGTCGCGCGGCGACATCGGCATAAGGGGGCAGGCGATCGTGAAAGCCTTCGGGCAGGAGGGAGGTGGTCATGCCCGCGCTTTAGCCAGCTCAGAACGCGAGTGCCATCACCGTCTTCACGCCGGGCAGTGCGCGGACGTTGGTGATGAGGGCGGGGGTGACGGGCTCGTCGACCGACAGCAGCACGATCGCCTCGCCACCCGCAGATCGGCGACCGAGATGGAAGGTGCCGATGTTGACGCCCGATTCGCCCAGCGTTGTGCCAAGCCGACCGATGAAGCCCGGCGCGTCCTCGTTCACCACATACAGCATATAGCCCGCCAGATCGGCTTCGACCTTGATGCCGAACAGTTCCACCAGACGGGGTGCCGCATCGCCGAACAAGGTGCCCGCAACCGATTTGTCGCCTGCATCGGTCTTGACCGTCACGCGCACCATCGTGTGATAATCGCCTTCGCGGTCGTGGCGGATCTCGCGGACGTCAATGCCGCGTTCTTTCGCCAGAAACGGCGCATTGACCATGTTCACGATGTCCGAATGGACGCGCATCATGCCCGCCAGCACCGCGCTGGTGATCGGCTTCTGGTTGAGCTGTGCGGCAGCGCCTTCGACCTCGACCGAGATACCTGACAGTGCCCCGTGGGCAAGCTGGCCCACCAGCGAACCGAGTTTTTCGGCCAGCGCCATATACGGCTTCAGCTTGGGCGCTTCTTCGGCCGACAGCGACGGCACGTTCAGCGCATTGGTAATGCCGCCCGTCACGAGGAAATCGGCCATCTGCTCGGCGACCTGCAGCGCGACGTTCTCCTGCGCCTCGGTGGTCGAGGCGCCCAGATGTGGCGTGGAGACAAAGCCCGGCGTGCCGAACAGCGGCGAATCGGTTGCAGGCTCGGTCTGGAACACGTCGAGTGCTGCGCCGCCGATATGGCCTGAATCGAGTCCGGCTTTCAGCGCCGCCTCATCGATCAGCCCGCCGCGCGCGCAGTTGATGATGCGCACGCCCTTCTTGGTCTTGGCGAGGTTTTCCGCCGACAGGATGTTGCGGGTCTGGTCGGTCAG
>CAZYOU010000146.1:0-5062 GCA_964649315.1 uncultured Stakelama sp. | reverse complement strand
GGGCGGACGCTGAATGTGATGTTCCCGATGGTATCCGAACCATGGGAGTTCGACGAGGCGCAGGCGCTGTTCGAAGCGCAGCGCGCCTGGGTGGCGTCGCGCCAGCGCAAGCTGCCGACACTGATTCGCTATGGTGCCATGCTTGAGGTGCCGGCGCTTGCCGAAATGCTCGATGTGCTGTTGCCGCGGCTCGATTTCCTGTCGATCGGCACCAATGATCTGACGCAGTTCCTGTTCGCGGCTGATCGCGCCAATCCTAAGCTCGCCGAACGCTATGACTGGCTCAGCCCGGCGATCCTGCGCTTTTTGTCTCGGGTGATCGGGCCGACGCGCAGCGCTGGTGTGGATCTGGCCGTCTGCGGGGAAATGGGGGGGCGGACGCTGGAGGCGATGGCGCTGATCGGTTTGGGAATCGAGCGGCTCTCGATCACGCCTGCCGCCGTCGGGCCGGTTAAGGCGATGATCCGTTCGCTCGATCGGGCGAAGCTGATCGACGATATTGCCGTCATGCTGGCAGAGCCGCCGCGCGATATGCGCGCGATGCTGACAGCATGGGCGCACGACAATCATGTTGAATTGATCTGATGGTGCGCCGAACCCGGCTTTCGCGCGTTGACACTCTCCAGTCCCTTTGGGACATAGCCGCGACGAGTGATTATGCCGGAGACGAAAATGCCTGATTCCGATCCGAGCGAAGAAGCGAGCCTGTTCCCCAAGACGGCGGGTGAGCGGCTGCGCGAGGCGCGCGAATCACAAGGATTGTCGTTGGCCGAAGTCGCGGCCCGCACGCGGGTGCCGCTTCGTCATCTGGAGGCGATCGAGCAGTCCAATTATTCCGGCCTGCCCTCGCATACCTATTCGGTCGGTTTCGCCAAGGCCTATGCCCGTGCGATCGGTATGGACGAGGTGGCGATTGCGCGCGACGTGCGCGGCCAGGCCGATGCGGTGCAGCGCCCGCCCGAATATCAACCCTATGAATTGCAGGACCTGAAGCGTCAGCCGCCCAAGGGGTTGGCGATGGGGGTGACGATCGCCGCCATTCTGGTGCTGATCGCCGCTGGCTTGTATTTTGGCACCACCTTGTTCCGCGGGGATGGTGAAACGACGGTTGCCGCACCGGCGGCGGAGATCATGCCCGAACCGGTCGTACCTGCGCTAGTCGCTACGCCAGTCCCCACCGGTCAAGTGACGCTGACCGCGACTGATCTGGTCTGGCTGCGCGTTTATGATGCCGATGGCAAATCGCTGTACGAGGCAGAAATGCAGCCCGGCGATCGCTTTGATGTGCCCGCCGATGCCAACCGACCGATGATCAATGTCGGCCGCCCCGATAAATTGCAGGTGAGCGTGAACGGATCGAATGTACCGCCATTGGGCGACGGAGCTCGGGCGATCAAGGATGTCGAGATCAGCGCGCAGGCATTGCTTGCACGCGGGACAACGCCGGTGACGACTGGCCCGGCGGCATCGGATACAAGCGGTGCGGCAGAGACCCCCAGCCGGGCGGCCCCGGTGCAGCCATCGACGCGGCGTCGCACCCCGACAACGACCGAAAACCCGGCACCGCGCGCCCCTTCCGGCGCGGCGGATCAGCCAGCGGCGGCGCCAGCAAGTGAACCCACGCCAAGCACCGCGACGCCGACACCCTCGACCGGGACAAGCCCGACCATTTGATTGATGTGCATGGGGCTGGTGAAACCCGGTCTCCCTCCGCTATACCCGGCCAGTTATGCGGTGCGTGGGGAATGAAATGCGGATCAAGTCTTTCGGAATCGTGATGCTCGCGGGGGTGTTGCTGAGCCCCGCTGCAACGGCGCAAAGCAACATCGAAGGGCGGGTCGACCGGCTGGAGCGCGAAATGCGCGCGGTGCAGCGCAAGGTATTTCCGGGGGGCAATGGGCAGTATTTTCCGCCCGATATTTCACCCCAGACCAATCCCAGCACGCCCGCGCCCGGATCACCCGCGTCGACCCCGGTCGCCGATTTGAACGGCCGGATCAGTGCGGTTGAATCGCAATTGACCACGCTTACGGGGCAGATCGAGCAAAATCAGTTTCGGCTGCAACAATTCGAAGAAGCGTTTGCTGCGTACAAGCGAACGACTGACGCGCGATTGAAGGCGCTTGAGGATACGGCATCGGCGACTGGCGGGCCGGCGATGGTGTCGCCGCCTACGGCTACGACGACCGTCACGCCAGCAGCGGCTCGGCCGGTTGCGCCAGTCGCAACAAAGCCCACCACATCGGTTGCCGTGGATCCGGCTCGCGCGCAGCTCGTTGCGGCGGTCGAAAAACCGTCGACCGCCGATCCTGCGGATGATCTATATGTCTATGGATTCCGGTTGTGGCAGGCCAAACTCTATCCCGAGGCCCAGTCGCAACTGAAACAGGTCGTTTCCAAATACCCCACCAATCGCCGTGCGAGCTGGGCGCAGAATTTGCTTGGCCGCGCTTATCTGGATGAGGGCAAGCCATCGCTTGCGTCACTGGCGTTCTATGAGAATTACAAGAAGTTCCCCGACGGGGAGCGCGCGCCAGACAGCCTGTATTTCCTTACCGTTGCGCTTAAGCGGCTCGGCAAGCCCTCGGCCGATATCTGTCAGGTCTATGATGAGCTGAGCGAGGTCTACGCGACCAAGATCACCGCGCAGATGAAAGATGATATCGCGCGCGGCCGGGTGACCGAAAAGTGCAAGGCTGCTTGATCAGGTGACGACCGCGCCCGATCCCGGGCTGGTCACGCGTTTTCGGGCCGATGTTGGGAGCGCGCTGGGTCGAGCGATCGAACGACACGAACGCATTGCGCTGGCGGTATCCGGCGGGCCGGACAGTATGGCGATGCTCGCGCTTGCCGTTGCTGCATTTCGGGGCCAGGTGATCGCCGCGACGGTCGATCACGGCTTGCGGCGCGAGGCGGCTGCGGAGGCGGCAATGGTTGCCACTTACTGCGCGCAGATGGATGTATCACACGCAACCCTGCCGGTGGTCGAGCCGCGTGATCCGCGCGACAATCTGCACGATTGGGCGCGCGGGCAGCGATATGCGCTATTGAAACGCTGGGCGGTCGACGCGAGTGCGCATTTCCTTGCCACCGCGCATCACGCCGATGACCAGGCTGAGACGTTTCTGATGCGCGCCGCGCGGGGATCAGGGGTGGCCGGGCTGGCGGGCATTCGGGTGCGCCAGCAGCTTGGCGGTGCGACCCCTATCGATCTCATCCGGCCATTGCTTGACTGGCGCGTTGCCGAATTGCGCGCGATTGCGGTGGCGAGCGCGATTCCCTTCGTCGATGATCCCAGCAACGCCGATGATCGGTTCGACCGGACGGCGTTCCGCACCCTGTTGCGCGATACGGACGTGCTCGATCCACGGCAGATTGCGCGCTCGGCGGCACATGCTGCCGAAGCCGATGCCGCGCTCCGCGCAATGGAGCGCTGGTTGTGGGATAGCCGGAAAGTGACGCCGACCGGGGTTGATGATCCCGATTTTCAGTCCTGGCTCGATATGGCGGGGCTGCCGCGCGAGCTGAAACGTAGACTCGCCCGATCAGCGATCGCTTTGGTGCGGACAATCAACAGTATCACCAGCCCCGATTTTTCCGACGCTAGCAACATCGAATCGCTGCTCGACGCACTCGACGGTGGCAAATCGGCGACGCAGGCGGGCGTTCTGGGCGTGTCAAAGGGCACAATCTGGCGGTTTTCGGCGGCTCCGCCGCGTCGATCACTCTGATCGGCGATACCGCCCAACTGTTCCATTGCCATTCACCTTTTGCTGCCTATCTTGGTGACTCGGAAAGGCGGCACGCGACGATGAACGACAATGAGAGACAGCAGGGCCCCGACAATGGCGGGAACGGCAATCCCTGGATGAAGAATCTGATGATATGGCTTGGCATCTTGGTTGCCCTGGCGCTGTTCGTCACGATGTTCGAAAACGGTTCGCGCACCGTCGCTGCGAATAACGCGCTGTCCTATTCTGCTTTCCTGTCGAAGGTGAGCGAAGGCTCGGTCCGCGAGGTCAATATTGCGGGTGAGGTCGTGACCGGCACCACCACCAGCGGTGACAAGTTCCGCACCTATGCACCCGCTGATCCGCAGCTGACCGCGCGTCTGCTCGAAAAGGGCGTGATTATCAATGCCCGGCCAGAAGAAGGGCCGTCGATCTGGCAGTATATCCTCGTCCAGTCGCTGCCGTTCGTGCTGTTCCTGGGCATCGCGTTTTTCGTGTTGCGCCAGATGCAGAAGAATTCAGGATCGGGCGCGATGGGCTTTGGCAAGTCGCGCGCGCGGATGCTGACCCAGAAGGAAGGCAAAGTGACGTTCGATGACGTTGCCGGCATCGACGAAGCCCGCGAGGAATTGCAGGAAATTGTCGAGTTTCTGAAGGATCCGACCAAGTTTGCGCGCCTCGGCGGCAAGATTCCCAAAGGCGCACTGCTGATGGGCTCGCCGGGTACCGGCAAGACCCTGCTCGCCCGCGCGATTGCGGGGGAGGCGGGCGTGCCGTTCTTCACCATTTCGGGTTCGGACTTTGTCGAGATGTTCGTCGGCGTCGGCGCAAGCCGGGTGCGCGACATGTTCGAACAGGCCAAGAAGTCGGCACCGTGCATCGTCTTCATTGATGAAATCGATGCGGTCGGTCGCCACCGTGGTGCAGGCCTCGGCAATGGCAATGACGAGCGCGAGCAGACGCTGAACCAGCTGCTGGTCGAGATGGATGGTTTTGAGGCCAATGAAGGCATCATCATCATCGCCGCGACCAACCGCCCGGACGTGCTCGATCCGGCACTGCTGCGCCCAGGTCGCTTCGATCGCCAGGTCGTGGTGCCACGCCCCGATATCGAAGGTCGGATCAAGATCCTGCAGGTTCACATGAAGAAGGTGCCGCTCGCGCCCGACGTCGATCCACGCACGATTGCGCGGGGCACGCCCGGCTTCTCGGGTGCTGACCTCGCCAACCTCGTCAACGAAGCGGCACTCACTGCTGCCCGCAAGGGCAAGCGCCTGGTCGCCAATGCCGAGTTCGAAGAGGCCAAGGACAAGGTGATGATGGGGGCCGAA
>CAZYOU010000145.1:0-5089 GCA_964649315.1 uncultured Stakelama sp. | reverse complement strand
CGTGCGGCTGAGCGCCAACGCCGATGTCGCGGTGACGTTCGAAGAGGAAAAATGAACTCACTTCCCCTCTCCCGACGGGAGAGGGTGGCCGAGCGAAGCGAGGTCGGGTGAGGGCGATTGCAGAGTGACAGCGCCAAAGTTGCCCTCACCCTTCCGGCGCTTCGCGCCTCCTTCCCTCTCCCGATGGGAGAGGGATTTGGCGATTTCGGCGAGAACCCCATCGATATTGCCGAGAATATCGTTGTTCCAGAACCGCAGTACCGCGAAGCCTTCGTTCTGGAGGAAGCGCGTTCGCCTGGCGTCATAAGCCTGGGCTTTGCCATCGCCATGTTGGCCGCCATCAGCTTCGATGATGACTCGGGCACCAAAGCTTAGAAAATCAGCGACATAGGGGCCGACAGGAACCTGCTTGCGAAATTTGATCTGTGGAAAGCTCTCCCGCAGTGCTTTCCACAACCGCTTTTCTGCATCGGTCATATTCCTGCGCAGCGCGCGGGCACGCATGACGGCGCCGGTCGGGGTGCCCCGATAAATGTCCATCGCCCTCACCCTTCCGCCGCTGCGCGGCTCCCTCCCTCTCCCGATGGGAGAGGGACACACCTCTCCCGCAGGGAGAGGGAGGGGCTCATGCGCAGCATGGGAGGGTGAGGGCGACCCTGGCTCACCTCACTGACAAGCCAGACACTCGTCATAATCCTTTTCCTCAAGCTCGATCTGCTTGAGGTCCGGCGTGTTGTCCGCCTCCACGCCGCCGGCAAAGCCTGCGCGCTGGATGCTCTTCGAGCGCAGATAATAAAGCGACTTCACGCCCAGCTCCCACGCGCGGAAGTGGAGCATCAGCAGATCCCATTTCTCGACATCGGCCGGGATGAACAGGTTGAGCGACTGCGACTGATCGATGAACGGCGTGCGATCCGCGGCGAGTTCGAGCAGCCAGCGCTGATCGATCTCGAAGCTGGTCTTGTAGCAGTCCTTTTCCTCCTGGCTCAGGAAATCGAGATGCTGCACTGAGCCGCCCTTTTCGAGGATCGAGTTCCACACCGCGTCGCTGTTCTTCGATTTCTCGTTGAGCAGCTTTTCGAGATAGGGGTTCTTGATCGACCAGCTGCCCGACAGCGTCTTGTGGGTATAGATGTTCGCCGGGATCGGCTCGATGCACGCAGACGCACCACCGCAGATGATGCTGATCGATGCGGTCGGCGCGATCGCCATCTTGCAGCTGAACCGCTCCATCACCCCCTGATCGGCGGCATCGGGGCACGGCCCCCGCTCGATCGCGAGCTGCATCGATGCTTCGTCGACCTGCGCCTTGATGTGCTTGAAGATCTTGAGGTTATACTGTTTCGCCATCGCCCCTTCGAACGGCAGGCCGCGCGCCTGCAGGAACGAATGGAAGCCCATGACGCCCAGCCCGACCGAGCGCTCCCGCATCGCCGAATAGGCGGCGCGCGCCATGCCCGGTTCGGCGCGGTCGATATAATCCTGCAGCACATTGTCGAGGAAGCGCATCACATCCTCGATAAAGCCCTTTTCGTCCTTCCACTCGTCCCAGGTTTCCAGGTTGAGCGACGACAGGCAGCAGACCGCGGTGCGATCCTTGCCGAACTGGTCCTTGCCGGTTGGCAGGGTGATTTCGCAGCACAGGTTCGACGTCGATACCTTCAGCCCGACATCGCGGTGATGCTTGGGCATCGCGTTGTTCACATGATCGCTGAACACGATGTAGGGCTCGCCCGTTGCCAGCCGGGTTTCGACCAGCTTCTGGAACAGCGCGCGCGCATCCACGGTGCCGCGAACCGAGCCGTCCTTGGGGCTGACAAGGTTCCACTCAGCGCCAGCGCGCACGGCTTCCATGAAGGCATCGGGAATCAGCACGCCGTGGTGCAGGTTCAACGCCTTCCTATTGAAATCGCCCGAGGGTTTGCGGATTTCGAGGAACTCCTCGATCTCCGGATGGCTGACATCGAGATAGCAGGCCGCCGAGCCGCGCCGCAGCGAGCCCTGCGAGATCGCCAGTGTCAGCGAATCCATCACCCGGACGAACGGAATGATGCCGCTGGTCTTGCCGTTCAGGCCGACCGGCTCGCCAATGCCGCGCACATTGCCCCAATAGGTGCCGATGCCGCCGCCGCGCGAGGCGAGCCAGACATTCTCGTTCCAGGTGTCGACAATCCCTTCAAGACTGTCCGGCACGGAATTGAGATAGCAGCTGATCGGGAGGCCCCGCCCGGTGCCGCCGTTCGACAGCACGGGGGTGGCCGGCATGAACCATAGCTTTGAGATATAATCATAGATGCGCTGCGCATGGGCGGCATCATCCGAATAGGCGGATGCGACACGCACGAACATGTCCTGATAGCTTTCGCCCGGCAGCAGATAACGATCGTTCAGCGTTTCCTTGCCGAAATCGGTGAGCAGCGCATCGCGGCTGTGATCAACCTCCACCGGGAAGATCTGCGGTCGGATCGACTTGGAATCGACCTTCGCAGCGGCTTTCGCCTTCTTCATGGTTTCGGCCACGCCCGCGGTCGCACTGGCGGCCGCTGCCTCGATCAGGTTGGCTGCCATATCGCCTGCCATGTTGGTTGCCATATCGTTGGTCGCTTCCTGGCCATCTCTGAAATCCACAGACTCGTCTCCCGTGCTGCAAATCGCGTTTTTCGCGATTCGCCCTTCGAATCGGGGGCGAACCCCCATGCTATCATCTGGCGAGCACAAGGAGAACAAAAAGTGTCCATCCTTGCCATGGCCCCACCGTGGGAAAGCGCGAGATAGGGGTGCAGCGATTTGGACTCGCAGCAATCATCCTACCAGTGCTTGGGCTCGCCCCCGAACTCAACCACAACAGATTGTGCTCATTCGCGATACTGCGCAAGACGGTAAATGACAGATTAGGGACTCGGTTCGTCGCTATTTTGATTCGGTTCATCGGGCGGGGGGAGCGTCCGCAAGCGCGACGCGTGGACTTAAGCGGGGTTGCCGAAAGGCAAGAGAACGAACAGGAAACAAAAATATTTCGTTGGGGATGGGGTGGACCGGTCAGCTCACGACGCGCGCCGCAATTTCTTCTTTGGGAGACGGGGACGATGTGGAACCACGTCAATCGACCAACCAGTCTGCGGTGATCTCGCCCCGATGCCCTTCCGTTGCCAAGGCGGTGCGTAGGGTTTCGATCAGCGGCGGCAGTGCCTGCGTGAAGGCATAAGGCGGGTTGACGATAAAGAGTCCCGCGCCGTTATAAATACCGGGCTGATCGGCATCGTACAGCCAATGCTCGACGCCCAGGAATTTCGGGATGCCGAGCCGGCGCAACTGCTCCTTCCACCGACCATGCGTGGCGCGGTCCTTCAGCGGATACCAGATCACCGTCACGCCGTGCGCCCATTTGCGGTGTGCAACGGCCAAGGTGGCGGTGATACGGGCGCGTTCATCCGTCTGCTCGTAGGGCGGGTCGACCACCACCACACCGCGTGGCGTTCGGGTCGGCAGCAATGCCAGCCAGAGTTCATAGGCGTCGCGCTCATGCACGGCTGCGGCCGTGTCGCGCATTGCTGCGCGTAAGGCGCGTGCGTCCTCGGGATGTTTTTCGTTGAGGATCAGCACATCCTGCGGGCGCAAAAGTTGCGCCAGGATGCGCGGGGAGCCGGGGTAGAGGCGCGGCTCGGTCTCCAAATTCCCTACATTTCCCCTATTCACTGCCTGAACGGCGGCGCGGTAGTCGTTCAGCAAGGGGTTCGGATCGGCGAAGGCCTTCAGCACACCCTGCGCGGCCTCTCCGGTGCGCGCGGCCTCTGCGCCACCAAGGTCGTACAGCCCGCAGCCGGCATGGGTGTCGATCAGGGTCAGCGCGCTCGGTTTCAGCTGCAGGGCTCGCACCAGGGCAATCAGCAGGCTGTGCTTCACGACATCGGCGCTGTTGCCGGCATGGAAGGAATGGCGATAATTCATGGGGAACAAACATCCTGGTCATATGCCTGACCGCGATTGGCTTGGCGCCTAGACAGCAATCTCCGCGAACGTGCCCGGCGCGATTCCGGCGACCGTCCAGTCGCCGATCGACCAGCGTACCAGCCTTAGCGTGGGGAGCCCCACCGCCGCCGTCATGCGGCGCACCTGCCGGTTTCGCCCTTCGCGCAGGGTGAGTTTCAGCCAGCTGTCGGGGATGGCCCTACGCGCCCGGATCGGCGGATCGCGCGGCCACAGATCGGGCGGGTCGATGCGCACCACTTCGGCGGGCAGGGTCATCCCGTCCTTGAGCTGGACGCCCTGCCGCAAGCGCTCGAACGCCGGTTCCTGTGACACCCCTTCGACCTGCACCAGATAGGTCTTGGGCAGCTTGAAACGCGGATCAGCAATGCGCGCTTGCAGCCGTCCGTCATCACATAGCAACAGCAGGCCCTCACTGTCGCGATCGAGCCTCCCGGCGGGATAAACGCCCTGTACGTGAATAAAGTCCGACAAGGTTGATCGAACCGTTGGCGATCCACGGTCGGTAAATTGCGACAGCACGCCGAATGGTTTGTTGAACAGGAGCAGCCGAGCCATGGCGCGTCCATATCGCGTGGTAGCGGCGATGTCGCTAGACCCTTGTACTTCAGGCCCATGCCGCCGGATTGGCTTCGCCCGCTCCTCTACCTTATCCGGTCGTGACTGCTCCCTACGCCGCCAGCCGCGCCAGCCGCGATTCCAGCGCTGCATTCAGCACGTCGGTATTGAACGGCTGATCAAACGCGATCCCCGCCTTGCCGTCGCGGTTCCACATCACGCGGGCGGCCAGCATCTGGCCTTCGATCACTTCGATTTCGAGCGGGGTGTTTTCCGCATTTCGGCCGAAATCGATGCCGTCGATCATCGCGCCGGTGGTGGAAATGTTGCGGATCCGCACTTCGCCCTCGACCGTGCCGATCCTGAGCAGCGCGGAGCGCATGACGGTGGTGCGCTGGCTGCGGCTGGATTTATAGCCGGTCGCGGTGGCCATGCCGCCATTATCGTCGAGCAGTTTGATCACATCCTCCACCAGCAGCGGGCGACCATAGACAAAGCCCTGGATATGGCTGCAGCCAAGCTCGCGGATCAGTTCGATCTCGTC
>CAZYOU010000144.1:0-5165 GCA_964649315.1 uncultured Stakelama sp. | reverse complement strand
TGTTCGCTGCGGAAGAAGAAGCTGGTGTGCGGATTGATGAGCAGCAGCGCCTTGCCGTTCACCGTTTTGGCCGGCGCAATCGCGATGCCATTGGATCCTGATGGCTCGCGGAACAGGCCGGGATTGGTGGTGTCGGCCATTGCCAGCTGGTTCTGGCCATAAAAGGCCGCGAGTGGCTTCAACGCCACCCGTTCGATATCGCCACCAATGCTGCCTTCGGAAAAACTGAGCGCCATCCACGGTTCGAACGATTTGATCGCGCGCGGTTTCACTTCGGGGTGCTTCAGCAGATAAAAGTTCAGACCATCGGCCCAGCCGACCATCAACCGCTGGAGCCAGGCGGGTGCCACGGCATATTGGCGTCGCAAATCGGCGGGATCGATGAATAGCCGCTGGCGAAGGTCCTGCCAGATTGCCGCTTCGCCTTCCGCTTCGGCCAATCGCCCAAGCGAGACGAGATAGTTGGTTTCGATCCGGTTGAAGTCGTCTTCGGCCTGCGCGTACATCATCGCGAACACCGCATCGGCATCGGTTTTGCCGTAGACATGCGCGATGCCCCAGTCGTCGCGGACGATGCGCACCCGCTTGGCGGTGGCCTCAAGCCGGTCGCGGTCGCTTGCGGGACTGGCGGCGGCGGGAGCAGCAAAGGCGAAGGGCAGGACGACGATCGCGACAAACGCAATGAAAAACTTGGTCATCGGTCCAGCGTATCTGCCTGCAGGCACTGCGGCAAGCCGGGGCCAAGCCCGTTCGTTTCGGTTCAGGACAGGCCGTTATCGACGCCCGCAACCGGTGCGGCGACCGGAAACGGGGCGGGCGTTGCAGAAAAGCGGGGTGCGGGGGCTGGCTGGGTCGCGCCACCTACGGTGATGAAGGTTTCTCGGGCGATATTGTGGGGATGCTGCGGTGCCTCGGTCATCGACAGGACAGGCGCGAAACACACGTCGGTCATTTCCATCAGCGTGCACCATTCGTCGCGGGTTCTGGTCGCAAAAATGGCCGCGAGTCGTTCCTTCCGCGCGGGCCAGGCGGTCTTGTCAAACTGGGCATCAAATGCATGATCGTCAGCGATGCCCAGTTTATCGCGCAGCAGCGCATAAAATTGCGGCTCGATCGATCCGATCGCGATCCATTTGCCGTCGGCGCAGGCATAGGTGTCGTAGAACGGCGCCCCTCCGTCGAGGAGATTGGTGCCGGGCACATCGCTCGTCGTGCCCGCCGCGAGCATCGCAAAGCTCATGCCAGCCAACAGCGCAGAGCCGTCGGTCATCGCGGCATCGATCACCTGGCCGGGCGCGCCGTTCTTCACCGCGAGCAGCCCGGCGACCATGCCGAACGCCAGAAACATGCCCCCACCACCGAAATCGCCGACGTAATTTACCGGTGGCACCGGCTTTTCGCCCGCAACGCCGATGGTGTGGAGCACGCCGGATAGCGCGATGTAATTGATGTCGTGTCCGGCCGCCTGGGCAAAAGGCCCTGTCTGCCCCCAACCGGTCATCCGCCCGTAAACCAGCTTGGGATTGTCAGCGAGCAGCACGTCCGGCCCAAGGCCAAGCCGCTCCATCACACCGGGGCGGAACCCTTCAATCAGGCCATCGGCGGTCGCGCAAAGTGCCTTGGCTGCGGCGAGCCCTTCGGCAGTTTTGATATCGAGCATCACCGATTTGCGGTTGCGCGACAGGGCGTCGCGCGGATCGAGCCTTGCGCCGGGTCGGTCAATGCGGATCACTTCCGCACCGTGATCCCCCAGCATCATGCCGCAAAACGGCCCCGGGCCAATGCCGGCGAATTCGATGATCCGAATCCCCGAAAACGCGCCTGCCATCACCCCGTCTCCCGCCCGCGAATTGCTCGCTTTATGCCTAGGGCGCACATAACGACAATTGATCACGGTTTGCACTAGCCGCGAACGCCATTTTGCCGACAATGCAATGAAGGCGCCGCACACTGCCTGGTGTCGAATTGGCGAAATGTCGGCGGTGTCGATCTCCGCCGGGCGTCAGCGCGGCCGCGCTGCCATTTTTTGCCGACGGGATTCCGCAAACAGCCCGACTATCCCGACGGCCGTCACGATGGCTTCAACGTAAATGAGGTTCCACACACCGGGCCCGCTCGCGCCGTCGGCGGCGATTCCGTAGAAATGGCCGATCAGCTGTGGCCCGACGGACAGAACGATGATCAGCAACCCAAGCTGCGTTGCCGAAACGCGGACAAACGCGGCGATCAGCAACATCATGCCGAAGCCAAAGTTCAAAAAGCCCCAAACCGCGCGCCCATCGGCAATCGCGTTTGGGGTTTCCAGCCGAATTTCGGACAAGCCTGCAGTGCCGACCGGGTCGATAAGGCCCTTCACCGCGAGGCCAAGATAGGCCAGTCCGACCAGCACAAGCGCGGCTTTGCCCAGTCGGGACGATCCTTGATCCATGAACGGCTTCTCAAGTTGTTGTAGCACTGGCTACATTTAGTGCGATCGATTGACAAGACCGGTTGTGTTTAGCCGGGGTATGGAAATGCGACCGGGCGCGATGGAACGATTTGCCACGTTAAATCGGCTATTTGGCGCGCCCGGCAGGAGTCGAACCTGCGGCCTCAAGATTAGAAGTCTCGTGCTCTATCCAACTGAGCTACGGGCGCGCGCGATCTGTCCGTTAGCGCGGATTGCGCGGGCTTGAAACGGGCATCATAACCGCAAACGAAACAACAGGGGTGATTGATGAGCATCAAGGCAGTGTCGGCGCGGGAATTGGCAGGAGGGCAGCTGCGCTATTTCGACTTCGTGATGGCGGCGTTCGTTGCGATCATCCTGCTGTCGAACGTGATCGGCGCCGGCAAAGTGGCGCAGATCTGGCTGCCGGGGGTGGGATACTGGCCGTTCGGGGCGGGGATATTGTTCTTCCCGATTTCCTATGTGATCGGTGACGTGCTGACCGAGGTGTACGGCTATGCCCGCGCGCGCCGGGTGATCTGGGCGGGCACGGTGGCCGTGCTGTTTATGGCGTTCATGTCGTTCGTCGTCGTCGCGCTGCCGCCTGCGCCTGACTGGAAAAACCAGGCCGCGTATGAAGTGATTTTCGGCCAGGTGCCGCGCATCGTGCTCGCCTCGGTGTGTGCGTTTTGGGCGGGCGAGTTCGTCAACGCGTTTGTGCTCGCGCGGATGAAATTGTGGACGGGCGGCAAGATGCTGTGGACCCGGACGATCGGATCGACCTTCGCCGGTCAGGGCGTCGACAGCCTGATCTTTTACCCGCTCGCTTTTTGGGGCGCGGAAGGGTGGACCAATGATCTGGTAATCCAGGTACTGATCACGCAGTGGGTGTTGAAGGTCAGCTGGGAAGTGCTGCTGACGCCACTGACCTATCTCGTCGTCAATTTCTTGAAGGCACGTGAGGGGGTCGACGTGTTCGATGAAGGCACCAATTTCACCCCGTTCAAGGCGGCGCTCTGACCGTGAGCGCGCTGCAGTCAGCCAAACTGTGGGTGATCGCGCTTACCGGTCTGAGCAAGGATGCACTGCACGTTTATGTGGGGCTGACTCTTTTTTTCGGGTCAGCACTGCTGTTCAAATGGTCGCTGGCTGGATGGCGGCCCTGGACAGTGGTGCTGCTCGCCGCCGTAGCCGGGGAGGCCTGGGACATTCGCGACCGGCTGGGCAGCGCGGTGCCGGTCGATCTGGCGGGCGATTGGCACGACATCTGGAATACGATGTTCTGGCCGAGTGTGATTCTGTTGCTGGCGCGCAACACCCGGATATTTGCAGCGTCAGGCGCCCACTAGTTCTAACAACCCCTCAAACAGTCGCCGTCCGTCGTCACCGCCGTGCGCCGCTTCGATGCGACGTTCGGGGTGCGGCATCATGCCGAGGACGTTGCCGCCCGGGTTCAACACGCCGGCGATTTGCCGTGCTGAGCCATTGACGGGTTCGGCATAACGGAACGCGACCCGGCCTTCGCCTTCGATCCTGTCGAGCGTTTCCCCATCGGCGGTGAAGTTGCCGTCATGATGCGCAACCGGCACGATGATCCACTCGCCCTTGGCATAGCGGCTGGTGAACGCGCTTTGCGTATTCTGCACCGTCAGCGCGACATCGCGGCAGACGAAATCGAGCCCCTCGTTGCGCATCAGTGCGCCGGGCAGCAGGCCGATCTCGGTCAGCACCTGAAAGCCGTTGCAGATGCCCAGTACCGGCACGCCGCGATCGGCTGCGGCGGTAATCGCAGGGATGATCGCCGATCGCGCGGCAATCGCGCCGCAGCGCAGATAATCACCGTAGGAAAAGCCGCCGGGGAGGCCGATCAGCCCGATGCCGTCGGGCAGTGTGGTCTCACCGTGCCATACCATTTGCGGCTTGGTGCCCGTCACGGCTTCCAGCGCAACCGCGAGGTCGCGGTCGCAATTGGAGCCGGGGAAGACGATAACGGCGGTCTGCATCACACGCGCTCGACGCGGTAGTTTTCGATGACGGTGTTGGCGAGCAGCTTGCGGCACATCTCGTCAATCTGCGCGTCATCGGTTTCATCGGCGACGTCGAGTTCGATCAGCTTGCCCGCGCGCACATCATTGATGCCCGCAAAACCCAATCCGTCCAGCGCCTTGTGGATCGCCTTGCCTTGCGGGTCGAGGACGCCGGGCTTCAGGGTGACGAAGATGCGCAGTTTCATCGCTATGCTCGCGGTTAGGGGCAGGGTGTGGGCAGGCTATGCAGGGGCATGCGCCCGGCTGCAACCATCACTTGCCGCGCTTGAGCCGATGTTCCTCCAGATCGAGCACCGCGCTGTCGGCGCCCTCGGGCAGCAGGCCGAGCCGCCGGGCGACTTCCTGATAGGCCTCGACTTCGCCGCCCAGATCACGCCGGAAGCGATCCTTGTCGAGCTTTTCGCCGCTTTCCATGTCCCACAAACGGCAGCCATCGGGGCTGATCTCGTCCGCCAGGATGATCCGGGCATAATCATTGTCCCAGATCCGCCCAAATTCGAGCTTGAAATCAACCAGGCGAATACCGATCCCGGCGAAAAGCCCGCACAGGAAATCATTCACGCGGATCGCCAGATCGGCGATGTCGTGCATTTCTTCCTGGCTCGCCCAGCCGAAGCACGAGATATGCTCGTCAGTGATCATCGGATCGCCGAGCGCATCATCCTTGTAGAAATATTCGATGATCGTGC
>CAZYOU010000143.1:0-5183 GCA_964649315.1 uncultured Stakelama sp. | reverse complement strand
AATGTATCAGCGTAGCCCGTCTGGGAGAGTCGAATGAAGCGTTTGTCCGCCCGCATGGGAATCTTGCTGATCATCGCCGCTGGCAGCACCGCACTTGCGGGGTGCACCCGGTTGAAGGGACATCAGGGCTACGTCGTCGATGTCGATCTCGTCAATTCGGTTCAGCCCGGCGTAGACAATCGTGAATCAGTCGCCCAAGTGCTTGGCAAGCCAACCTTTACTGGCATGTTCGATCAGCGCGAATGGTATTATCTGTCCCGCGACACGAAATTCTACGCCTATAATAACCCCAAGGCACGCGACCAGACTGTGTTGCGCATCCGATTCGATGACAAGGGCGTCGTATCCGCTGTAGATCGCACCGGGATGGAGCAGGTCGCGTCGGTCAATCCCTATGGCAAGACCACACCAACGCTGGGTCGCAAGCGTACGTTCTTCCAGGATCTGTTCGGCAATATCGGTTCGGTCGGGTCCGGCCAGGGGCCACAGGGTCAAGGCCAGGGCGGTGGAACGCGCGACCAGCCCTAAGGCGGTTAACAACCCTGTCGATTTGCTGACAATCGCGTTCGAGGATCGTTCAGCGCGACTCGGGCAAATCCATTCGCAGACGGCACCCTCGGCCCCCCTAGGGCGTTATGTCTGGTACGAAGAATGGAGAAGCATCATGCGTAAATTGATCATCATGGGTTTGATGGCCGCAACTATGCTGCCAGCCGCGGCCAGCGCACAATCGCAGCGCGAAGTTCGCGAATCACGGCAGGATCTGCGCGAAGAACAGCGCGAACTGAACCGTGCCTATCGTTATGGCGACGCGCGCGACATTCGGCGTGAGCAGCGCGACGTGCGCGAGGCACGGCAGGAACTGCGCGAGGACAGGTTCGATCGCAACCGTGCCTGGGGTCGCAATGATTGGCGCGTCTATCGCAACACCAACCGTGCGCTCTATGCCCGCGGTAACTGGAACGCGCCGTTCCGCTACAACAACTTCCGCGCCGGCGTGCGGATCGCGCCTGCTTTCTACGGCTCGCGCTACTTCATCGCCGATCCGTGGCGCTATCACCTGCCACCTGCCCGTGGCTTTAACCGCTGGGTGCGCCACTATAACGATGTGCTGCTGGTCGACACGCGCCGGGGCGTCGTTCTCAGCGTGAATCGCGGCTTTTTCTTCTAAAGCCACGACGCGCCTGATCTGAATTGGCCGGTCCGGGTGGAAGCCTGGGCCGGCTTTTTCATGCGTTTAGCGGACAGTGAAGATCACCTGGTCGACCACCTTGCCGCCCAGATCGATCAGCCGCAGCCGATGCTTGCCCGGAGCTGCGAGCACGAGCGGCTTGGAATCGGCCGCGCCTAGATCATGCGCGTCGAGCTCGATCCGGTGGCTGGCCGCCGCGCCCGATACACCGATCGCGAGCCGTTGCCGATCCATCGGAATATCAGGATCGAGCGCATAGACGCTGCCCGATACCGGGTTGGTGATGCGCGGACGGCGGGCGCTGTCAGGTGCCCCGGCGATTTGGGTTTGCGCGGTGCCCGTCAGGAAATATTCCCGGCGGGGTTGTTCGATGGCGTTGGCAAAGCTGATCTGGCGGGCCTCGACGCCGCGCGGCGGTGCGTTTGGCCGTCTGGCTCCCGGCGAATTGATCGCCAGCATGATATCCCGCCAGACCGGCGCGGCCCCGCTGGTACCCGACACCGCGCGCATCGGATCGCCCTCCAGATTGCCGACCCACACACCGACGGTGAAGCGATCCGAATAGCCGATGCACCAGTTATCGCGCAGGCCCTTTGACGTGCCCGTTTTCACCGCCGCCCAGAAGGGCAGGCGTAGCGCACTGTCGAGGCCAAAGGTGCCCGCGCGCGCATTGGGATCGGCGAGCATATCGCTGACGATCCAGGCTCCGGCAGGCGACGTCACGGCGCGGGGCGGATCGGGCTTGTCGGCTGCCGTCAGCCGTAGCGGCGACCAGCGGCCACCTTGCGCCAGCGATCGAAACGCGGCGACCTGTTCGAGCAATGTCACTTCGGCCGACCCAAGCGCGAGCGAGAAGCCATAATATTGGCCATCCTCGGTCAACCCGCGATAGCCGGTATCCCATAGCCGGTCGCGGAACGCTTCGACGCCGACGAGCAGCAAGGTGCGCACCGCGGGCACATTCAACGACCCCGCCAATGCGCTTCGAGCCGACACGGGACCCTTGAAATCGCGATCATAATTTTGCGGTACGTACAGCCCCGATGCGGTGTCGAGCTGGACGGGGGAATCATCGAGTATCGATGCGGCCGTGAGATAGCCCTTTTCAATCGCCTGCGCATAGAGGAACGGCTTGAGGGTGGATCCGGCCTGCCGATAACTTGCCGCGCCATCGACCGCTGCCGCCGTCGACGCGCCGCCGACTCCGCCGACATAAGCCAGCACATCGCCGCTGGCATTATCCACCACCAGCACCGCCCCGTCGCGGGCGCGCGCGCCGCCAAGGCCGCGCAACTGACGCACCAGCGCGGCAATCGCGATCCGCTGGGTTTGTGCGTCGATCGTCGTTGTGACCTTCAAGCCGGGCTTGGTCAGCAATCGCCCGGCGAGATGCGGGGCAAGGCCGGGATCAAGGGCGAGGCTGCGCGCCGGGCCGAGCATCGAAAAGGCAGCACCGTCGAACCGCGTGCAATCCTTCACCTTGGCAAGCGCACAGGCGCGACGCGCCACCTGATCGGGGCGGGCCTGGGGATTGGGAAGCAGCGCCGCCAACAACAATGAATCGTCGCGCGATAGCGCGTCGGGTGTCTTGCCGAACAGACCAAGGGCGGCTGCACCAATCCCCTGTGCCTCGCCGCGAAACCCGGCAAGGTTCAGATAGGCCTCGAAAATCTGATCCTTGCGCCACGCCCGCTCGAGCGCCCAAGCAGCGCGCATCTGGCGCAGCTTTTCCCGCCATCCACGCGCACCCGGCGCGGCAAGATCAGTGCTTAGGAACCCGGCGACCTGCATCGTCACCGTGCTCGCGCCGCGCCCGCGTTCCCCGCGCAGCCGATCGCGAAATGCACTGCCCAGCGCCAGAAAATCGACCCCGCCATGGCTGTAGAAGCGTTTGTCCTCGGCCTGTAGCAGCGTGTCCCGCGTCGCGGGAGCGACCTTGTCGATCGGTGTCCAGGCAAGTCGACGCGCAGCGAAGTTGACGCGCGCACTGTCGATCAGCGTGCCATTACGGTCATACAGCCACGCCTCGGAGGGCTGCCATTGGCGGCGCACCTGTGCATAGCCGGACAGCGGTGGTGGCTGAGTCGCATAGTCGAGGCCAGCGCCGGCCAGCACCAGAGCGATCAGCGCGCCGATCGCATACTGCGCTGGCCGCAACCCCCTAACCCAGCCGGTAAACGCATCCATCGCCCGATCGGGCTGATCGGCCAACAGCTTCTGCAATCGGGCAATCCAGGTCATGCTATTTGGGGAGCACGGTCACCGGGGCGTTGGGCAGGGCAGCGCGGATCGCGGGCGAATACATTGCCTCGACCCGGGTCGGCGGCAGGTTGAACCGACCAGCGCCGTTCAGCCGCACCGTGTAACTGACGGTGAAGCTGCCGCGCGGTACCCAGGCGAAATAGCCCCGCCACGTCGCCCCACCACGCTCGACATAGCTTGGCGATACCCCGGCATCCCCGGTCACCTGTGCGAGCAAGGACGATTGCCCGCCCTGATCGCCGATGATCGTCGCACCCGCCGGCACCGGATCGCTCACCACCACCCAATTGCGTTCGGCCGATGCATCGACGGTGATCGACACTTTCAGCACATCGCCGCGCGTCAGCACGCCGGCCTTGCGCGCCTGCACCACCGATACCGTCTTGGTCATCTTGTACCCGGCGTTGAGCGGCTTGGTGAGCGGCACCGCGGCGGAGACCGACACCATCGCCCATGGTCCTGCCCCGCCGCTCTGCGTCAGCTTCAGCGGGGTTTGCGCCGATGGCAGCGGCAGGCTGACGAAGCGCGACGGCTCGGCGAGCGGCCAGCTTCGCGTCAGCGTGGTGGTACCGATCGATGCGGTGGTGATGCCAGCGACCGCCTCTGCCGGATAGAGTCCGGCAAATTTGCGGGCCGCAATAGCACCCCAGGCATTGGCCGTGGTCGTATCCCAATGCCCGCGCGACTGGCGCAGCGACACCCCGACCATCATGCGCGGGGCATCATCCTGCCAACCGGGCCGCCCAAGCACGCCGATCAGCGCCTTGATCGCGGCTTCATCGCCCGATGACATCAGCCACCACGCCGCGCTCGACTGATCACTCAGGTCAAGCCGGGTACCTTCATACACCAGCCGCTTGCGCAATTCGGCCTGCGCCGCACCCTTCAGCGCAGTCGCATTGGCGAGCCCCGGCACCTTGTCGAGCGCGACGAGGTAATCGGCGAGCTGGGCTGTGGGCATTTCGCCCACTGGCAGCCCAATCTGACCGAGCATCGCCGGTGTCGCAGCACCCGCGCGAGCAAGCGCGGCAAAGGCAGCGATCCGCTGAAGCCGGACATCGCCATAATCCTCATGCCGGATTCGCCCGTCGACAACGGCCTTCAGCCCCTCGATCATTTTCGCGCGCGGACCATCAGGAATAGGCAGCCCAGCCTCCGATGCGATCGACAGGACATAGGCGGTCAGCGCCTCAGACCCCTCAAGCTTGTCGGACGGCCAATAGCGGAGCAGTCCATCCGGCGCCTGATAGGTCGGGATTTCACCCGCGAGCGTCGTCCAGCTTGCCACGTCACCGAGTGCCACGATCCGCGACAGCCGCTGTTCGAAGCAGTTGTAAGGATAAGCCATCATGTACGACCGCACGCCTGCCAAAGGTGGCGCGAGCGTATCGGTAAGCCGGATATCGACACTGCCACGTCCCGCAATCGCGCCCGCAGGTGCCCCGATCGGGACGGTGGTTGCCGCGCCAACGCGGGCCAGCGTCGCCGCCCAGACTTCGACGGGTATGGCGGGGACGATTTGCTGATCGACCGTGATCTTGTCGACTGCCTTGCCGTCAGCGCTTTTGGCGGAAACCTGCCAGCGCAGGCTCGACAGGCCTTCGCGCGCGGTCAGGTTCCAGACGACGGGGGCAGCGCCGCCTGCCGGGATCGTTACGGTGAGCGGCTTGCCGGTGGCGACACGCGGCATCAGGTCGACCGTGGCGGTGACCGTCATCGGCTTGTCGGA
>CAZYOU010000142.1:0-5311 GCA_964649315.1 uncultured Stakelama sp. | reverse complement strand
GCCTATATCGCCCATGCGCTTTCTCTACATCGGTAACGCTGCAGAGGCTGGACCCCGCCGGGGCCGGCGGCGCGGTTGCTTATCTGGAGAGTATTTTTGGCGGACCTCGCCCAAACATTGTCAGCCCTGATCGAGCCCGAGGCGCGTGCGCTGGGTTTTGATCTGGTGCGCGTGAAGATGTTCGGCGGCGCGGGCGACCTGACGTTGCAGGTGATGGCCGAACGCCCCGATACCCGCCAGCTCAACATCGATGATTGCGCTGAACTGTCACGCCGGATTTCCGACGTGCTCGACGCGCTGGAAGAGGCGGGGCGTGATCCGATCAAGGAAGCGTACCGGCTCGAAGTCAGTTCGCCCGGCATTGACCGGCCGCTGACTCGCCTGAGCGATTTCGACGTGTGGAAGGGGCATGAAGCCCGAATCCACCTGGTGGAGCCGATCGATGGCCGCAAGCAGCTGACCGGTGATCTGGCGGGCGTTGAGGGTGACCGGATCACGATCGACGTGAAGAAGCACAAGGCGATGACGATCGGTTTCGATCAGGTCGCTGATGCCAAATTGCTGTTTACCGACCGGCTGCTCGCCGCCACCGCGCCGCTTTCCACCGCGGGCGCAGATGAATTTGAAGACGACGACATTGAACCCGCTGCCGATCTGGCGGCAACCGATACCCAAGAACAGGACTGACACTCATGGCCACTGCCCCCGGCGCCTCTGCCGTTTCCGCCAACAAGGCCGAACTGATCGCGATTGCGGATGCCGTCGCCAAGGAAAAGCTGATCGATCGCGGCATCGTGATCGAAGCGATGGAAGATGCGATCCAGCGCGCGGCACGGGCCCGTTACGGCGCGGAGAACGACATCCGCGCGAAGCTCGATCCGCAGTCGGGCGATCTGCGGCTGTGGCGCGTCGTCGAAGTGGTCGAGGCCGTTGACGATTACTTCAAGCAGGTGAACCTGAAAGAAGCGCAGAAGCTTCAGGCGGGCGCCGTCGTCGGCGATTTCATCGTCGATCCGCTGCCCCCGATCGAATTCGGCCGCATCGCCGCGCAAGCCGCCAAGCAGGTGATCTTCCAGAAGGTCCGCGATGCCGAGCGCGAGCGCCAGTTTGAAGAGTTCAAGGACCGCGTGGGGGAAATCATCACCGGTGTCGTCAAGCGGGTCGAGTTCGGCCATGTCGTCGTCGATCTGGGTCGGGCCGAGGGCGTCATCCGCCGCGACGCGCAAATCCCACGTGAAGTTGTGCGCGTGAACGATCGCATCCGCAGCCTCATCCTGAACGTGCGCCGCGAAAACCGGGGCCCGCAGATTTTCCTCAGCCGCGCACATCCCGATTTCATGAAGAAGCTGTTCGCGCAGGAAGTGCCCGAGATTTACGACGGCATCATCGAGATCAAGGCCGCTGCCCGTGACCCCGGCAGCCGCGCCAAGATCGGCGTGATTTCGCATGACAGCTCGATCGATCCCGTTGGCGCCTGCGTCGGCATGAAGGGCAGCCGCGTTCAGGCCGTCGTGCAGGAAATGCAGGGCGAGAAGATCGACATTATCCCCTGGTCGCCCGACACCGCGACCTTTGTTGTCAACGCGCTTCAGCCCGCGTCCGTCAGCCGCGTCGTGATCGACGAGGAAGAGGACCGGATCGAGGTGGTCGTACCCGACGATCAGCTGAGCCTCGCCATCGGCCGTCGCGGCCAGAATGTGCGGCTGGCCAGCCAGCTGACCGGCAAGGCGATCGACATCCTGACCGAGGCCGATGCCAGCGAGAAGCGCCAGAAGGAATTCGTCGAGCGGTCGGAAATGTTCCAGAACGAACTGGATGTTGACGAGACGCTGGCCCAGCTGCTGGTCGCCGAAGGCTTCGGCGCGCTCGAGGAAGTCGCCTATGTCGAGGTCGACGAAATCGCGTCGATCGAAGGGTTCGATGATGATCTTGCCGCCGAGCTGCAGAGCCGCGCGACCGAGGCGCTTGAACGCCGCGAGGAAGCCAACCGCACGCTGCGCCGCGAGCTTGGCGTCGAGGATGCACTCGCCACGATGCCGCATCTGACCGAGGCAATGCTTGTCACGCTCGGCAAGGCCGGGATCAAGACGCTCGACGATCTCGCCGATCTGGCGACCGATGAACTGGTGCAGAAGAAGCGCCAGGAACAGCGCCGCCGAGCCGACAGCGATACCAAGCGCCCCGAAGGCCGCGCGGAAGGGCGCATCGAAGATCGGGGCGGCGTACTCGCCGACTATGGTTTGACCGAAGATCAGGGCAACGAAATCATCATGGCCGCGCGCGCGCACTGGTTCGAGGACGAGGAAGCGGCACCAGCTGACGCAGCGGAGGGCGAGGACGCCTGATGCCGTTCGTCAGCATCCGCATTTCGGGCACGGCTACGCGCGATCAGAAAGCGGGGATCGTCGCTGACGTGACCCGCTCGCTGGTCGATCGGCTCGGCAAGAACCCGAATGCGGTGCAGATCGTGATCGAGGAAGTATCGACCGAGAATTACGGCGCGGCCGGCATCTTGATCGCCGATCGTCCGGCGGCAGCGCCAGCCTCCGCACCATCTTCAGGGGAGGACGCGCATGCGGTTCCCCCACAATGAGACGCTAGGGGTTCACCAGAACTGCCGTCACCCTGAACTTGTTTCGGGGTCCATCCCTTCGCGAGTCCGGACCGGATTTGCGGCGGGCTCCGTTCATTGGTGCGGGGAGGCAGGCGCATGACCGATCCCATCCGCCGCTGCATCCTTTCGGGCGACCGTGCCGCCCGGGCGAACCTGGTCCGGCTGGTGCTCGGCCCCGACGACGTCATTCATCCCGATGTGCGTGCCAAGGCGCCCGGTCGCGGCGCGTGGATCGGCGTGACGCACGGCGAACTGGAAAACGCGATTGCCAAGGGCAAGCTGAAGGGCGCGCTCGCTCGTGCCTTCAAAACCAGCGCGTTCACGATTCCCGCCGATCTGCCCGCCAGCATCGCCGACGCGTTGGAGAAGGCCGTGCTCGACCGGCTCGGGCTCGAATCGCGCGCCGGGACGATCGTGGTCGGGGGCGAGCGGATCGAAAAAGCCGCGCGCAGTGGCAAGCTACACCTGCTGCTCCACGCCAGCGATGCGGGCGCGGACGGCACCCGAAAACTCGATCAGGCCTGGCGCGTCGGCCGCGACGAAGAGGGTGGCGGGGCGCGCGGTTTGGTAATCCCGTTGGCGCGTCCTATATTGTCCGTGGCGCTGGGCCGCGAAAACGTGGTACATATTGGCCTTACCGACCCCGGCGCTGCCCGGCGACTGAGCGAAGCGCTCGATCGCTGGCAGCACTTTATCGGACCCGAACCGGAGTCTGCGCCTTGCGAAACGGCGTCGCAGGGCGCATCGGCGTCCGTCGATGACGATACCGACCACACGACTGGGGACCTGACCAGCCCCGTGCTTGACGACTCGGCAACAGCCGACACGATTATCTGAGGACTTTGAGCGACCTGATGAGTGATACCGATAACGAAAAACCGAAATTGGGCATGCGCGCCCCCCTGGGCCTCAAGCGTACGGTCGAAACGGGCAAGGTGAAGCAAAGCTTCAGCCATGGTCGTTCGAACACCGTGGTCGTCGAAGTGAAGTCGCGTCGTGTGCTCCGCCGTCCGGGCGAAGCCGAACCCGCCGTGGTCGATGAACCCGCCGTTGTGGAAGCACCGCAAGCGGCTGCACCCGCGCCTGCGCCCGCCGCCCCGCCGCCGCAAAGTGCTGCGCGCAAGGCCGGCGACAGCCTGCTCTCGCGTCAGGAACTGCAGGCCAAGCTGCTGCGCGAGGCCGAAGAGGCGCGGATGAATGCGCTTGAGGAAGCGCGCCGTCGCGAGGAGCGCGAGCGTCAGGAAGCGGCTGAGGAAGAACGCCGCCGCGCCGAAGAAGCGCGTCGTGCGCCGCCCGAACCCGAAGCGGCACCAGACGCAACAGCACCTGTTGCAGCAGCGCCTGCACCCGAACCCGCTGCTCCCGAAAGCGCCGAACCCGCTGCCAACCCGAATGAACTGACGCTCGACAGCAGCATGCCGGCACCACGCCGCTTCACGCCGGTGCCGCGGCCTGAGCGTCCGCAGCCCGTGCGCAAGCCCGAACCCGTGGCCGAAGAGCCCGAGCGTACGACGTCATCGGCACCCGTCGGCAATGCAGGACCTGCCTCTGCCCCCGGCTCCAAGCGGCCGGCCGAGCCCCCTGCGCGCCCGGCACGGGATCGCAAGGGCGTCGATGATCGTCGCCAGTCGGGCAAGCTGACCGTCAACCGTGCGCTCAATGACAATGACGGCGCCCGCGCCCGCTCGCTCGCCGCGCTGAAGCGTGCGCGTGAAAAGGAAAAGCGCCATTTCGGTGGCCCGCGTGAAGTGCAGGCCAAGCAAGTCCGTGACGTGGTGGTGCCAGAGGCGATCACCGTGCAGGAACTCGCCAACCGCATGGCCGAAAAAGGCGCCGATCTGGTCAAGGCACTGTTCAAGATGGGCATGCCCGTCACGATCAATGCGACGATCGATCAAGATACCGCCGAACTGCTCGTGACCGAATTCGGCCACAACATCACCCGCGTTGCCGACAGCGATATCGATATCGCGATCGATACCGATGTCGATGTCGACGATCATCTGCTGCCGCGTCCGCCGGTCGTCACGATCATGGGCCATGTCGATCACGGCAAGACGAGCCTGCTCGATGCGCTGCGCGGCACCGATGTGGTGAAGGGCGAGGCCGGTGGCATCACCCAGCATATCGGCGCCTATCAGGTGACGATGAAGGACAAGTCGAAGATCACCTTCCTCGACACGCCGGGCCACGAAGCCTTTACCGAAATGCGCGCGCGCGGGGCGAACGTCACCGATATCGTCATCCTGGTGGTGGCGGCAGATGACGGGCTGAAGCCGCAGACGATCGAGGCGATCAACCACACCAAGGCGGCGAATGTGCCGATGATCGTGGCGATCAACAAAATCGACAAGCCCGAGGCGAATGCGAAGAAGGTCCGCGAGGCGTTGCTTCAGTATGAAGTGATCGTCGAAGAAATGTCCGGCGATGTGCAGGACGTCGAAGTGTCGGCACTCAAGAAGACCGGCCTCGACGAGCTGATCGAGAAGATCCAGATCCAGGCCGAACTCATGGAGCTGAAGGCCAATCCCGATCGAATGGCCGAAGGCAATGTGATCGAGGCGAAGCTCGACAAGGGCCGCGGCCCGGTCGCGACGATCCTGATCAGCCGCGGCACGCTGCGCGTCGGCGATGTGTTCGTGGTCGGTGCCGAAAGCGGCAAGGTCCGCGCGCTGATCGACGACAAGGGTCGCCAGA
>CAZYOU010000141.1:0-5544 GCA_964649315.1 uncultured Stakelama sp. | reverse complement strand
GCTGGGCGATGATCCGCCCGCCCGCTGCATGGGTGGCGGCAACCACCGGTTTCCAAGCCTCGGTCTGCTCATCGGTCCACAGCCCCGGCGCGAACGGCCAGCCAAGCCCTTGGCGGCTGATGCCCGTGGCTTCCGAGATGATCAGGCCGGCGCTGGCGCGCTGGGCATAATAGTCACCCATTATCGGCTGCGGCACATGCGCCTTGTTGGCGCGGCCGCGGGTGAGCGGGGCCATCAGGATACGGTTGGGCGCAGCAATAGCGCCAAGCTGGATGGGATCGAACAGGCTGGGCATGGATTGGCTTCCTTGGGATTAGCTTCCGAGGTCAGATACCCCGTTTTGCGGGGCGACGCGTCGAACATAGGGCGCTATGCGCCGCGATGCACGTGTAACGACCCCCAAGAAATTATAGGCCCGAGCAAACGAACGATCATGGCCGCCCTCACTCCCCGCATCGCCCCCGCCACCCCATCTGCACCACCGGTAACAGCGCTTGCCGCGCTGTTGATCGCCAATGTCGCGCTGGCGTTCGGGCCGTTGTTCGTGCGGATTGCGGATACCGGGCCGGTCGCATCGGCATTCTGGCGAATCACGCTCGCCGCCCCGGTGTTGATCGTGGTAGCGCTGGGCAGTGGCTGGCGGCCCCGGCAGGTCGGCCGGTCGATATGGGCTGTCGTTGCGTTCGCCGGGGTGTTTTTCGCCGCTGATCTGGCGAGCTGGCATGTCGGGATCCTTGGCACCACACTTGCCAATGCGACCCTGTTCGGCAATTCGGCCACCCTGTTCTACCCGATTTACGGCTTCCTGATCGCGCGGGCACTCCCCAGCCGCGTGCAAGGCCTCGCGCTGCTGCTGGCGACGATTGGCGCGGGACTGTTGCTCGGCCGATCCTATGAACTCAGCCCTGCCAATCTGGTGGGCGATTTGCTCTGCCTGCTCGCCGGGATTCTTTACACGGGCTATTTCATCCTGATGGCGCGCGCGCGTGAGACAATGGCAGCCGTGCCAGCGCTCGCTGTATCGACCGTCGCGAGCATCCTCCCGCTGCTGGTCATGGCGATCGCGCTGGGCGAACGCGTTATTCCCGACCAGTGGGGGCCATTGGTAGGCCTCGCGCTGGCGAGTCAGGTGATCGGGCAAGGCATGATGATTTACGCGCTCGGCAAGCTTAGCCCGCTTGTGATCGGCATCGGCCTGCTGATCCAGCCGATCGTCGCCGCGATCACCGGATGGGTGGTGTTCGGCGAGCAGCTGGGCACGGCCGATCTGATCGGCGGGGTGTTGGTGGCGATTGCGCTGGTGCTGGTACGGCGGCCCGCACCGCTTGGCGCAGCGCAGGACGAGCGCTAGAACGTCGCCCAAGGAGATTGATGATGTCCGTTACCCTCGCCGCCGATCCGACCCTCGATGAAGTCCGCGCAGCGCTTGCGCCGCTGATCGCCGACAATGCGGCGTTCGATGGCTGGACCCAGGACGCGCTGACATTGGCCGCCGATCAGGCCGGGGTGGATCACGATATCGCCCGGCTCGCTTTTGCCGACGGGGCGGTCGCAATGATCGATGCCTGGTTCGCGCATATCGATGGCGTCATGACGATCGCCGTTCCTGCGGCCGCACTCGATCAGATGAAGGTGCGAGCCAAGATCACCGCGCTGGTCGAAGCGCGGCTGGCAGCGGTAGCGGATAACCGCGAGGCATTGCGCCGTGCGCTCGCCGTCCTTGCGATGCCGCAGAATATCGCGCGCGCGGCACGGCTGGGCTGGCGTACCGTCGACCTGATCTGGCGACAGGCTGGCGACACCGCGACCGATTACAACCACTATACCAAGCGCACGATTCTGGGCGGCGTTTATGCCGCGACGATTACCGTGTTCCTCGATGACGAGAGTGAAGGTTGGGCGGACACCCGGGCTTTCCTGGCACGTCGGATCGAAGGAATCATGCGCTTCGAAAAGGCCAAGGCTGGTTTCCTGGCGCGTACCGAGAATATGCCCAGCCTGTCGCGCTTCATCGGGCGGCTGCGCTATCCGGTTGTCTAGACGTCAAAGCGCCCCGAAAACATGGCGACACAATCGCCGGCAACGGATGCCGTGATCCCGGCAGGGGTGCGCATTGCCTCAACATGAAGCGTGCTTGGCCGACCCATCTCAATCCCTTGCCGCGTGGTGAAACTGGCCGAATCCCCGCCGTCGAGTGACAGCAGGAGCGCCGCGAGCGCGGCATTGGCACTGCCCGTTGCCGGATCCTCATAAGTGCCGGCGAGCGGCGCAAACATGCGCGCGTGAAGCCGGTTGCCATCGCGCGCATAGACGATCAGCGACAGGCGATCACCATCACCGGGCATGGTCGCGCGGGTATCGCGAAAGCGGGCGATATCGGGAATAGCGGCAGCGATCGCCGACGGCGTCAGCTCGGCCGCGACAAAGGTAACCCCCACCGAGATTTCGGTCGGCAAATGTCGATCGACCCGGACCTCCGCCACTGGCACGCCGATACAGCCGGCGATCGCGGCAGGATCAAGCGTGGAGCCCGTCGTCAGACTTTGGGGCGCCGCGATCCGCGCGCCGGTCGGCGTACCGTCGGGCTGGCGCGCCAGCACCGCCTCGACAATGCCCGCCGGCAATTCGAGCCGGAGGCGATCGCCAGTCAGGCCGCGCAACCGCGCCAGCACCCAGGCGGTGCCGATGCTGGGATGGCCGGCAAAGGGCATTTCGGCGGTGCGATTGAAAATGCGAACCCGGGCATCGCAGGCGGGATCATCTGGCGGCAGGACAAACGCCGTCTCGCTCAGGTTCATTTCAGCGGCGATTTGCTGCATCAGGGCCGTGCTTAATCCGCGCGCATCGGTGAATACGGCAAGCGGGTTGCCGCCGAAGCGTTGATCGGTGAAAACATCGACAGTCTCGAACGGGTAGCTGGGCATGATCCGGCCTTTCTCAACATTCAATTTGGTAATTGGCAAACAAACGAAATGCAAGATGCCGATCTGTTTCGTGTATTGGGCAATCCGGGACGCCTTGCGATCCTGGGCTGGCTGAAGGATCCGCGCGCGCACTTCCCGGAACAGGTCCATGGCGACCTGGTCGACGACGGGGTGTGCGGCCAATCGATCGCCGACAAGCTCGGCATCTCGGCATCGACGCTGAGCGAACATATGCGATTGATGGTGGGGGCCGGGCTGGTGGTGCCCAAGCGGATCAAGCAATGGACCTTTTATCGGCGCGATGACGAGCGGCTTCGCGCGATTGCCGCGCTAGTCGAAACGCTCTGACGCGACGTCAACCGCGCATGATCTTGCGACGCGGCTTATTGATAATCAATCGCAATGCGCGTATCCGCCGCAGGGTGACGCAAAAGCTGACCCTCGAACAACTGCCGACTCGGCAATCGGCAACGGTTGCTGCAATCGATTGGACGCGACTGGCCGAGCCCGAAGCCCGGCGGCTGCGCGAACTCGGTTTCGATGAAGGCGTCGGCGTGGAAGTGCTGCACCGCGCGCGACTGGGCGGCGGGCCGATTGCCTGCCGGATCGGCCGGATGACGGTGGCGCTTCGCCGGGTGGTGGCGGGCACGATCCACGTTCAGCCGCTCGCCCCGGCGGAATGATCGCACCAGCATGACGACAATCCCGCTGGTGGTGCTGGTCGGCAATCCCAATGCCGGCAAAAGCGCGCTGTTCAACGCGCTTACCGGTGCCCGACAAAAGGTCGGCAATTATCCGGGCGTCACGGTGGAGCGGCATTCAGGGCGCCTTGCCCTGCCCGATGGCCGCCCAGTCGAACTGGTCGACTTGCCCGGGGCCTATAGCCTTGACCCGGGCAGCCCCGACGAGCGCGTGACGCGCGATGTGCTGACCGGCACCCAAGCGGGGGAGCGCTTGCCCGACGCGCTGATCGTCGTCGTCGATGCGAGCAATCTCGACAATCATCTTCGCTTCACGCTCCAGTTGATCGCGCTTGGGCTGCCCGTCGTCGTCGCACTCAACATGATCGATCTGGCCGAACGCGACGGGCTGAAGCTCGATCCCGAGCGGTTATCGGCTGAACTCGGCGTGCCCGTGGTGCCCACCGTCGCGGTACGCAAGCGTGGGCTCGATGTGCTTAAGGATCAGGTCAGCGACATGATCGGCACCGGCGCGGCCACCCGGTTGCGGGCGAGTGATCGCAGCGTGCAGGACGACATCGTGACCCTCCAGCGGCGCGCACGAACGATCGCGGTGGCCGCGACGATTTCCGAAACGCCTACACGGCGCTGGACCCATGCGCTCGACGAGGTGGCGCTGCACCCGGTGTGGGGCATGTTGTTGCTCGCGACCATCTTGTTCCTGATGTTCCAGGCAGTGTTCAGCTGGGCAAAAGTGCCGGCTGACCTGATCGATGGCGGCTTCAGCGCGCTGGGTAGCGCGATCACGACGCGGTTCGGCGACGGTTTTTTTCAGTCGCTGATCGTCGACGGGGTGATTGCAGGCGTCGGCGCGGTGCTGGTGTTCCTGCCGCAGATCATGATCCTGTTTTTCTTCATCCTGCTGCTCGAGGCGAGCGGCTATATGGTGCGCGCCGCCTTCCTGATGGACCGAGTGATGGCGAGTGTTGGCCTGTCGGGGCGCGCCTTTATTCCGCTGTTGTCGAGCTTTGCCTGTGCTGTCCCCGGCATCATGGCGACCCGCACGATCGAGGATGAGAAGGACCGGCTGACAACGATCCTGATCGCGCCGTTGATGACCTGTTCGGCGCGGCTGCCCGTCTATACGCTGATCATCGCCGCGCTGATCCCCAACACCCCGGTGCTGCCGTTCATCGGCCTGCAGGGGGTGGTGATGTTCGGCTTGTACGTGATGGGCGTGATCGGCGCGTTCGTGGCGGCGCTGGTGCTGCGCAACACGGTAACCAAGGGCGCGTCGTCAGGCTTCATGATGGAAATGCCCAAATATCAGCTGCCGCGCGTGCGCGACGTAGCGCAGGGACTGTGGAGCCGCGTGGTCATCTTCCTGCGCCGTGCGGGCACGATCATCCTGTATTCGACGATCGCCCTGTGGTTGCTGCTCAGCTTCCCAAAGCCACCCGCGGGCAGCCCCGTTTCGCCGGTCGATTATTCGATCGCCGGGCGTGTCGCCAATGGACTGGCGGTGGTGCTGAAACCAATCGGCTTCGACCGCGACATCGCGCTGGCGCTGATCCCGGCCATGGCCGCGCGTGAAGTCGCGGTCGCGGCGCTGGCGACCGTCTATGCGATCGACAATCCGGACGGCGAAAGCGGCCAAAAGGCGCTCGCCGCCAATTTGCGCACGCATTGGAGCCTGCCGACCGCGCTTGCCTTCCTGATGTGGTTCGTGTTCGCCCCGCAGTGCATTTCGACGATCGCGGTGACGCGGCGCGAGACCAACTCGTGGCGCTGGCCTGCCTTCATGGTTGGCTATTTGTTCGCGCTGGCCTACATCGCAGCAGGCGCGACCTATTGGGGCGCGATCGCACTCGGGCTTTAGGAAGACAATATGGCGGGCAGCGTCAACAAGGTGATCATCGTCGGCAATCTGGGCCGCGACC
>CAZYOU010000140.1:0-5606 GCA_964649315.1 uncultured Stakelama sp. | reverse complement strand
GGCTGTCGAACGCCATGCCGGTCATGTCATCTTCTTCATGCGGCATGATCTTCATATCGATCATCGTCGATCCGGGGTACATCGGCACCATCGCCATATCGACGGCGCTACCATCGGGCATCGGCATGTCCGTCGCGTTGGTGCCAGCGATTGGCCCTGATGTCGTGCCTGCCGGTTCGGTGCAGGCAGCAAGCGGCATGACAAGGGCCGCCATGATCAGTGCAGCACCAGGGATCGATGGGGTCATGCCGGCCTCCGTAACGATTGCGTTTGGGCCCCCAGAAAGGAGCCGCAACGACACTCGGTCAAGCAATGGCGGGCGCACGCACCGATTTTGGACGATTAAGCGCGCTACGTGGCGACCCCCATTGGCCCCGCTTAACCCCCGGCTGTGATCACGCCGGTCGAATGGCCGTCGGCGGCAGGGGTAACTTCAAGCGAAAACGGCTTCTGCTCGTCATCGGTGCCGCTCAACCCTTTGCCCTTTCGGGTGAGCGCGAAATCGGCCTTGCCCAGCTTGTCGGCAAAATAATCGATGACCTTATCCGGGGTCGCCGGGCTGTCAAAAACCACCCGAACGCTGTCCTTTTCGCCTTCGCCCGCACCCGAATCACCTTTGTTGGCGCTGATATTCATCGTCTTGATCGTCGATCCGGGGTAGAGCTTGACGCCGTTCAGGCTGAAGTCTTCGCTGCCCAAGCTCATCTTCGGCAGTGAAACCTTGCCCTCGAAACCAGGTGCGTTGATCGAGACTTCGCCGGTTTTCCCATCGACATTTGCAACGCTGCTCTCGTTGCCATCGCTGTCGCTCATGTTGAACGAAATCGTCGTGCCCTCCTTGTCGCCACCGCATCCAGCCAGCGACAGTGCGATCGGTATCAGCAGGGCGGGCAGGATGATGGTGGCGCGCATTGTCGGTCTCCCATGGGTGTGTTGATGGAACAATACACATGCGTCAGTCACGGCGTCAATATCGCGGAAGAACGCGCCGTGACGGGTCGACCGCAACGCCGGTATCGGGCATGGCCGCGCGGATGAACGCGCCGCAATCCATCGCTACCCCGCCGCAACCACCCGTCGACTCGAACGCCCCGATCGGGTTCGTCGAGTTCGTGGCGCTGGTGGCATCGTTGATGGCGCTGACGGCGCTCGGCATCGATGCGATGCTGCCCGCATTGCCCGCCATTGGCGATGCGCTGCGGGTTCAGGTGGAAAATGATCGCCAGCTGGTGATCGTGATGTTCTTGTTCGGCTTCGGCGTCGCGCAGCTCATCCACGGCCCGCTTGCCGATCGCTATGGTCGCCGCCCGGTGCTGCTGTTTGCGCTTGCAGCCTATGTGCTCGCCAATCTGGTGGCTGCCCTGTCGAGCAGCTTCGTGCTGCTGCTCGCCGCGCGCTTTGCGGCCGGCATGGCGATTGCGGCGTCGCGCGTGGTTACGGTGGCACTGGTGCGCGATTGCTATTCGGGCCGTGCCATGGCGCGGGTGATGAGTCTGGCGTTCATGGTGTTCATGGCCGCCCCCGTGCTTGCGCCCAGCTTTGGTCAGCTGATCCTGTTCTTCGGATCGTGGCGGCTGATTTTCGTGATGATCGCGGTGATCTCGGCGGGTATCCTCGTGTGGTTCGTCCTGCGCATGCCCGAAACATTGCGCCCCGAAGACAAGATGCCGCTTTCGGTATCGCGGCTCTGGTCGGGTTGGCGGTTGACGCTTACCGATCGGTGTTCGATCGGCTATACGCTGGCAGCAACCGCGCTGCTCGGCGCGCTTTATGGCTTCATCAATTCGGTGCAGCAGGTGATCGTCTCGCTCACCGGGGACGATCGGTTGCTCGTGCCTGTCTTCATTGCCGTGGCCGGGATGATGGCGCTGGCGAACCTGCTCAACTCGCGTATCGTGATGCGCATCGGCACGCGCCGCATTTCCCACAGTGCGCTTGCAGCGTTCATTGTCGTATCGGCGGTGCATCTGGTGATCGCGATGGCGGGCATGGAGACGATCTACAGCTTTGCGATCCTACAGGCCCTGACGATGGCGTGTTTTGGCTTGGCGACCGCCAATTTCTCATCAATGGCGATGGAAAATATGGGCAGCATCGCGGGTACGGCGTCGAGCGTGCAGGGCTTCATCACGGTGACCACGGGCACGCTGATCGGCGCGGTGATCGGGCAGGCGTTCAACGGCAGCACCGTGCCGCTATCGGCGGGCTTTCTGGTATCCGGCCTAGTCGCGCTTGTGATCGTCGCCGTGGTCGAGCGCGGCCGGATGTTCCGCTCGAGCTGAACGGGCCCGGCGGGTTCGCGGGCGAGTGAGGCTTCATGCCGAAGCCATAGCGCGATGCCGAAGCGCGCGCCGATCGCGGCCCGGTGAAAAGTGATAAAAGTGATGACCTGTTTGAAAAAATATGCGGGTGCGGGGAATGGTGGGGTCATGCGCTCACGCCCGTTCGGCGTCGCCCGGTAACAGCGGATCGGCGGGGCAATCGACATCGGCGAGCTTGTCGATCAGCCGGGGAATGGCCACGCGGGCATCGCCGGCCGGATCGGGGAACATCGGCAACCGATCTGCCTGTGAACCAAAACGGTTCGAGTCGCTCTTGGCCAAGAGGAACATCAACAGCGCATCGGACGGGTTGACCGTTTCCCCCACCAGCTTGCCGTCGCGCCAATATTGTTTGCGCGTCCCCTCAATCGCGCGTTCATAGGCAATGCTCACCAGCCGCGCGCTCGCACAGTGAAGGGCGGTATCCCAGGCATGGGCGAATTGCTTGCCCTTGGGGTGTCGCCGCAGCCGATAGGCCGATTGCGGCGACACCCCCACCGCACGACACGCCAGCGTAATGCACCCGCTATCCGCCAGCGCGGCAATAAACGCGCGCTGTCGATCGGCATTCCAGCCGTCGTGGCGATTGCGGAGGGTGGTGGGGGAGAAGGTGAGCGCGTCGGGGGTTTGGCGATCGGCGGGCATGGGGTGACTCCGGGTTAAGGGAGTCGGGGTATATAACCAAAAAGGTTCGTGTAGGAAAATGGGCTTTGCGCGCTGCGGTTTCAGGTGTCGCTGGGCAGGAGTGTTCGAAACGCGCGCTGGACCGACGCCATATCGCCTTCTGGGTCTTCGGCAACTTCCTGTGCTGTCATACCCATTGCCTGAGTGATCAGACGCTCAGCATCAAGGCCGCGACCGCGTGCAAGATGGATCAGATTGCTAATGAGATCGGCAATTGCGTCACGGGCGGAATCGACCTTTGTCTGAACGACGAAATCTTGGAGTGCGGCCAAAGCTAGATCAGCACGGTGGGCGTTGGTGACGTCGATCATCATGGTCGCTCCCAATTCTGTATGACCGTGTCGATAGAGTGCACGCTTAAGCTGCTGGGCGGATCAGATTGCCCTGTTCCCCCAATCGCCGATGAAGACTTGATGCTGACAGTTCGAAGCCGTTCGGCCAAGCTAGCGCACCACCTTCGATGAAAGCTCGAGTGAAATATACCGGGTCCGCGAGGGGACGGGTCATTACTGTGTCGCGCGCGATCAGGTCGGCAGCAGACCAATGAGCGGTGCTGCCATCGGAAAAGGCGAGCCAAAGCGTCGTCGCACTCTCTGGCTTCAACTGAACGATCTTAATCATCGAGGTCGGCTCCCGCGATCATTTCCATCGGCAGCAAGTCAACGCCGCGCTGCCAGTTTGCCATAAGTTCGGCGCGGTGGTCGAGTGCCCATTGCTTGACGATGCGAGCAGCCTTTTTGGGCAAGGCCCCGGTCACGATCTCGCCGGTTTCGATCGCTACGAATGCCTCGAAGCCTTGATAAGCTGCATGGAAATGCGGAGGCGGATGATCGTCAAAATACATCCGTATGACAATGCCGAAGAAGAGAGAGATGACTGGCATTCAGGGAGGATGGCGTTGGTAGCGGGAGGGATCAAGCCTTAGCTGATCAACTATTTAGGGGTTTCAGTAACGGTCGCCACCAAGTGCATTCAGCGTATTTTTACCGAAATCTGCAGCGCCGTCAGGAACCAAGAAGTACGGAGGAGGCCTACCTGAGCGTTACAGCTGGCTTTCAAAGAAGGAATTGCTTACCGTGCAGTCTGCGGTCGATTTATGCCAAATGACAGCAAATAATAAGTGGCATGGGTTAATCTAAAAGATCTATGAAACTGCCACAATCTGGATCATCAAATACCTTAAACTCATCATGCTTGAAAGAAACGTTTCCAAAATTCCCACCATTCTGTGCTAACCAACTCAACCACCCGTCCTGATAAGACCGTACACGTGTTTTAGACATTTCAGGCAAGTTTTCTGGAGGTGAGTGACGCAGATACCATTCTATCCCACAAATGTAATATCCGGTCTTTGCAAAGTTGCTGCCGGTTCCTTTTTGAATAGCTTTTAGATGGGCTCTCGAATTAGCTTTGTTGATATGATTGGCTGTGATTTCAACATTCCTCGCGTAGTCCTCTAAGTTCCATGCGCCGCTATAGGGTGTAATGGCAATATAACCTGCATAGCGGTGAGAAAAATCGGTCAATCCATCTAAGTCAATCTTGCAATCCGAGCTTAAATCATGAAGGCCATCAAAGTATAGCCGAGCAGTGAGGCAAGTGTTTGCCTCTGCGAGACGGACCACAAAATACCGCCGTTGATTCTCATAACTGTCAACCCGGCGATGGCTAATGGATTGAATAACTATTGCAGGGATGTTGAACAAAGCAAGAATAGCGACAATCAAGCCGATAAACTCATACTTCGTCGGCTTTGACCATGATTTCCACTGTGTTCTAGTCGGGAAAATTCCAGACAATTCTTTACTCCGCCGCAATCCCCGCCTGCGCGAACATATCCCCGCTGCCATCCTCATTCGCGATCGCTGCAGGCGTCACCTTCGCCTTTTGCCGCTTGTCGAACGAATCCCACACGTCGTTCCAGTTCCCGCGCGTCGCGCCCTTTGAATATTCCGTCGCGCGCTGTTCGAAGAAGTTGGCGTGTTCCACGCCGTTGAGCAGCGGGGCGAGCCAGGGGAGGGGGTGTTCCTCGATCATGTAGATCGGCTTCAGGTCGAGCTGGGCGAGGCGCCAGTCGGCGATGTAGCGGATATACTTCTTGATCTCCTTGGGCGTCATGCCGTGGACCGGGCCCTGCTCGAAGGCGAGATCGATGAAGGCATCCTCCAGCCGCACGGTCGTCTGGCAAACGTCCATGATGTCGTCCTTCACCGCCTTGGTCAGGCACTGCCGCTCCTTCACGAAGGCGTGATAGAGGTGGATGATGCCTTCACAGTGCAGGCTTTCGTCGCGGACTGACCAGCTGACGATCTGGCCCATGCCCTTCATCTTGTTGAAGCGCGGGAAGTTCATCAGCATCGCGAAAGATGCGAACAGCTGAAGCCCCTCGGTAAAGCCGCCGAACATGGCGAGCGTCCGCGCGATATCGGCATCGTTATCGACGCCGAAATTCTGCAGATAATCATGCTTGTCCTTCATCTCGCTATATTCGAGGAAGGCGCCATATTCGGCCTCAGGCATGCCGATCGTGTCGAGCAGATGGCTGTACGCGGCGATGTGCACCGTTTCCATGTTGCTGAACGCGGTCAGCATCATCTTGAT
>CAZYOU010000139.1:0-5711 GCA_964649315.1 uncultured Stakelama sp. | reverse complement strand
TCGAGAAGGATTTTCCCGGCGCCAAAGTGATCAAGCTCGAACAGAACTACCGCAGCACGCCGCATATCCTTGCCGCCGCATCGGGCGTGATCGCGAATAACAGTGGTCGCCTCGGCAAGACATTGTGGACCGATGAGGCCGACGGCGAGAAGGTCAAAGTGCTCGGCGTGTGGGACGGCCCAGAAGAGGCGCGGCGCGTTGGCGAGGAAATCGAATCGGCGCAACGCCGGGGGAAATCGCTTGACGACGTCGCGATCCTCGTTCGCGCCCAGCACCAGACCCGCGAGTTCGAAGACCGCTTCATCGCGATCGGGATGCCCTACCGGATCGTCGGTGGCTTCCGCTTTTACGAACGCGCCGAAATCCGCGATGCGCTGGCCTATCTGCGGATCGTGAACCAGCCCGCCGACGATCTGGCGTTCGAACGGATCGTCAACGTCCCCAAGCGCGGGCTTGGCGACAAGGCCGTGCAGCGCGTCCACCAGCTGGCACGCGCTGAGGGCGTGCCGCTGAGCACGGCCGCCGCCCGCATTCTCGACACCGATGAACTGACCCCGCAGGCGCGCCGGTCGCTGGGCAATTTCGTGATCGATCTGGCGCGCTGGCGGCAGATGGCGGCTGACCTGCCGCATCCTGAACTCGCCCGGCAGATCCTCGACGAGAGCGGCTATACGGCCGTGCTGCAGGCGGAGAAATCGACCGAGGCGTCGGGGCGGCTCGAGAACCTGTCCGAACTCGTCCGCGCGATGGAAGAATATGAAACGCTCGGCGCTTTTCTCGAGCATGTCAGCCTCGTCATGGACAATGAAGCGCAGGCCGAAGAGGCCAAGGTGACGATCATGACGATCCACGCCGCCAAGGGGCTGGAGTATGACACGGTCTTCCTGGTCGGCTGGGAAGAAGGGCTGTTCCCCTCGCAACGCGCGATCGATGAAGGTGGCAATGCCAGCCTCGAAGAAGAGCGGCGGCTGGCCTATGTCGCGATCACGCGGGCACGGCGGCGGGCGATTATCCTCCACGCCGCCAATCGCCGGATTTATGGCCAGTGGACATCGAGCATCCCGAGCCGTTTCGTCGGGGAATTGCCAACCGCGCATATCGAGAGCGAGACCAGCATGGCCGGCGGCGAAAGCCTGTGGCGCGCCAACTGGTCCGACCGCGCCGATCCCTTTGCCGATGTGGCGCGCGGCACCGGGCGCGGGCCGGGCTGGCAGCGCGCGGCGAGCACGGGATCAAGCTTCGTCCGCGAACCAGCCCGTGTGGTCGAGGCGCGGGCAAGTGCGGTCAGCATCGGCAACAAGGGGCGCAGTGATGTTGCGCTTGGGATGCGCGTGTTTCACCAGAAATTCGGCTATGGCGCGATCGTCGAAATCGAGGGCAACAAGCTTGAGATCGAGTTCGAGACGGCAGGACGCAAGCGGGTGATGGACAGTTTTGTGACGATTGGGTGACTGGACGTTCGAATCAATGTGCCGCGAACATCATCGACCCATTGGATAGCTGCAACGCTACCCCAAATCGTCATGCTGAACTCGTTTCAGCATCCAGCGCGCAACAAACCAGACCTAGGCTAGCGGCGAGTTGGATCCTGAAACAAGTTCAGGATGACGTGGGTGTGTGGCAGAGGTTGCGGGATAATCATTCGTGCCCCGCCGCGCGCATTGCCGCCCAACCTACACCCGGTCCACCGTCATCAGCGTGACGTCATGGTATTTCGCGTCGCTCGGATCGAACAATTCGACCGGCGTGAACGGCCGATCGACAAGGTGTATCTCGCCGAGACCGCTCAGCCGATAGGTGCCGAGCTTGATTTCGCGCGGGGGCTTGCCGTCGCGTTCGACCGCAACCGCATCGACATGAAGCTCATCATGCTTGGTGTAGAGAATGTGCGGCGCCAGCGTCACGGTGCCGCGATTATAGACTGCGCTGATACACAGGCGGCGGACGATCGCTTCAAGGATCGTCGGGACCGGACCAGTCGGGGCGTTGTCATCGCCTTGGGATTCAGGTTGCTTCATATCCTTGGTTGTACCATTGAATGGTGCAGTGCAGCAATAGGTGACCTCGCCCCATGCAACACCCGCTGATCGCCGCGCTTGACCTTCAACCGCATCCCGAAGGCGGCTGGTATCGCGAGACTTTTCGTCAGCCTGCGCCTGACGGCGGTCGCGGGCTGGCGACCTGCATCCTGTTTCTGCTGGAAGATGGCCAAAAAATCGCACTGGCACCGCGTCGATGCCGCCGAGCTGTGGCTGTGGCATGCGGGCAGTCCGCTGATGCTGATGATCGACCGCGAGACGATCACTCTCGGCGGTGACGTGCTCGCAGGACAAACGCCGCAAGCCATCGTCTCCGCCGGTGCCTGGCAAGCCGCCGATGCGCGCGACGGTTGGGCGCTGGTGAGCTGCGTCGTCACGCCGGCGTTCGACTTCGCCGGGTTCGAGCTCGCCGAACCCGGCTGGGCACCCTGACAGAAAACGCGCTGGGCCCGATATCAGTTAGAAAACCGATTTCGCCTCGGCTTCCTTCATCATTGCCTGCCGGACCAAGGGCACGGGCGGGCCCCCATAGCTGAGGAACGCGTCGTGGAATTGCTTCCATCCTTTCCGCCCACCCCGACTCGCGGTCCAGTCAGCGCGGAGCTTGCGGATCATCAGCTTGCCGAGCGTGTAATTGAGATAGGCGGGATCATAGGTGCCGCGCGCCGATTGCTGGCGGGCAGTGCCTTCGTCCTGGTGGCATTCCTTGATGAACAATTCGCGCGATTGCTCCTGCGTCATTGTGCCCGAATGCAGCCGGATCGCCGACAGGAAACGGCAATCGCGGAGCAACGCGTTGGCAAGCTGGCCGATATGCGTTTCGGGATCGCCGTTGTTCAGCCCGGCTTCCCACATCATTTCCTCGGTATAATGCGCCCAGCCCTCGGCATAGGCGTATCCGACGAAGAGCTGCCCGAAGAGCGAAGGCGAGCGGTTGGCGTGGAGGAACTGGACGAAATGGCCGGGCATCACTTCATGCACGGACGTGAACAGCAGGTCCTGCTTGCCGGGAACGAAGCCGTCCTGCACTTCCTTGCTCCAGCTCGGATCGGGCGGTGAAATGTAATAGACCGACGGAATGCCCTTATCGAACGGCCCGGGCGGATCGATATAGGCCGAGTTCTGCCGGTTATAGGGCGGGCTTTCCTCGACCAAAGCAGCCTCGGTGCCCGGGATTGAGACGAGATCCTTGTCGATCACGAAGGCGCGGAGCATCGGGATCTGCCGCCGGGCCTCGGCGACCGGGCCGCCTTCGGGTTTGTTGGCGTTCATCTTGGCGGTGCACGCCTCGATCGTCGCACCGGGGGCGAATGTGGCGCAGGCCTCGGCAAAGGCTTGCTGGTTGCGCTTCAGGTCCGCCATGCCGATCGCCTCGAGCTCGGCGAGCGGCGTGTTGACGCCCTCGGTCGCGGCCAGCATCCGCGCGAACCGATCCGCCCCGAGGGCGAAATCCTGCGTCGCGGTGGCGCGTTGGCTCTCGAGCCAGGTGCCGATTTCGCGCATCGCTGTGGCCGCAGCCCGGGATGCACTATCGAATTCCTTTTGCAGGGCCGGATCATTGACACTGGCGAACGCCTTTTTGGCGTCGCCAGCATAGAAATCAGCAAAACCATTGAACCCGGCCACGCCGTAATTGACGAAGCTGAGCGGCATCGGCGTTTTCAGGTTGGCGCGGATGTTGGGGGCCTGCGCGGCGACACTTTTGAAAAAGGCGATCATCGCCTTCATTCGGGTCGGTGCATCGGCATAGGGCCGCGCGATATAAACGTTCGGATCGAGCCCGCCGCCGACATAGAAGGTCGGGTTGCGGTGCGGCAGATCGGCATCTTCCAGCCAGAACAACTTTCCTTCGGCGACCTTGATGAGATAATCGCGCTCGAACCGATCGGCCTCGGAGAGTTTGGCGGCATCAAACTTGCGCGCCGCGGCGATCGTGTCGCGCAGGAAATCGCCCTGCTTTTTCAAGCCCGCGGCGCTCCAGTCGGGAAGCCGCCCGTCAAATTCATGCTTGCCCTGATAAACGGCATTGGCGGGATCGAGTTCGAACCAGCCGCTGACAAACGCATCGCGGAATTTCGCCCAATCACCCGCCTGCACCATCGCCGCCATCGATCCGCCCTTCACCGGCACCACAGGGCCGCAGGCCGAAAGCGCCAACAGGCTGGCTGCCACCAATAATTTCATCCGCACAGGCTGGTTCCCCTTGAGTCGACTCGAGCGAAGCTGGCAGGTTGTGAGAGTTACCGCCAGCCCCCGGCGATCGGCTCGCAATCCCCCATCGGAGAATCCCCATGCCCTATGTCACCACGCGCGACGGCACTGATGTTTACGTCAAGGATTGGGGCAGCGGCCGACCCGTCATTCTGATCCACGGCTGGCCATTATCTGCCGACAGCTGGGATGCGCAGGCCATGGCGATCGCCGATGCTGGCTATCGGGCGATTGCTTATGATCGGCGCGGTTTCGGACGGTCGGCGCAGCCCTGGAGCGGCTATACCTACGACACATTCAGCGACGATCTCGCCGATGTGATGGCAGCGACTGGTGCCACCAGCAACGCAACGTTGGTAGGCTTTTCGATGGGCGGCGGCGAAGTCGCGCGGTACATGTCGCGGCACGACGGCAAGGGTGTGATCGCTGCCGGGCTAATCGGATCGGTCGTGCCGTTCATGCTTCAGACCGAAGATCACCCGAATGGCGCGCCAATGGACGTGTTTGACGGGATCAAGGCCGGGATCATCGCCGATCGCCCCGGCTTTTTCCGGGGGTTCCTGCGTAATTTCTTCGGGGTGGATACGCTGCCCCATCCCGTCAGCGATGATGTGGTCGCCTGGGCGTGGCAGATTGCGATGCAGGCGAGCCTGAAAGCAACGCTCGATTGCGTCACGGCGTTCGGGACCACCGATTTCCGGGGTGATCTGCCCGCGTTCAAGGTGCCGACGCTGATCGTTCACGGCACGGGTGATGGCATCGTGCCGATCGACATTTCCGCCCGCCCCGCAGCCGCAGGCATCGCGGGTGCCCAGCTGATCGAATATGAAGGTGCCCCGCACGGCTTCACCGTTACGCACCGCGATCGCTTCACCGCCGATCTGCTGGCGTTTCTGGCGGCTTGAAGGTTTAACCGCCGCAAGAAAAGCTTGGGGCCGGCCAGCAATCGCCGATTGCTCCGCTGGCCCCAAGCGCATTAAAGCCGCACGCGATGGCCGAGGCGACCCACCCTTTTCAAATTACCAACTTCCGCTTTTACTGGGCGGCACGTTTTTCGATGACGATCGCGCAGAACGCGATGATCATCGTGATTGGCTGGCAAACCTACACGATCGCGCTCGAAACGATGGGCCCGAGCGCAGCCGCAGCGCAATTGGGGCTGATCGGGCTACTGCAATTCCTGCCGCTGTTTTTTTCCACGCCGATCACCGGCTGGGTCGCTGATAGGTTCGATCGACGCTGGATCGCGCGGGCGACGGTAACGCTGCAAGTGCTGTGCGCGCTGGTCCTCGCGATCGTTACCTATCGCGGGAATATGACGTTGCCGGTGCTGTTTTCGGTGGCTGTCGCACTCGGTTTCTGCCGAGCCTTTGCCGGACCTGCTTTTGGTGCGCTTGCGCCCAATCTGGTGCCGCGCGCAATTTTGCCGACCGCGATCGCGCTCAGTTCGATCTCGTGGCA